>NVUB02000160.1 GCA_002401775.2 Ectothiorhodospiraceae bacterium
AACACACGTGACTGGAATCCAGTGGGCAGTGTGACATTGAACCCAGAGAAGGAAGAGCGAAAAGAAGCTGCGTAATTAAAAAAGGCGACAACTACCTTGAAAAACACCGCCATTAATCCCTGGCGTTCGTTCATAGCCGAGTTTTTGGCAGACTTGTTTGAGTTTTTCGACGGAGCCGACAAGGCCGTTAAAGGGGCTTTCAAAATTTTTGGTGAGATATAGCCAGTGTTTCGCCTCGATGTTTAATCGGTTCAATATAGGTGGGTTGTTTTTAGGTATTGCACCCCGTTTATCATCTCTAAGTATTCGGCCCGTCCAATCAACCAGCTCCAGATAGTCCGTTAACCGAAAGGGCAAACCTTTGGGCATACCTTCTTTGGGGTTCCCAGCAAAAATGAGTAGTTGACTTTCTTGTTGTTGAGGCTGGTGAGGCTGTACCGCCTTCTGGACTTTACTTAGGCGTTTCTGGATGCTGGTGTAAGCCTATCCTTCGGGTGTTTTTACAATGCCTGCACGAATAGGGTTAAGGTCAATATAAGCTAAACAGGCGGCTAGGGCTGGCTCGTCAAGTAAAGTTTGGGATTTAAAGCGACCTTCCCAGAAACCACCTATGCAGCCGTCTTCTTTGTTCGCTTTGCGGGCAATGGTTTCATTCAAAATGCGCATAAACCATCTAATATTCATCAAACGCAGTCGCCATTCTTCGACGTGTTTATTCAGCAACCTTTGCTGGGCCGAACTCCAGATGAGGTTTTTAACTGCTGACTAAGTGGTGCGCTTGGAGTTGAATTCGCCGTTCGTAAGGGGCGCAGTTTTGTACTCAGGCTTCCTCCCCACAACACCTCGCGGGCTTGCAGTTGCCGTCGACTAGTAATTATACTGTCTATAAATAGACAGGCGAATCTCTTACAGAGGACTTTCACCTCATAAGTTCACGCCCATGCTGGGCGCACCAAATCAATCAAGCTCGCCCACAAACAACGTGGGCTTGGACGCTACAAAAAGCGCAGCTCCACTTATTTCAAACGTTAGAAATATTCACAAACTATTTTGGAGGGGAATAAATGAATAAGATGCCTAAATGGGAAGTCTTAAAGTCTCATTACCCAATACAGGAAGCAGGTTATGTTTTTAAGAAAATTGGCGGAAAGGCAGAGCTAAATTACGATATCGGTGTTTTTAGCAATGCATGTGCTACAAGGGTTTCTAAGGCATTAAATGGAACCGGTGGAATTCATTTGGTTCCATATTTTAAAGATATAAATCCTAATGGAAAAGTCGAGTCTCAAGTTTCATCTGGAAAAAACAAACAGTGGTACATATTTCGTGTACGAATACTGGTAAAACACTTAATTGATAAATATGGTAAGCCAGAGGAAATTAAACCTTTTTAATATAAAGGAAAACTAAAAGATAGAAAAGGAATTATTGTACTCGTAGTTACAGGATGGTCTGATGCCACTGGCCATGCTGATCTATGGGATGGTTCTCGTTGTTTGTGGAAGGGATATGGCGGCGCTGCAAACAAAGTACTGTTTTGGGAGGCTTCGTAAATGAAAAGTTATCGTTTGTCACTTTTATTTATCACTCTTTCACTAGTGACTACATGCACAACGGCAAATAATAGTGTAAAAAATAGCAATTTAAAACCCGATGAATTATTGGAATTTGCAGAAGCAAACTGCATGTTCTGGTACTTTAAAAAAATGGACTATGATCTTAAAGATATCAGGGCAATTTCCGGAGGAATAGTTAAGATGGGCTCTTATTCCGCAAACACTTATCAAAATGTAGCACTTTTGGTTAAAGGATATACTCCAACCTTACTCAGCAAACAGAATGTCGATGTAAATCTCTGGAAATGTTTTAAATTTGGTTCAGATGGTGTGTTTATGGAAAAGTTAAATAACCTAAAATAATTTCTAAATCGGGTAAGGACTGACAACTAATCAGCCTCCCCACGCAAATGGCAATAGGGCAATAGGTCTGTCCCCTAATACTAATAATAACGAGGTTTTGGCATGGTTAACTCCTTTAACCAGGATATTTCCTTGATTGAAATATGTTGATCTTGGTTGGTAGTATGTCAATCGTAATTGTGGGCGTCTGTTTAAGAGTCGCGCTTCGCATAATGCCACAAAAGCCACGCAACTTATCAGCCTGGTGAACTCAGCGTTAGCCTCTTGAAATCATATGCATGATATACTACAATCGTATGCATATCATAGGAGAAGCATTATGAGAACCACCCTTGACTTGCCAGAGGACTTGCTCGATGAAGCAATGAAAATAACTCGCACACCTACAAAAACTGGTGTTATCGTTAGAGCGCTTGAAGAGCTGGTAAGAAAATCAAAAATTTCCAATCTTAAAAAATATAAAGGAAAAATTGATATAGATATTGATCTTGATGAAATAAGAGGTCGTCCTTAATAATGGTATTAGTAGATACTTCAATTTGGATAGATTATTTTCAAGATGGTAAAAACTCCAGTGATCTAGAAATTTTAATAGATGAAAACCTTATTGTTACTAATGAAATTATCCTAGCAGAATTAATACCGTATCTAAAAATAAAAAAACAAACGGAAGTTATTAAATTGCTCAATGAAGTAAATCAAACACCATTAGACATTCACTGGAAAGAAATCATTCAGTTACAAGTTAAATGCTTAAAATCAGGAGCAAATGGGGTTGGCATTCCTGATTTAATAATTGCACAAAATGCCAAACAAAATAATTGTAAGATATACTCTCTTGATAAACATTTTAAACTTCTAAATAAAGTCTTAAAAGTAAAGCTCCATTAATAAAAAAGCTAATCGGGTAACCGGTGGTCTCTAACCCCCAGCCCCCACGTAGCGCATAAAGCCCCTGAGATTTCAAATAAGCATTCGACAATGCTTGCTGAATTTGTGTTCCATTTCACTCCAACACAAATTCAGCCTTTGAAAAAATACTAGGTATAAAACCGTTATATTTTTTAGGATCTAGGAATGGAAGAGATAATTAAAAATAGAATTTCTGAATGTCAAAGTAAGACTAACGATTATGATCGTTGGCTAAGGATACTACGCGTACCCAATGTTTTCCTTATTGGCGGAGGTTCCTTATTAGCCTTCCTAGGTGGTGCCGCAATCATCAGTAATAGATTCGATGATATTACAGGTTATATGGCTTTAGTCGGCGGCGCATTAACAGGACTACATGGTTGGTTTGGTTGCGAAACACACCAGCAAAAATGCCGTTCTATAAGTGCACAATATACTGCACTGAAATTCAAATACGAAGCTCTAGAGCTTGAAAAAAATAGCAAAGAAGAAAAATTGAAATCCCTAGAACAGCAATATGCTGAGTTTGTATCTGGTGTAGATGTAAAGCCTTGGGTATAAATAAAAGTAAAGAGTAAAGAAGATATCCAAGCTTAAACAGTGACAAAACAAAAAAATATTTCCTGATATCACCGTTATCTTTCGGTGAAAATTTTACTGAATGGTGAATATTTTGAGAGGGACGTTACTACAAAGTCCAAAATCAAGAATCATGCTCAAGCGTATTTCTCAGCACAGGCTTATAGTGCAGATTTCGCGTAGGTTTGTTTTCGTCAGGTAGGAAGGTACTGCTTACAGCCATTTATCCCCGGCGTTCGTTCATAACCGAGTTTTTGGCAGACGGTAAAACCGTCAAGTCAATTCTAACGTTATACGCGAAGGGAGGGTTAGTAATGGTATCGGAGTTGAGCGATGAACAAAGAATCATCGCTTACCTTGTAGACGAAGCGATGCTCGTCATTGATGCGCCGGGACCAATAGCCAGACAAGGCATGCTTTAATGGTTCTGGTTTGCCTATACCTTCGCATGGGGAGCGCCGCACATCTTTTATCAATAGGTTGATGCGCTTTAGAATCTTTTTGTCGGTTTTTTGCCAGTAAAGGTAGTCGTTCCAGGCGTGCTCCGAGAATATGAGTTTCACTCGTCCAAGTCCTTTTCGAGTCCTTTGCCTGCTTCGAGCTGGGAGATGGATTCAAAGAGCCTTTTAACGTTTTTTGGGCTTCGTAGTAGGTAGGTAGTCTCCTCTAGAGACTCATAGTCCTCGAGAGAAAGCATCACAACGGCGCCTTCACTTTTTCGTGTAATAACAATAGGTTCATGGTCTTCGCAAACTTTTTCCATGGTTTTGGCTAGCGTGTTTCTAAGGGCGGTGTAGCTAAGTGCTTTCATGATAATAACCTCATTTCCGTACATGTACGCAATAGTGTACATTACAAATTCACGCATAACAAGGCGCTTAGTAAAGAGTAAAGACGACATCCACGTTTAGAAAGTGACACAACAACAAAATATTTCCTGATACCACTGTTATCTTTCGGTGAATATTTTGAGAGTGGTGGTGCTACAAAGTCATAAATCAAGCTTGTCCCTCAGCGTAGGCTGATAGTAGTGATTTCGTGTAGAGATTAAGTTTTCGTCAGATAGGAAGGTGCTGCTTACAGCCATTTATCACCGGCGTTCGTTCATAACCGAGTTTTGGCAATCTTGTTTGGGCTTTTCGACGGATCTGATAAGGCCTTTAAAGGGGCTTTCAAAGTTTTTAGTGAGATATAAGCAGTGTTTCGTTTCGATGTTTAATCGATTCAATATAGGTGGGATATTTTCAGATATTGTGCTTCGCTTGTTTTCCACCCACTGGCGACGATGTTCATAATTATTGCCTGACGTTTGATCGACGCACATAAAAATCAGCTCAACTTATCGAGAAACACGTCGGTAAACACAGTGATAGTAGGGCGCAGCCTCTAGTGAGACTTGAATATAGCGGGGTTATAGCACGGTTAAGTCCTTTAATCACTATTGATTCCATTAGGCGAGGATATTGTGCTTGATTCAATTTGATGTCAATACGTCAGTTGGATGTCCACTTAACACGGAAAAAATGGATTAGGGCGTTACTAATAAGTTACCTAAAGAGTTACTATTTTTTCAAAAGTTTCCATACATACGATGGATGTCCACTCAGCAGATATTAACAAGAAAAGCGGTTACATGTCCTTTTCTATATCCCACGAAGGTCAAAGTAGCTAATAACCACATGCACTCGGGCAAAATAAAGCTACTCCGCTTCGCTCTGTATCTTTCCGGAAGTTAAACTGAAGTAAACTGGACACCCATCATAAAGAAATCACTACTAAAAAATATTTATCCGTTTTCATTACAGTTATTGTACCCTTTGTGAGGGCTTATCATGGGTGTGCCGTTAAGCTGTGCTGTTATTTCGTGACCATTCCAAATTGACTTTTTCGCTGATACCAAAATACACTATGTAGATATGAAACAACAAATTTTACTGCCGTAACAGCGAATCCAGCTTGCAGTGCAGATAAAACGTCCCCACCATTTTCGATATAAAGCGCAGTACATGATGCAGCGTACAGGGGGAAAAATAAAGTAGAAACTCTAAGCACATTTTTTAAAGATTTATTCATGGCTGTATATTTACGCTTATTTAAAGAATTAGTTGTTGTGGTCTTAGTCAGAAATTTTTCCAAGTTTGATACTTTCCACTCAATGGTATTGATTATTAGTGTGCCACTAGCAACTAAAGATTATTTACCTGGGCAACCAAAATATCTCTTCTTTTTTATTGATTCCACACAATTTAAAAACCGTGATAAACAACTTGCCCATTCGTTACATTTTAGATAACGATAAAATATTCACACATACAACAAACTAGAACAACTGATTTCCTGCACCCACCATTGGCCAACTTTATCGCTATTAGAACCCGGATGCGTTAGTAGCGCACGTCCAGATCTATGCCGAATTTTACTTACGGAAAATGGTAGACTCCTTAATCATGATTCTTAAATATGAAAATAAGCTTATAAAAGGGAGTATTGGCGAAAGAACCAGATAAATGTATATCTGTGTAAGTCGATTATCATCATATTGCTTCAGTGTTTTAAAAATGCGGCTATGTTGCTGTTCATCATTCAACCAAAACTGGCAACCATTCCACGGGGCAGTAATTGCCTGCCACCATCGACCTGGATTGGATATTAGCAGTTTCTTAAAATTAGGATAACAACCAATCAACTTTGCAAGTTGATTAGTATACATGAAATGATCAACTAACCCCGTAAGGCGCAATGATGTATAACGAAAATGATGATTCCAAAATTTCATGTCTTTGCTAATAATTTCACTTCGCCGATTAAAAGTTGGAAGCTTACATTTAGCAGATATAACTTTTGAGACATATCGACTTTGTAATTCTGAAATGCCAGGTATGGAACCAAAAATTGGGCGTACAAAACCCACGAAAGCCAACGTTGGGTCCTGATTATAGAAAATATATTTGAACAATTCTTGCTGATTTACATTTGATGTAACTTTAGACGCCTTTAAAAAAGGGAACGATGCTTTATAACCAGAACAAGTAATAATGTAGTCAAACGTAGCGGAAGTATTATCAGTAAAATGGACTACTCTACCATTGCAATAGCTAACATCACGCTTTGCTTTAACACTCCCAGAATTTACTGCTGAAAGGACATTTGCACTTTTATTGAAAAATGAACGATTATAGGGTGCAGTAGTCCTCCACTCTTTTTGACCATGTCCATTAAACCCTAATGAAATCCTAAGAAATTGACTTACAAAGGGCGAATACCTATGCGTTGGTGAAAGTAAAAGCCTTAGTCTAGATGAATGATGATCAACAATCTTGCGTTGTGAGCTAGGAAAAGGGTACCACCGATCAACAAACTTTGGGACAAACCACTGACCATTCGGAATACAAAAATAAACTTTTGACGCAACTTTACTTAGCTCAAATGAGATATCACTAGCGCTTTCTCCCCCACCCCAAACCAGTACTTTTTTATCAGAAAAATTTGTTGACACCTCTTTTATGCCAGCACTATGAATAAGTTTACCATCGTAATTGCGGAAACGAAGGTTATCAGAAACGTCATTTGGATGCTGATGTACACCTGAACTTACAATAACATTTTTAGCCCAATAATTTTGTCCTCCAGATGTTGTTACTTGCCAATAGTCATTTTCCTTTATAATGCTAGTTACTTTTTGGCTAAATATAATGTTATCTATTACTGAGAAGTGCGATGCATAAGATTCCAGGTAAGAATAAATCTGTGAGTGAGAGGGAAAATCTGGATAGTTATCTGGCATAGGAAAATCAGATATTTCTGTAATACACTTTGATGACGTTGTCTCGGTTGTTTTCATAACACCACCATATTGACAATCATCAGTATAGGCCCAAACACCACCAATTTTTTCTCTACCTTCAATCACTAAGGTTTGAAGATTTTCTCCAATACAATATTTAGCAGAAAGAAGGCCTGACCACCCTGCACCAACAACAATTACATCAAACACTTCTTTTATTTTTTCCACTTGCACTCCTCCTTTTTAGTCACGAAGATATTTTTAATGATTTGACATAAATATTTTAATTTTATCTATAACCAAGTCACTACACATCAACTTTGTGTGTCCTAATTTTGATGTAATGAACAATTCTCCATTATCAACTCTTTCGGCTGCTTGCATTGAATCTGATAGTGGTACCCATGTATCATTTTCATCATGTACCAAAAGATTCATAATGCCTCTTCCTTTTAAGAAGCCTGTAATGGTTAAATCATTAATCGGTTGGTAAGTAATAGCTTCTACACGCTCAACAATATGTGCATTATGTTTTGAGGTAAGGTCAAGTTTCTTTGAAAATTGTTTAATGGTTGCCATCATATCTTTAGGCGCACTGATTAATACCAGCTTTTTTATCGTATTGAACTGCCCTCGGTTTATATTTTTTGAGATCCAGTTAGTTATTACAATGCCGCCAAAAGAATGAGAAATGGCGGCATTGAAAGCTCCTAACTGTGTAATAACAATATCAAGACTATCAACCATTTTAGGTAAGTCCGTTTGACGACCTGGCGATTTACCATGTGCCGGTTGGTCAAATGAGATGACATCATAACCCAGTTCGCGTAGCGGATTAATCAGGCAAGCCATACTAAGTGCATATGCTCCCCAGCCATGAACGAGAAGAATCTTACCTTTGCAGCTTTTGCCTTTGCATGACCATGAATAAGTCCTTACAAAACTAGACCCAAAACTCAAATCCAAAACTTTTGCCTGACTAAAAAGTTTTTCTCTCAAAATATTTTTACGTACAGGCCCCTTGAAAGGCGTAGAAAACAAATGCCATACCAAACGCTTACTCAATGTTGGCGTAATGAACGCCCCAACTTTTAGAATTATTGATATGAGCTTGGTGATAAACCCAGAAAACTGAATAGATAATGTATGAAATAGTTTATGCATGATATATTTAGAGTGTTACTTTGTGTCGGAGGTGCCAAAAAATCTTACCGTACAAAAAGGGACGAAACCAAATCGAGCGAGTCGCCCAGCCAAAAATAAATTCATAATTTTTCCAGCAAGTACACACCCTTACGACTTTATCGTCCGCCACCCAGTGATAAAAAATAACGGGGCTAGAATATACTTTTTGCCCATTTTTTATGCAGCAGAATATCGCCTTAATTTTAACTCGATCATCATTGGTAGTCATAGCAAGCGGCTCTAAACTCAAGCCTTCACTGCAGCAACTTTTGCTCGCAGCAAGCCAATTGAACCAAAATTGAATACCATGAAAAGTCCGACCAGATATGGTAATTTTCACATTTTCCGAAATTAGCTCATTAGCAATACCAAGGGGCAGCTTGCTGGAAACGACTTGCAGAATTTTTGATGGTACAAGCTGCTTAGAGTCTCTTGGCCCTAACCACGATCGAAACGACTTTATATTTCTTATCATTGCTTAAGCCCCGAAAACTTGACCCTCTGAGAGTTCAATTGCCCACAGCTTGCTGCGAACGAGCAACAAATCAATGCGGAGCGAGTGGATTCCTCTAAATACTTCACCCCTTGGGGCGGAGATGTTTATTTTAGAACATAACTATCTTTAATAGGCAACAAGAGATTCTTCCCCGCATAAAATTGTTGAATAACACAAATATAAATTAAGGCGCCCCACTCTCACAATCTTGTCCGATTGAGTAGAGCATATTTTATGCTGTCACATTAACTTTTGCGGATATTGTTAACCCGCCAGTGAAATCTAATTTTTTCTTATAGCAATTTATCACTTACGGCAAAACCACTAAAGCCACAGAAAATAATGTAATTTTTTTATTTTCCAATATCACTTTTTTCATATGTTTTTATATTCCATATAATACCCATTACCCCTAGAAACTTTAATAACAAATACCCAATGTCAATCTCATAACGAGAAATACCCATGTTGGCAGAGTATGGGAATTTATGGTGATTATTATGCCAGCCTTCACCAAGCATTAGCAGCGCTATCAATAAATTATTTTTACTGTTATCCGAGGTTTCGTACCTTCGATACCCCCATAGATGGCAAACAGAGTTAATAGCATAAGTTGCGTGTAAACATACTGCCATAGGAACAAGATAGCCCCAAGTTACAAATTGCCCACCAGATATAGTGGTGGTTGAATCAGTTCCTAACCACTCACCCAATATAAAGATAACTATTATTGTTATTATGGCTGGTAGAATATAAAACCTATTGATCCAAATTAATTCAGGATAACGCATAAGATCTTTAACTAATTTTGGATCATAGTCAAAACAGTTCCAGACCCACCCCATATGCGCACGATATAAACCATGCGCAACTGGAGAGTGGCAATCTTTCACCGTATCGGTACTACGATGATGATTACGATGATGAGACACCCACCAAAGCAGGCCTCTTTGCATCGTCATAGATGCAAGCAAGGCTAAGAGAAATTAGAAAACACGTGATGTTTGAAATGAGCGATGAGAAAAGTAGCGGTGATATCCTACAGTCACACCAAAGGCAAAAGTCAGATACATCCCCATAAACAAAAGAACAGATGCAGTACTAACGCCATATACCAAGACACCAAATATTGGAAGAATGCAAAATTGCTGAAGACTCCCCAATAGCTGGGTAATTTTGTTTGCTAATAACAAATCAACTTCATCCCTTCTATCTGTACAATACTTCATCCATTAACCTGTACAACAAGTTCAGACCTGCTAATTATAGAAAAACTAACATTGATTTAAGTTTGGTAATGTATACAGTTTGACGAAGTAATAGAGTAGGCTGTAAAAGATATGAAAGTCAACTCTTAGCCTTGTCCAATACAGGGCAATCGGGCTTAAAAGGTCTTGAAACCAGAATTTAGATAAGGTATTAGAGTTATCCCTTTGAATGGTATCAGATGACAAAGCCACCGACAGCCTCAATACTCCATCACTTTTCAAACATAAAAGACCCACGCATCAACCGGCAAAAGAAGCATGAACTGCCGGATATTTTTTTTATCACCCTAAGTGCGGTTATTTGTGGGGCGGACAACTGGGTGGCTGTTGAGGAGTTCGGTAAAGCCAAAGAAGATTGGTTTACCGAACAGCTTGGGTTAACCCACGGCATTCCTTCCCATGATACTTTGGGTGATGTTTTTGCAGTGATTGATACTGAGCAATTTAGCAAATGTTTCTCCCGTTGGGTTGCGGATTTAGCTCAGCTAACAAAAGGCGAAGTCATTGCCATTGATGGCAAGTGTTTAAGACGCAGTATCGATAAGGCCTCAAAAAAGGCTGCGATTCATAGGGTCACAACAGCCTGGTATTGGGACAGGTGAAAGTAGATGACAAATCCAACGAGATCACGGCGATCCCGAAGCTGCTCTCCCGATTAGATATTGCGGGTGCTGTGGTCACGATTGATGCAATGGGGTGTCAGAAAAAAATCGCACAGCAGATCATCCATCAAGAGGGTGACTACGTGTTGAGTTTGAAAGGGAATCAAGGCAGTTTGCACGACGATGTGACCACTTATTTCACCTCCAGTCTATCGCCAGAGCCTGCGCTGCAAACGGTCGATGGCGGACATGGTCGCATTGAAACGCGCACAATACGTGCAACCGACGACATTGCGTGGCTTAAAGCACGCCACACCTGGCCAGGGTTACAGAGCACTATTGCGGTCACTGCCAAAAGGGAGTTGGGCGCTAAAGTCAGCGAAGAGACACGCTATTTTCTCAGCAGTCTCAGTGCAGATGACCCCGGCAAACTCGGACACGCGGTTCGAGCGCACTGGGCCATTGAGAACAACTTGCATTGGGTGCTTGATGTTGCTTTTGATGAAGACAGCAACAGAGCGCGCAAAGGCCATAGTGCCGCGAATCTTGCGGTGATCAGGCACATCGCACTGAACTTGATAAAAAGAGAGAAAACCTCAAAGGTTGGTGTAAAAACAAAACGTTTAAAGGCGGGCTGGGATAATGCCTACTTGCTCAGAGTGATCGCCATGTAATTTAAGCCCGATTGCCCTGGGTGTGTGGCCTTTTGGGCTTTTTTCAGGCGTTTTTGAATGCTGGTATGGGTCGTGTACCAGTAGTAGGCCTGACTCAGCAACTTCAGGAAAATTTTACAATATTAATGAGGGATTACTTTGCCATGAGTTCAGGAACAACCATGGGCTTTCCTTCAGCATCGACTGCAACAAATATTAGCGTCGCTTCAGTAACTTTCATCACTTCGGTGTCCTGGCGATTTCGCTCCGCATAAACTTCTACCATTACGGTGATTGATGTTGTTCCAACCTTGGTGACTCTCCCATAACAACTGACAAGATCACCCACAAATACGGGCTTTTTGAACAAAAAGGAATCTACTGCGACGGTCACTGTACGACTGCGCGCTCGGCGGTGGGCGACAATGGATGCTGCGATATCTACTTGGGACATGATCCAGCCGCCGAAAATATCTCCCGAAGGATTGGTGTCAGCGGGCATGGCCAACACACGAATTGTCGGCTCCCCTGAAGGCAGGGTAGGCGTTGAAACTGAGGTCGATGTTGATGACGATGATGATGCTGATGCTGATGCTGATATTGAAGGTAAGCCGGAAGAAGACACCATGTTAGTGACCCTCGTACATTTTTTCTATCGTGGCCTGGCTCTGTCCAATAATAACGTTACGACGCAACTTCATGGTCGTTGTCATACTGCCGTCTTCGATGCTCCACAGCTCTGTCAAAATACTGATGGCTCGCACTTTTGCATAACCGGGAAAGTCTTTTAATTGATGGGAGACACGATCGAGAACCCAGCACTGCACTGCTTTTTCGTCCGTTACACTTTCATTTTTAATATCAAAGCCTTGCTGTTCTGCAGCAGTTTTCCAGGCCTCTGATTCCAAAACGACGATCAGCGATAGATACGGTTTTCCTTCACCAATTACCAAGGCTTGTTCAATTAACGGGTCTAGGCATATAGCAAGTTCCATGTCCGCCGGAGGAATTTTCTCACCATTGGATAACACGATAATTTCTTTTAGACGCCCGGTAATGTATATATGATTATTTTCAACCCGAACTTTGTCTCCCGTATGTAACCAGCCCTCTTTATCGATCATCGCCGCTGTTGCTTCTGAATTATGCCAATACCCCATCATTACTGACGGGCTTCGCGACAACAGTTCATCGTTTTCCCCCACTTTAATTTCGACACCGGGCAAGGGCACTCCTACACTGACCGGGTCATTATCGTTTTCCGGGTTGCCGCTAATAACAGGGCCTGTTTCAGTTAACCCGTAGCCTTGGATAAGGTTTAGCCCCAATCCAATAAATAATTTTGCGACTTCTGGTGATAATGGGGCACCGCCACAGATAGCCAGACGTAATCGCCCGCCGAGTTTGGCCATGACTTTGTCGGCCACCAATTTTTTTAATACTGTCCAACGAAAACTACTGCCACCTCCTTCATTAAACCGCTGCCAACCCACTTCCACTGCATTTTCAAACAGTCCTTTGGCAAAAGGCGATTTTTCGGCTACCTGTGCTTGTATTTTATTGTAAACCCGCTCGTAGATCCGTGGTACTGAAATGAGGATCGTGGGGCGCTGGCTCACCAGGTCCTCCGCCAATTTTTCCACGGAACGTGCGAAAGCAACCTGACAGCCGGTCATCATTGGAATGTAATAACCCAGGGTACGCTCAAACATATGTGACAGTGGCAGAAATGATAACATTCTGTCTTCACCATAAATCGGAAACACCTCTACGGCGGCAAAGGTATTAAATAAAATATTTCGATGGCTCAACATAACACCCTTCGGACGTCCGGTTGTCCCCGAGGTATACACCAGCGTTGCCAATGCATCGATATCCACTTTAGGAAGAGATACAGGCGGCTGGTCTAACATTTGCCATTCTTCTAACGAGATTAGCCTGGCAAAGCTGGTTGTTTGTTTGCAGGACGTTACGGAAACGACCCGTAGCAAGCCTTGTAACTGGGCGCTAATCGGTGCCAGCTGTTTAAGGTCTTCGTCGCCTTCAATTAATAATAATTTTACGCCCGCATCTTGCAGTACATAAGCCACATTTTCTGCACGATCATTGGTATATAGAGGCACCAATACTAATCCCAGCCCCAGAGCGGCTTGCTCAAAAAAGCACCATTGAGGGGAGTTGCGCAATAAAACGGCAACCCGGTCACCGACCTCCAACCCTTCTTTATGCAGGGCTTGCTGAATCGCCACCACCTGTCGTGCCGATTCCTGCCAGGTTACTTCACTCCAGTTTGACGCGCTGGCATCATAGTATCGATAAGCGACTGAAGAAGGGGTTCGCTTTACACGTTCTTGAAACAGTCCATGTAAACTTCCGGCAACGTCAATCGGTATTACATCAAGCGTCCCTTTTGCCATTATTTTTCTTCCTTACACGTTTATTTAAATGATTTATTGAACAGTTTCATTGGGTTAAAACTATTTGTTTTAACCCTTGGGTCAACCCATTGTCAGTCGATAATTTCTGAGCCCGCTCTATTTCAGACTCATTCATTACTGGAGCGCCTCTGATGAATAGCATCAGGTCGTACTCAACCAACTTTCATCGGGATTAAAACGTTCACCATGGCTTTCATGCAAATGGTGCATTTTCTTGATGAGCTGTTCCACGCCTTGGGCTTCAATATAATGCATTGGCCCACCGCGGAAGGGGGCAAAACCGGTGCCAAAAATTATCCCGGCATCTAATAACTCAGCATCGCTCACCACACCTTCTCGCAGACAGGCACGCGCCTCATTAATCATGCGCATCATTAGTCGGTCTTGAATATCGGCAGGACGATATTCCCCTTTACCAGGATTAGACGCTTCGGCCTTACTCTTTTTATTAGCCGGATAATGATAAAACCCCTGTCCGGATTTTTTACCTAATTTGCCACTCTCAACGAGTGCGCGTAAGCGCGCGGGCACTTCTACTTTGGTGTCTTTGTACAGTGTACGCGATAGTGTTTCTGCAACAGCCAGACAAATATCCAGCCCGACCGTATCGGCTAATGCAATGGGCCCCATGGGCATCCCAAAATCAAGCGCTACCTGATCGATTGCTTTTGCACTGATACCTTCGGACTCTATCACTACGGCTTCCAATAAATAGGGCATTAATACCCGATTCACCAAAAACCCAGGAGTAGACGTTACGGGTAATGGCAAGCGGTCGATGTGGCGGGTAAATGCAGCCGCTTTAGCGGCTACTTCGGGGCTGGTATTTTCAGCCGTGACGATTTCGACTAACTGCATCATCGCAACCGGGTTAAAAAAGTGGATGCCGACTAAGCGTGATGGGTCACTCAGGCAATCACTTAATGTATCCAATGGTATGCTCGAGGTATTCGTGGCCAATAATGCTCCAGCTTTCATTTTAGGCTCTACTTCCCGATAGAGTGCTTGCTTGGCATCAATGTCTTCGAATATGGCTTCGATCACCACATCGGCTTGGGCAACACCCAAACCATTGATGTCAGGTGTTAAACGATCTAACACCTCCTGAACCAATCGGGGCTTTTTCAGTTTCTTTTTATACAGTTTGGCGGCACGTTCAATCACCCGTGCCAATGTTGCTTCTTCACGATCCTGTACTGTGACCTGCATTCCACGAAGGGCGCACCAGGCGGCAATATCACCTCCCATAACACCGCCACCAATAACGTGTACACGTTTGGGAACAAATTGTTTTTTGTCGCCTAATGATTTGAGTTTTTCCTGTAGTAGAAAAACTCGAATAAGATTTTGCGCGGTTTCTCCTACCACCAATCGCGCCAAAGACACTTCCTCGCCATACAGCATTGCCGAGCTATCACCACTGTGTTTTGCCCACAGGTCAATCATCGCGTAGGGTGCGGGATAATGTTCTTTTGCCGCTTTTTTAGCCACTTGCTTGCGCAAATATCTTGCCAATAACGGGCGAATCAAAGCATGGTTGGTTGCTGCCTTCCAGCCACTGGCGGTTAATTTTTTGGGTGGTTTTTGAATCAGGCTGCACGCCGCTTCATGGAGGTGCCGACGGGGAACGGCGTAGTCAATCATGCCAATCTTTTTTGCCGCCCTGGCTGAAACTGCCCGGCCAGATAGCATCAGGTTCATAGCGGCGGGAGCCCCTATTAATTGTGGCAGGCGTGCGACACCGCCAAAACCGGGATGAATGCCTAGGCGCACTTCAGGAAGGCCAATTTTTGTCGTCACGTCATCGTCAGCGATACGATAATCACAGCCCAGCGCTAGCTCATACCCGCCCCCCAGGCAAAACCCATGTATCAGCGCCACGGTTGGAAATCGAAAACGTGCTATGCGGTTGATGACCCCTTGCCCACGCCGAATCACTTCACGCGCCTGGTCAATATTTTCTATACGAGCAAATTCATGAATATCGGCCCCGGCGATAAACCCATTGGGTTTATCGGAGAGAATAACCAACCCACGTGGTCGCTCAGTTTCCATATCATCCAGCACAGCACTGAGTTCATCAATCACTTCCCGGCCCAGTGTATTGGTACCGGAATCAGCTTTATCAAAATGCAGCCAGGCGATATTGTCCGAATCTGCTTTCAACTGCCAATGTTTATATTTTGTTGACGCCATTTTCATTCCTTTTTACATCTGGCTTTTTATAATTGTGAAGTTTTTTTATAACAAATTACTCTTCAACAGGCTTTGCGTTACTGCTGATTCATTAATCTCTAACAGTGACTACCGGTACGCATGAAAAGGATACTCTGCGTGCAAAAGACGCTGTAAATACATCCATGTAGGCTCAACAGCCGCATCCCTGCGGCTGACCCTTTTGCACACAGGGTATCCTTTTCTACTGAATTTTTTAGTCTGTAACCGTTATCTACACTCGCTCTACCAACATGGCACCACCTTGACCACCACCAATGCACAAGCTTGCCATGCCGCGTTTGGCATTATTTCTTTCCAGTACGTGTAGCAGATGCAACACAATTCGCGCCCCGCTGGCACCCACTGGGTGTCCTATGCTCACACCACCGCCATCAACATTAAGACGAGATTGGTCAAGCTCCCCCATCACTCCACGAATGTGTAATTCTTCGCGGCAGTATTGAGGTTCATTCCAAGCGGCCAGGCAGGCTAACACCTGAGTTGCAAAGGCTTCGTTTATCTCCCAGTAATCCACGTCGTCTAACGCCATTTTGTGACGTTTAAGTATCGGTGTCATTGCATGGACGGGGCCTAGCCCCATTTGCGATGGGTCTAGCCCGGCCCATTCACTATCAACAATCCGCCCCAACACGGGTAAATTCCATTTTGTCACGGCCGCTTCAGAGGCCAGCAGTAACATCGCTGCGCCATCGGTTATCTGGGCACTATTGGCAGCGGTAACTTTACCAAATGGTCGATCAAAAACGGGTTTTAGCGTTGCCAGTTTTTCCACCGCTGAATCGGCGCGCAGCCCATCGTCAGCATTATAAAAATGTCCACGGGTATCGTAGAGCGTTTCTATTTCCGACATATGCCCTGCTTCTTGCGCCTCCGCCAAACGATGATGCGAGCGCACTGCGAAGCTGTCCATTGCCTCACGGGATATATCAAATCGGTCTGCAAGTATTTCGGCTGTTTGTCCCATGTTTAGGCCCACCACCGGATCTGTCAGCCCGCGTATTAATCCAATCACCGGTTTTAAATGGGCTGCCCGTAACTGACCCAGGGCTTTTACTTTTGCCCCGATACTGCGCGCCTTACCCCAGGCTGCAAGCCAGGCCACCATTTTTTCCGCCAGTAACACTGGCGCATGGCTCATGGACTCAACACCACCCGCTAACACTAAATTTGCGCGGCCATAGGCTATGCTTTGCGCCGCACAATCCAGTGCTTGCATCCCCGAAGCACAATTACGTTGCACGGTCCACGCTGGCACATGTTTGTCACACCCCAAACGCAATGCGAGAATTCGCGCGATGTTGGCTTCGTCCGGGCCCGGCATCACACATCCCATGATCACTTCATCAAGATCACCCGCCTCAAATGCCTGGCGAGCCATCAGTGGTCGGCCCGCCCCCATGGCCAAGTTGGCGGCACTAAATGCCCCTGGCTTACCCCGCGCCTTTAAAAATGGCGTACGTGACCCATCAACGACAAACACCGGACGTACCATTTTTTTCACTGGCTTGACATGATCCTGTTTTTTTTCTTCGGCCATCATTGGCTCCCGTTTGTTTCCATTTTTTATTGATCTGTTGTAACGCTATGTTTATACAAAACGGTGTTTCATAAAACGGCGGTATCGCTTTATAGGTAATACGTTGATTAATAAATCGACCAATACACGTTACAATATCAACATAAGGACTCTTTACTTTATAAGGTGTGACACGCTAGCGCAGATTTTTCAAAATCATCGACCTTCACTGCTTCGCGGCGCGCCTCATCAGCTTCTTGCCATTGTGCAAAGCTTGCCTCATCAATCACTTTTTTATCGTAGGCCTGCTGCCATAGTTCTGGCTCAGTCGCCGCTTTCAACTCTCCGCTCTTAACGGCAGCCCGGAGTTTTTTCTCCAATGGAACCAAGGCAATCTGCAATGTGAGTGCTTGCTCTAGCCTTGCCAGTGCTTGATCAGGTTCTGTTGGTATATACAAGCCTCGGGTCAAACGGTCACGCGTTTCTGAAGGCGACAATAAAATGTCCGCACAACGATGACCCAGCTGATCCGATGGACCGTCATAAGGTTTGCCTAAAGGAAAAACCAAACGCCGCAGTACCCAGGCAACGATTCTATTGGGAAAGTTTTTCAACAGTCCATTGAGGCTTTGCTGCATTTGGTACAGCGCATGGTCACATACCCATTGTAATAATGGTAAGTCTTCGGCAGGACGCCCCTGATCCTCAAAACGTTTAAGTGCGGCCGATGCTAAGTACAAATAACTCAACACATCAGCCAAACGTCCTGATAATTTTTCACGGCGTTTCAGACTGCCGCCTAGAACCAACAGAGCAGCGTCAGACACTAATGCAAAGGCGGCGCTCATGCGCATTAACTGTTGATAACAACCCCGCGATGGACCCCGTACTGGCGATGACGCTAAACGGGCCATCGTCAATCCCAACCAAAAACTGCGTGCTGCATTACTGATGGCAAAACCTACATGGCCCCAGAAGGCGCGATCAAACTCCAACGCATCATTATTGGCTACGGCCTGCATTTCACGAAACACATAAGGGTGACAACGAATCGCACCCTGCCCAAATATGATCAAACTGCGCGTGAGGATATTGGCACCTTCAACGGTAATGCCAATAGGTATGGATTGATAGACACGGCCCATCAAGTTACGCGGCCCCATACAAATGCCGCTGCCGCCATGAATATCCATGGCGTCGTTAACGACCTGGCGCATATTTTCAGTGAGATGGTATTTCACCACCGCCGACACTACCGAAGGGCTTTCTCCCAAATCAACGGCGGCTGCGGTTAAGGTACGCGCGGCGTCCATCATATAGGTGAGCCCGGCAATACGCGCCAGCACTTCTTCCACACCTTCAAAACGACCTATCGGTGTTTTGAATTGTTTACGAACACGTGAATAGGCGCCCGTCGCTCGGGATACCAGTTTTCCTGCTCCCGTAGAAAGCGCCGGTAATGAAATCGAACGGCCTGCCGCGAGGCATTCCATCAACATACGCCAGCCTTGACCGGCGCGTTTTTCACCACCGATCAACCAATCCATGGGAATAAAGACATCCTTCCCTCGGTTAGGGCCATTCATGAAAGCTTGGTTCAAGGGAAAATGACGGTCGCCTATTTCTACGCCTGGTGTATCCACGGGGATCAACGCACAGGTAATCCCAAGTTCTTCTTTGTCGCCAAGTAAATGTGCTGGATCATATAATTTAAAGGCCAGGCCCAACACCGTTGCCACTGGACCCAACGTGATGTAACGTTTTTCCCAGTTCAGGCGAATACCCAACACATCTTTTTCACCGTCAAAGTCACCTCGGCAAACAACACCGCTATCGGTCATAGCCGCGGCGTCGGAACCCGCCTCTGGCGATGTCAGCGCAAAACAAGGGACCTCTTTGCCTATCGCCAGCCGTGGCAGGTAGTGATCTTTTTGCTGTTCAGTGCCGTAACGCAGTAACAACTCCGATGGCCCCAGAGAGTTGGGAACCATCACCGTCACCGCTGCTGTGATCGAGCGACTGGCAATTTTCATCACCACTGACGAATGTGCCAAAGCGGTAAATTCCAGGCCGCCATAACGCTTGGGGATAATCATCCCGAAAAAACCTTGCTCTTTAATGTAGGCCCAAACTTCAGGTGGCAGATCACGGTCTTCTTGGGTAATCACCCAATCATCTATCATTGCGCATAGCGTTTCTGTTGGGCCATCAAGAAAAGCGCGTTCTTCCGGCGTTAATTTTGGTGCGGGTGTTTCCAGTAATTTAGACCAGTCTGGTTTGCCGGAAAAAAGCTCTCCGTCCCACCACACACTGCCGGCTTCCAGCGCTTCTCGTTCCGTCGCTGACATGGACGGCATGACTTTTTTAAAAATAGAAAAAATGCGATCACTCAATAACGATCTTCGCAATACCGGCAGATTTAATGGCACCGCAATCAGTAAAAATATCAGCCAATGAAATCCCTGTCCAAGGCCACCAAAGCCACTCCATTGCCCAATGACAAATAACACCACTGCCAGGCAAACCGTGCCCGCAATCAGTGGCATTCTCAGGTAAAAGACTAACCACAGCGCCGCAAAAAATAGCCCTGCCCACAATACGCACATTAGTCGTCACCTGCTGATTTTTTGGGATAACGCGATATGTCTTCGTTTTTTTCTATCATCACAGGCGCGGCACCATCCACACCTGGAATAAAACACTCATTTTCATCATTGCAAACCACTCCTTCGGTATCCCAGGGCAATTGCCGATACACTGCCAGATCATCCAAGCCCAGCAATGGGTATTTAATAATGCCGAAATAGGGCGACGTATCAAAGTCCCGTGGCACGTATAACTGGGTATTTCGCTTGTAAAGTTTTACCTTGCCATTCTCTGTGCGATGTACCACTGGCAAAATTGGAAAATGCACTGAGCTAAAAGCTGATGCGATCATCGTCGAACACACCGTTCGCGTCGGTAAACCGACATTATGCTCAAACAAACTGGAACGCCAGCGGCGGGGCAAAAAACCATAAGGGAAGGCGAAACGAGCCAGATCCAACAATTGCCTTACATCGTATTCCCGCCCCAGATGTTTCACCGCAAAATTCACCACTCGTTCAGCATCGTTTCGCGCTAGACCGGTGGGCCTGCAAATGCGCACATGGTCCTCAGCATAGACTTTTAATGAACTAATGATGGTGCCTTGACCCAATAACGGCTCAATAATCAACTGATCATTTGGGTCACCATCATAAAGCCAGCTAACATGCTCACGTGTGGTTTCATCTTCAATATCATGTAAACGCCCGATGTATAGCGCCGAATGTGTCCATTGGCTTTGAGTGATGGTTTTTATCACTTCGCTCACTCGCGAGCGGCCCTCCACCAACAGCACGTCACAGGGACGAATCTCGAAACTCAGACGATCAAAATCGCATTGTGGCGCATCAGACACCGCATGCTCATGGGTGAGCCAGCGGATAGCCTGGGAACCTAGCCAGTTAAACGGATTCATCACGTCATAAATACCTGATTATTCAAATTATTTTATGCAACATTTCTGCCATATCAATCCACAGGATACGGTGCAGCATCAACTTTTAACGACCGTACTGCTAAAACCTGACAAGCTGACGTGCAAAAAGTTACTTTTTATATAAACAATGGCGGCCTGAAAACCAATTTCTCTAGGTGAAAAACACCGGTAAAGGGTCGTTATTCATCGTGACAAATACCCGTTTCCGCCTCAAAATAGCCTTACCTTTTTATCGAATCAGGCTTTTTTTCGATGTAATTCACCAAATCCAAGGGCATTCCTGAGTGAATAATGGCGGTATTGCTGCCTTTCCGCGCAAAACTGATTATGTTAAAAATCGATCGCCACTTAAAAGGGAACCCAATACTGTATTTTTGGGTCACAGCTCATACAGCAAAAAGTCGGAAAATGGCTTGAAATGCGCTAAAATAGTTACACTGAATATCGTCAAATACTCTCGCCAGGAACTCACTTTTTATGGGTAAACATACCATCACACTTATGGGCTTTGGCCTGCTGTTACTCGTGATGATCACCGCTGTGGTGGTAGCCGCACAAAGTCCATCGTCCGGCCTGATGGTTTCGCAGACCATCTATGACCCCTCTCCCCAGACTGTCAGCGCGAATACCAGCAAGGCCCTTGACCGTGTATTTGAGTCAATAAACTATGATTGGCCTCCCGCTGGCCAACAAACAGTCCCGCCACTGATGCTTACCCAGTTACCGGATGACTTTGGCAAAGTGCTCCAGCCTAATCAACGCCGCGAATTATTTTTACGGGCACTTTTGCCTCTCGTGCTCATTGAAAACCGACGCCTGCAAGAACAGCGTGAGCTGGCGAACTGGCTACTGGAAGATGACTTGCCAGCTGAAGGTAGTGCTATGCATACCTGGCTAACCACACTGGCGAAACAGTTTCGGGTGCGAGGCAACCTCCAGAAACAGGAAGCGCGCCAAAAACTGTTAATACGTCTTGATGTCATTCCCCCGGCACTGGCGCTGGCACAGGCCGCGATTGAGACGGGGTGGGGAAGTTCACGGTTTGCGCTGGAAGGTAATAGTTTGTTTGGCCAGTGGAGCTTCGTCAAAGGCAGTGGCCTTAAACCCAACCAACGTGACGCAGACGCCACCCACCTAGTGGCCAGCTTCCCGAACTTACGCGCTTCGGTACGCGCCTATATGCGCAACCTCAATACCGGGCGCGCGTATCATGAGTTTCGTACCGCCCGTGCGCAAGCCCGTAAAACAGGACAAGCGTTACGGGCTAACGATCTGGCCGAACACCTGCACCGCTATTCGCAGCGTGGAGAAGCCTATGTTGCTGATTTGCGACGTATAATCCGAAGCCCCAGCATTGCCAGATTAACCGAGGCAAGCCTTGCCCGGGTCAACCCTGCACAATCAGCAACACTCAACACACGCACCAAAACAGAACCCCTCGGAAGCTAATTGAAACAACCAACGGGGAAGTTAACGCCTCGCGGCGCGGTTGAGTTTAGTTTGAAATCCACAAATGACTAAACCAGTAATATCGCCCCGGTTGCGTCGAAGGTGCGGTGCAATTGTAGCGGCTACGCCCCCCCTGCAATGGCTGCGGAGCTTGCAACATGAATAGCCTGTCGGCACGATCCAGCCATTTGACGTCCACTCGCCCCTGACCTGACACAAAACACGACAACTGAGCAAGGCGCGCACTACTTTTTGCCAGATGTAGCCTCATTTGCGGAGCAGCATCAGGATTTACTGGCGCTGACAGTAATGGATCCCAAGGCTGAACGGCCAATACGGGAAACGCGAGGCTGGCCACTTTTTGCTTAAAATCGGCCATTTCTGCAAATCGCTCCGCCATGGGAAAACGTGGCATGGAACGGGTGTCCGCACCAAGCCCCACAGGGCCAGACTGTTGCCCAAAAGCACGTAAACCCAATTCAGCCACCAACGTTGCCAGTGCGGTGTTGTACTCCCCATAGGGGTACGCAAACAATGTAGAACTACGCCCCAATTCCTCTTCAATACGTCGCTGAGCCTTAAGAATGTCCGCGCGTATACGGACTTGCCATTGTTTTTCCGTTTCTCCCGACATCACTCGTATTAGATAATCGTGACTCGCCGAATGATTTTCAAAACTGGCGCCGTTATCTTGCATTTCTCGCATTTGCGGCCAACTCATGTAAGCCGGAAAATGGCTATCTACGCCATCACTGGCCACAAACACGGTGAATGGCCAGCCTCTTTTTTTGAGCCGTGGATAGGCTTCAGTAAACACCGATTTGTAGGCGTCATCAATTGTAATCGCCACCACCCTTGCGGGAAAAACTCGGTTAGCCTCAACATATTTTACTATTTTGCGCAGCGGCCAAATTTCATACCCTTCTTTCTCCAGGTAATCCAGATGAGCATCAAACTGTGACAGGCGTATATTGGTCGAAGCATGTTTTTCCACCCCAAAGTGGTGATACATCAATACAACGGCCTGAGTTTCTTTCAGTAAATTGTGATTAACGGGCGCTTTGTTAATCATCGCATCGCTATTTTGTCGTTCACCTGCCTGCACTGCATTAAATGTTGCACCAACAATAACCAGCGTGGCTAAGCTTGTAACCAAGCCAGCAACCATGCCCGCAACCAAGCCAACCCTACCAACCAATGCAGCCCATTTAATCAATCTCTCTACTACCAATATTTCTCACCTTAAGTTTTGTGCTTGTAACGCCGCCATGGAATCATTACAGGACATTTATTGTCTCAATAATTTGATTGAGCATTTTTGTTGCGCTTATGTTTTACGCACTGTTATCACAGCCTGCCTTGTACAACCTATTTCACCGTGGGTATTTCTTGAGTATCCACAATAGCTTACCCTGAATGCGAGACGTGGAACGAATTTACACGCTAATACGTCAGTAATATTACTTATTAGCAACACTATGATGGAATGGAATTGGCGACATTATGGAATTGGCGACATTATGAAAAATCAAAGACGCAGCTATTCACGCAATGATGGCACTCGAATGTTGTCCGCACAAATACCGGTAGACGTGAATAAACCTGTTACAACCAAAAGTTTACTCACCATTAACTGGCTCTTTATATGTTCATTGCTATTCGCGGTTATTTTGAATGGGGCCGCTGTGGCTGCCAATAGTGATCAATCTGAATTTCCGGGGCGAGCCACATACCCTGAAGTAAAAACCATTGCTTTAGAGGCTTTATTCAAGAATTTAGACAACGTTGTGGTCGTCGATGTGAGATCAGCTTTTGAATTTAATACCTTACATATCAATAATGCTACTCATATTTCTATTTCAAGCGATGATTTTATTGATAACATTTACAAACTACGTTCCAGCACTGATAAAGACATTGTCTTTTATTGCAATGGCAAAACCTGCATGAAATCATACAAAGCCGCAGTAAAGTGTGCTAAAGCAAGTATTAAAGGCACTCTGGCCTATGATGCAGGCATTATGGATTGGGCTAAGACCTATCCCAAACACACCACCTTGCTTGATAAAATTCTCAATGATTCGAAATTGTTAATCAGTAAAGAAAACTTTAAAAAGCATTTATTAGACCCTGACACGTTCGCCGACAAAGTTGCCGATGGAAAAGCCATCGTATTGGATGTTCGCGACCGTTTTCAGCGTGATGGTCTGTCATTATTTCCCGGCCGTGAACGACGCGCTTATCTGGATCAAACCAAAAAGCTCGACCGTTACATCAAACGCGCCAAGCAACAAGGCCGTGCACTGATGGTTTATGATGCGGCAGGAAAACAAGTTCGCTGGTTACAGTATTACCTTGAATACAAACGCGTACCGACTTACTTTTTTATGGAGGGCGGCGCCCGAGCATTTTTTGGTGAAATGACGGATAGTTTTTTTAAGCCACAATCAAAATAATCGCTGACTTTGACTGGTTTTGGGCGACATAAAGGGGTATTTCGTCATGATGCGTTACGCAAGGGCATCTTTACCCCATGATAAGTTGTTAGAAAGAACACAAGGCGCTACTCTTTAGTCAGTAAACCGAACTCACCAATGAGTACATTAATGAGTTATTAACATTCTGTGTGAACCGTTTTTAGCAAGGACATTCATAAACAGCATGCGTAGTTTTATTCGGCACCCATCAAATATTCCCATCGATTTCCAGCTCGAAGAGCTGGTGACGGAGGGAACCGATTACCTCAAAAATGTCAGCCAGGGTGGGCTTGCTTTCAACGCTAAAATTCCACTCAAACCTGGCACCACCATTCGCATTAAAATCCCCCTTATTCAGCCTGTTTTTCAGGCCATTGGGCAGGTAACCTGGTGCCGACCGCAGGAGCATGATTTTGAAATTGGCATTCAATTTCTGAATGAGAGTGACACTTTTCGTGCGCGCATGATTGAGCAAATTTGTCACATCGAACAATACAAACAGGAAGCCTTCGAAAAAACCGGGCGTCACTTAACCGGAGAGCAAGCGGCTATTGAGTGGATAGAAAAATTCGCCACCGGGTTCCCTGGCACAGAAGATCATTAATTCGCCTAATGCAAAGCACCGATACGATAAAGCAGGTCGTCAGTATATGAAAACTACAAAAAGAAAACCAACATGAGTGAACAGATACAAGACATTTTGGATGATGTTGAACAACTCGTATCGCTGCCTGCTGCCTGCGTGCGACTCAATGAACTGGTCGACGACCCAACCAGTTCTGTGGATGATATCAGCAAGGTCATTAACCAGGATGTTGCGCTAACCGCTCGTTTGCTGCGTGTTGCCAACAGCCCTTTGTACGGGTTTTCAACACAAATCGATACCGTAACACGCGCGGTAACCGTACTCGGCACCCAGCAAGTACGGGATCTGTCATTGGCCACAGCGGCCGTCAAAACCTTTGACGGTATTCCCAACGACCTAGTATCGATGGACAGTTTTTGGGAACACAGTATCCTCACTGCGCTTTGCGCGCGCACCCTTGCAATGGACTGTCTCAAGCGTCAACGCGAAGCCGTGTTCGTCGCCGGTCTGTTGCATGACATTGGTCAACTTGTGCTCTACCACTTGCTGCCTGACCTGTCTCGCGAGGCCCTTGAAGCCTGCCTCGATGGCCCAAACGAATTAGAGTCTCAAGAAGCTGAACGCGATATTATTGGTTTTGATCATGCAGAAGTCGGCGGAGAACTAGCGCATCGCTGGTCATTACCCACACTCACACAAGAATGCATTGCCTACCACCATAATCCGGAAGAAGCCCAACAAAACCGTGTTGAAACGGCGATTGTTCACATTGCCAACAGCATTGCGACACTAGCAGAATTGAACACGACGGCGCTAGACAATGCCCCACTCATTCAACCCGTTGCCTGGAAACTCACGGGGTTGGATGAAGAGGTTATAGCGCCCACCATCGCCAGTGCCATGGCTCAAATTGGCAGTGCCCGGGCGCTGTTACTGGGTAACTAACCAAAACCGAATACCGAGATATTTTCTACGGTAATTCTGAGAGTTGTAGGAGTCGCTCCTACACGTTAACGTAACAAGATGAAAACCTAACGCCAAGGCGCCAAGACCGCAAAGTTAATGCCTTTATAAACCTTTCTTTGCGCCCTTTGCATCTGCGCGTCTTTGCGTCAGATTTTTTCAGCCTCTCCGGTTCCCTCGGAACACCGGAAACTACAGGCAAAATATAGCGCGTGCGCCTAACCTAAAAACTAACAAGGCCCGTCTCCCAGTAATGGAACACGAGCCCGATCAGTCTACGGAGGTAACCGCGGAATTACATGGCAAAAGCAATCGTGGTTTCGGTCTCGGAATCCATTTCAGCTAACAGTGTTGCCGCTTCCTGCGAGCCTTGTGCGGCGGCTAAGTCCAGCCAGTAACTTGCCAGTCGGGTATCGCGGTCTACATCGTTGCCGCGAGCATACAACCGGCCTAAACTCATTTGCGCTAGCATATTTCCCTGAAGAGCAGATTTTTCCCACCACCGTAAAGCTAGCGTCATATCCTTATTCACACCCTGGCCCTGCTGATACATTCCGGCTAGCAGGTTTTGTGCGTCTGAATCACCTTTCTGTGCAAAGACATCCATGTCGGATGCTGCAATCTGGTACATCCGTACACTTTCATCGGCGTCAGAAGATACGCCATTGGCACCGTGCTCATAGATGGCGCCTAATTTATAATGGGCTTCCGCGTGTCCCTGCTGCGCGGCTTTGCGATACCAGCTTACCGCTGCTTCTGCATTTGCCTGCTCTGAATAAATATTAGCCAGTGCAAATTGTGCTTGCATCACACCTTTTTCGGCGGCTTTCCTAGTCCATTTCAGGGTTTCTTTGGCTACATCATTTGCATACATTTTCTTTTCAGAAAACATGCGCATCAACATATGTTCAGCGCCTTCGTTTCCGGCATCAGCTGCTTGCATAAAAGCATGTCCGGCAGCGGCGTAGTTGCCAATGGCATAAGCCATTAACCCATCTTCATAATAATCCGCTTGCGCGCTCATGGCCGCTACCGCAAAAGACAGGCCCACTACCACTTTTTTCCAACCGTTTAATTTACTGGCACGGGTGCCGTTATAGTCTACGGTTTGATCGACTGCAGCCTGGGTACAACGAAAGGCGAATTTCATAACGGCTCTCCTGCGAATTCTGTAAAGTTCAATGCACGCTTATATTGAATTGTGCGCTAGTTACATTCCTTTACGTCCAGAAGTGAAAAAGACTCCATCCACGTTCAACCGTTTTGTGACGTAGGTCACACTTTTTATCTGCTTTTCAGAAAAAAATAATAACAAATCATCAAGGTGTGCTGTTTTGTGCCGTTTATGTTAAAAAGAGGATCATCCTCTAAATAATTAATTGATATATAACAACACATAACAACATAAGCCTTATTTATGTATGGATAATGGGAGCTTGCGGTGAAACTGCAACAACTACGATACATCTGTGAAGTCGCCCGGCGTGGGCTCAATGTCACTACTGCTGCTGAACGATTGTTCACAGCACAGTCTGGCATCAGCACACAAATTCGCCTGCTTGAAGAAGAGCTCAGTACCCAAATATTTGAGCGACACGGCAAGCGGCTCACCGGGGTCACCCAGGCGGGTGAGACTATTATTGCTATGGCAGAACGTATTCTCACAGAAACGGAGAATATTCGTCAGGTAGCACAGCAACTCAATGATGAAACCAAAGGCACATTGTCCATCGCGACAACCCACACCCAGGCATACCATGCATTGCCGGAAGTGATTGCCAAATTTTCAGAAAGCTTTCCTGATGTAAAACTGCGCATTCATCAAGGTGACGCACAGCAAATCTACGACATGCTGCTGAGCCGCACCGCGGATGTAGCGGTAACCACCGCCACCAAAAACATGCCTAAAGAGCTGGTTATGTTGCCTTATCGTGAATGGCACCTTGCCGTTATAACGCCCCCGGGCCATCCGCTGACTCTGGAAAAAGAGCTCAGTCTGGAGTCTCTGGCTAAATATCCACTGATTACCTACGACCATGAAGTCGCCGGGCGTACTGCTATCAATCAAGCTTTTACGGATGCTGGACTACTGACCAATATCGCGCTTACCGCGCTGGATTCGGACATTATCAAAAAATACGTGAAGCTGGATATGGGTGTCGGTTTAATCGCTGAAACAGCCCTGGACGAGAAAGAAGACACAGGGCTCGAGGTACTTTCGGCAGAACATCTGTTCCGCCCCAGTACGAGCTGTATTTGTGTACACCGTGGGCGCCACTTGCGCAGCTATGTCTATTCATTTATTACCCACATCACTCCACAACTGACTGATGAGGCTGTAGAAGGTATCCTGCGTTGGGAATCAACCAAAGGTGATGCCCCTCCGTCCTCACAATGAAACCACCGTTAAATAGCCACAAATTAACGGATTATGGTTTTTGCGACACCAGCAAAGCCTCATTACGCAGGCCTTGCTGCACGTTGCCTAACCGCCCTTCTTCTCGGTAAACTCGCAGGCGCAACGTCGCAAACAAGGTTAACAATTCATTTTCTGCCAAAAGGAACTCGGGATTACTGGGCCCCTGCTGACTCACTTTGTCACGCACAAACGTCTGATAAAACAATATGCCACCGGGGCGCAATGCTGCGCACAATGATTGGGCCAGCGTACGCTCCAGAAAATAGCTCACCACAATCACATCAAACGAAGCCGGCGACGGCGGATTTATGCTCACATCACGCACGATTGCCTGTAGGCTGCCCCGCACATTCATCGCACGAGACTGCAACGTTTCAATGGCCACTGGCGATATGTCCCAGGCTTGTGTACTCAACCCCGCTTCAGCCAGTAGCAAGGCATTACCTCCCAGCCCGCAAGCCATATCCAGAGCATCACCCTTTATGGGTAACAGATGTCGACTTTCGCGAAGCACAAATGCCGCCTCGGGCTTGTCCAAAGATGCCTGACGATATCGTTGGTCCCATTTCTTCTTCAACGCCATTGTCTGTAAATCAGAAGTCATCGCCTTGGCTCTCAGGTAAAATCAGCCATTCTACAATATTCACATATTGGCGCGACTTTAATGGCTTAAACAGGCCATTAGTCACGCAAGCGTTACCCGCTTTTGGAATATCAAATAGGAATACGAGCAATGGAAGACAGATTTACTGACCTTGAAATACGCCTTACTCATCAGGAGGCCGCGATGGAAGAAATGAATGGTGTTTTACTGGAGCAACACCGCCTGATTCAAGCATTGCGTGATGAGCTGGCATACTTGCAACGCCAGCTTCGGGGTATGAACACCAATAATATTGCCGATGCAGCCGATGAGACGCCCCCTCCTCATTACTGAGTTACGCAATAAATAATTAATTCCATCATACTCATGATCAAATATTGGTTGGTAACCCCAATAACAGCCACCATTAATCCTTTAACCCTAGATTAATTGGAACATGATGATCAAAAAACCCGTGAGCCCGGCTAACGCTGATGCTCAGCCAAAATGAGTGATTTACTCTGGTTAGCCACCCTCGGCACAGGACTGTGGTACTGGTGGGATACTGTACGCACTCAGGAAATAGCCCGCGAAGCGGGTAAGCGTGCTTGCCGCCAGGCTGAAGTGCAATTTCTCGATGACAGCGTCGAACGTAAACGACAGTGGTTTCGACGAAATTCACTAGGCCGAATACAACTGTGCCGGCTGTATTTTTTTGAATTTACCAGTGATGGTTCTCAACGTTACCAAGGCCGTGTGGTCATGTTCGGCCAAAGCGCACGTGAAGTAGAGTTGGATGCCTACCGCATCCCTGATGAAGAGCCATAACTCTTCTCCCTTTTCAGGGTTGAGTGTTCAGGATGGTGTGCTCAGTTTTATGTCTGGTTTTAAAGATCAGGTTACACCGCTACCTGACAATATGCCGGAGCCATTTGACACTTTTTCTCATTCTCACTTTCGCCTGTCACATCGCTGCGCAACGTGTATCTACGGCGCTTTTTATATAGCACGGAGTTTTTTATATAGTACGAAGCTTTATATTTAGCGCAGAGTTTTGTATCTAGCGTAGGAGCGGCTTCAGCCGCGAATGTTGTACCACCATTGATCGCGGCTAAGCCGCTCCGAAAAGGGTCAGATAACCCCTGTTTAGACGTTGTAAGTGACAATATCGACAGCGGCATTGCAGACACGGCGTGCCCACCAGAATCATCGCAATCATTAAACGCTAGCAAGATGGCAGAGTTTCACACAAAAACACTCACTTCTTATTTATTTTTTCTTTGCGACCTTTGCGCCTCTGCGACCTCTGCGTTAACAACACACAACCCAATCAATCATCCATAACGTGTCCAACTTCAGTAACTTCAGTAACGCATTATTTACGCCAGAAGGCCGGGGTCAGCAACACCAGCACGGTGAATATTTCAAGACGTCCCAGCAACATGGCAAAACACAAAATCCATTTTGCCGGGGCATTAATATCACCATAGTGAGCGCCTACCTCTCCCAAGCCTGGGCCCAGGTTATTCATTGATGCGGCGACCGCCGAAAAAGCGGTGATCTGATCCAGACCGGTCATCATGATTAATAACAGCATCACCGCAAAAGAGGCAACGTAAAGGGCAAAGAACCCCCAGACGGCATTCACGACTTGCTCAGACAAGGGTTTGTTACCGACCTTGACGGGAATCTGCGCACTGGGGTGGATTAACCGGAAAATCTCCCGAACGCCCTGCTTGACCAACAATAAAAACCGGATGACCTTAATTCCGCCCCCCGTAGACCCCGCACAACCACCAATAAAACTGGTAAACAATAACAATACCGGTAGAAAACTCGGCCAATTGTAATAATCCGTGGTGGTAAAACCACTGGTGGTACCAATGGACACCGCCTGAAAGACCCCGTGGTGAATGGCGCTGCCGATGGTATCGAAGGTTTGTGTCTGGTAAAGATAAATACTGGCGATAGTGGCACTGACCAACAGCACGAACAAATAGGTGCGCACTTCGGGGTCATAATAGTAGGGCTTTAAACTGATTCCGCGCCAGGCTAGAAAATGTAACGCGAAATTAATGCCCGCGAGCAACATAAACACCACCGCAACCATCTCAATCGCGGTGCTGTTGAAATACCCCATGCTGGCATCATGCGTGGAAAAACCACCAATCGCGATGGTCGAAAAACTATGCGCAATGGCATCAAAGCCGCTCATCCCTGCCAGCCAATAGGCCAATGCGCAGGCGATGGTCAAACCCAGATAGATATACCATAACGCTTTGGCGGTTTCGGCAATGCGCGGCGTCAGCTTACTGTCCTTCATCGGCCCGGGTGTTTCAGCACGATAAAGCTGCATGCCACCAATGCCCAACATCGGCAATATGGCCACCGCCAGAACGATGATACCCATACCGCCCATCCACTGTAATTGCTGACGATAAAACAGGATGGAATGTGGCAAGTCATCGATGCCAGTGATTACCGTGGCACCGGTGGTGGTCAATGCAGAAATCGACTCAAACACCGAATCAGTCAACGACATGTGGGGGTTTTCGGACAGCATAAAAGGCAGAGAGCCTGACATGCCCAACACCAACCAGAACACCGCGACAATAATAAAACCACCGCGTAAACGGACTTCCATTTTAACTTTGCGCACGGGGAACCACATTAGTACACCCACGAATAACGTCACCGCAAATGCCACCACAAAAGGATAAACCGCACCATCGCCATACCAAAGACCCACTGCCGCAGGCGGCAAGGTGGTAAAACTGAACACCATCAGCAATAAACCAACAATGCGTTGAATAACAGAACGTTGCATTATAAGGGCAGGGGAAAGGGAAGACCCAAACCACAAGGGTAAAACACATTCACCAGTTTACTTTCCTGTTCCATCTTTACACTATTTTCAGCCATTATAAAAATGTCACACCTACCTGAAACAGGCGTTCTACTTCGGGTATCCGGTCTTTTTCAACCACAAAGAGAATAATATGATCTTCGGCCTGGATGACGGTATCGTGATGCGCAATGATGACTTCATTGCCACGAACGATGGCACCGATATTCGTGCCCGGAGGCAGCTTGATATCTTCAATGGCACGCCCCACGACTTTAGATGATCGTTTGTCGCCATGCGCTACGGCTTCTATGGCCTCAGCCGCACCGCGTCGTAGAGAATGCACGGCGGTCACATCACCGCGTCGAACATGGGTCAACAAGCTGCCAATGGTTGCCTGTTGAGGAGAAATGGCGATATCAATGATGCCACTACTTTGCACCAAATCGACATAAGCTGCCCGATTAATCAACGCCATTACTTTTTGTGCGCCAAGCCGCTTCGCCAACATTGCCGAGAGAATATTGGCCTCATCATCATTGGTGACGGCACAAAACACATCGGTGTGTTCTATGTTTTCATCTAACAACAATTCCTCATCCGACGCGTCGCCGTGAAGCACGATAGTTTTTTCCAACTCTTCAGAAATACGCTTGGAACGCTCGGGATTGTGGTCAATAAGTTTGACCTGATACTTACTTTCCAGTGCCCTGGCCAAGCGTACGCCAATATTTCCGCCCCCGGCGAGAATCACACGTTTTACTGGCCGGTCTAATCGTCGCAATTCTTTCATCACTACGCGAATATGGCGTCTGGCAGCAATAAAAAACACTTCATCATCGGCTTCGATAACCGTATCGCCGTCCGGTGCAAGGGCTTGCCCTCGACGGTAAATGGCCGCAACTCGCGTTTCGATTCCCGGCATATGTTCCCGTAAGGTTTTGAGTGCCTGGCCGACCAGTGGCCCACCATAATAGGCACGCACAGCGACCAATTGCACTTTGCCGCCCGCAAAATCCAACACTTGCAACGCCCCTGGGTACTCTATTAAACGCTGGACATAATCGGTCACCAATTGCTCAGGACTGATCAACACATCTACGGGCAAGGATTCTTGCGTAAATAATTGAGGATGCGACAAATAACCAACACTGCGGACCCGGGCAATTTTGGTGGGTGTGTGAAACAGGGTATAGGCCACCTGACAGGCGATCATATTGATTTCATCGCTGTTGGTCACTGCAAGAATCATGTCCGCATCTTCTGCACCGGCCCGCGCCAACACTTCCGGATGCGCGGCTTCACCCACTACGGTACCAATATCTAAACGGTCACGCAGGGCTTCCAGCTTTTTCTCATCGATATCGACCACGGTAATATCGCTTGCTTCACTCGCTAATACCTCTGCGACAGAAGTCCCTACCTGGCCCGCGCCCAATATGATTATTTTCATAACCCACTAACCGTCACTGCGTAATATGGTCTCATAATATTATTTTTTTCAAACACGCCTTAACATTCGTTCAGTGTAGTTGTTGTTAACTCGTACGTCGGGTAACGATACCCAGGGCCCGCAACTTACGATATAAGTTAGTCCGTTCCATGCCGACGACCTTAGCCACCTTGCCCACGCTGCCACCGGCTTGCTGCATATGATATTCGAGATAAGCTTTTTCAAACTGCTCTCGAGCCTGGCGCAAGGGTAAATCAAATTGCGGTAACATACTGCCATCAGTCAATGGGGCTGTCGCACGTAAAGCCGTTTCTACTTCATCCAGTTCAATGTCCGCATCCAGGCCGAGCACCAACAAACGCCGCACTAAACCTTCCAGCTCGCGGATATTGCCCGGCCAATCATAGTGACGCAAGCGATTTTGAGCGGCTACGGTAAAATTTCGATACGGCAGGTCTTCTTTATCGACTAATTCGTCAACAAAATGCTGCAATAAATCAGTCACATCTTCCAGATGTTCCCGTAAGGCGGGCACCTGCACTGGGACATTATTCAAAAGATGGTACAGATCCTCTCGAAAACGTCCCGCACGAATTTCCTGCGACAGATCATAGCGTGTTGCGGCAATTATTTTTACGTTCAGCGTCTGCGCGGTGTTTCCATTAACCCGAACCCACTGACCCGTGCTCAATGCGGCATGCAGACTTTGCTGTATTTCAAGACTCAGTTCCGCGACATCGTCAAGATACAGTGTGCCGCCTTGTGCTTGCTCAAGAAATCCTGGTGTGATCACCGGTTGCAGCATTTCATCAACGACTGTGTTTCCATTCTCTGCATTGCCAAGCTTTTCCCGCCCTAACACTTCTCTTCCAAACAACAGCGCAGCCCCCTGCCCATCACGCAATAAACAGGTATGGACTTCCACAAACGGGCCCTGGTGTTTCGCGTCATGCTGATGACTGCGCGCATGAAGATAACGCGCTGAGAAGGTTTTGCCACTGCCCGTCTCACCACGCATTAATACTCTGTCACCGTGGTGGGCAAGCCTGTCCAGATGCTCTCGCAGTAACTGAATTTGCATGCTTTTACCCACGGGCGGAGACAGCCGTGCCGGAGGCGGTAGTGGCGCAGAGGACGGATCGTTGTGCGCCTCAAATAACACCCGTTCTACGGTATGCAACAGCTTTGCCAGCGATAACGGCTTCTCAATGAAATCCTTGGCACCAATGCGCGTTGCTTCCACGGCAGTTTCCACACTACCGTGCCCCGACATCATAACCACCGGTACATTATTCGCCGCATCAGCGGTGATTTCTTTCAATAAACTAATACCGTCGACATCTGGCATCCAGATATCCAACAACACAAGACCGGGTGTTTTCTGACGCAGCAAACGCCTGGCGGCCTCACCGTTTTCTGCCACCGCAACGACATACCCCTCGTCTTCTAGAATATCTTTAACGGACGTACAAATATCCGGTTCATCATCAACCACCAATACATAGGGTTTCATTGAGCATGTCCTTGATCACAATCTGAATCAGAAAAAAACACTATCTGCCTCCATGCTGTATTTTTGTAAAGGGATGAGAGCTTTCAGCCTGAGCATTAGAGCCTTCAGCCTGAGTATGAGAGCCTTCAGCCTGATAATTTGAACCTTCAACTTGGATGTTAACGCCTTCGGCCTGCGCTATTGCGGGTAGTTGCACGACTATTCGAGCGCCACCCTCACTGCGATTTTCTGCATACAAAATGCCCGAGTGTTCTTCAATTATCCGCTTCACCACTGCCAGCCCTAGTCCGCTACCTTGTGATTTACTGGTGGCATAGGGTTCAAATAATTTATCCAGCATATCTTCCGGAATACCCGGGCCATTATCTTCTACAGACAACATGACTCTGTGCTCACTCTCTACAGCTTGTTCTATGGCCCCCAGACGAATACTCACTTTTCCATCGTCTCTACTGGCCAGTGATTCAATCGCATTGCGGACAAGGTTATGTATTAACTGCCGTATCCGGCCTGCATCGACATCAACCATAGGTACTTCAGGTTCAGTCAAAAATTCAATACTGACCTGCTGAGTCTCGTTAGCATATAAATCCAGCACCTCGGCAATCAACTTTGGCAATGCCATGGGCTGGAGGTGCAGTTTAGGCGCACGCGCATAATCAGAAAAAGCTTGCACCATTTCTTTCATTGCCTGTACTTGTTGCACAATGGTGTGGGTAGACCGGTCCAGCACTTCTGCATCTTTTGGTGCCATCGTATGGAGATACTTATGCCGTAACCGCTCTGCCGATAGCTGAATAGGCGTCAGAGGGTTTTTAATTTCATGGGCCATACGACGAGCCACTTCACCCCAGGCAGCATCTCGTTGCGCTTGAATCATCGCGGTTACGTCATCGAACACAATCACATAACCCGCTGGAATACCTTTCACGCTTGGCAACGTTGCTCCCTGACACATCAACGTTTTGTGCCCCGTAGAGCCTGTTAAAGTAATTTCCTGCCGCCAGTCTTCGGCAACATCGTCTATATAATGTGAAACCGCTTTTACGAAAGTCTGAATCTCAGGTACCTCATCTTGCAGCTGCGCCAATGTCTTGCCCATCGCCTCATCTAGACTCAAATGTAATACTTGGCTGGCGGTTGCATTTAGCGCACGCACTACCTGATTTTTGTCCAGCGTGATAACTCCAGAAGACAAACGCCCCAATACTGCCCGCAAATAGGCTTGCTCCCGCTCCGCCTGATACTGACTGCGACGCGCCACTCTTTGCGCATCGGATACTTTATCCGTCATATCAACAAACGATTGCACTAACGTTCCAAGCTCATCATTGCTCGTGATGGGTAGTTTTTTATGGTAATTACCCGCCGCCACGGCACGTGTACCAATGGCCAATATTCTAATAGGTGCAACCAATCTCTGCGCAAAGAAAAAGGCCGCCCAGACGGCCGACAGCAAAGTAACCAATAAAACCAATGCTAGTGTAAAGCTAAAACTCTGTTTCAGCGGGCCACGTAAATAGACCAATTCTTTATACTTGGCATATGCCGATTGAACACTGTCCGCTAACACACTGACTCGCGGATCAACGGGAAAAAGTGCAAACAACACCCGGTGCTGAGTTGTCACACCTTTAGTTGAAGTCAAAACCGGCGTGCCGATGAGACTTGTAGACTCCATCAAAGAATCCAGGGGTGCATGTAATGACTCTTCAATAGGCGCACCCACTTTTACCGCAACCCGCACATGCAAACCAAGATCATCGATGGGGGCGAGCCCGACATAGCTCTTGCCTTCTCTCGCTTGTGATAGCATCCGGGGAGTGGGTTTTTGCGGAATAATGGTCGAATTGTTACTGGAAGAAGCAATCACCCTTCCGCCGCCCGACAACAACGTCAACTCACTGGCCTGACTTTCGTTTCGCAATTCATTGAGGTTAAACAGCACGACAGTATTCGGGATACCCTGCAAATTTTCCGCCATCATTCGCGTTTGGTTTAAGCGATCCCGCATACGCATATCCAAAGACGACCGACTCAATTCAATGGAATCGTCCATTGCTCGTTCGACTCTTACATCAAACCAACTGTCTATTCCGCGCTGCAAGAAACCCAGCGAAAAATAAAAAACTATAGATACCGGCACCAACGCCATAACGACAAATATCACTACCAACCGAACCGTCAGGCGCGAGCCCGTGGCTGCTCTGCGGTACTGACGCGACAATCGCACCAAATCAACACCGATCAAACCCACCAGAACAATCAGGCCGACGACATTGACCACCACAAGCGCCACATGCATACGACCAAATTGCCCGGAGTTTTCGGTTGCAGCACTGAGCAGCCACAACGACCCCAACATGAAAACACCCATCACAATTACGGGCACCACGCTATTGGATAGTCGACGCAACCAAATCAGAAAACGGCCCACGGTCTAAATCACCCTGCTATCAGTGGCATTAAAATCAGTATCGTTGGAATACAAGCCATAAACTACCGTACAGACAACGATGCATGTGCCCAGTGCAACATGAGGAAGCGGTGACATTACAGGTCCCACGAATACCACCCGCTGCTCAACCACCATGCTGTAGAGATATAGGCTTTTAACTGTAAAGGTACCGGCAGACTGGCCAGGTCAAGGCGCGAACGCACCCGTACCATGTAGTGTCGGTTTTTTTGCAATAAATGTGCATCCAGAATGGGCACATCTTTAATGTTTCCCAGGCTCGTTAACGCAGCATCTAATGAAGAAAATACTGTTTGAGAACCACTGTTGATATTACGCAGCAGGAATTGTTGAGAAAGTGCGTGATACTGAATTTCGTAACGCTGTTCCAATGTGGCGATAATCTCATCCCACAAATATCGGCTCGGGGTATAAACTTCAATATCCAGTACTAGCGTCAGACACACGCCGTTTTCCAGAGCCGTCAGAACCCCTTTTGAAAATTGGTACTCGAGCGTGGCGTCCAGATGATATATTTCACCGGACAACCCCGTTTTTACATTGCTCACGGTAAAAAGCGAAGGTGCAGCGTTGAGATTTATGGGCAACCACGCACCCACAAAGGCCAGCACCCACAGGTTGGCCCGTAGTCTTTTCATATAGGTGTCCAGATTTACGATTTTTTCTCCACACATGCGTAATAAAAGCCGTCCATACCCGCTGAGCCCGTTAACACCTGGCGCCCGAGTTCAACGGACTGACCCCACTGAACATCCAGTGGTTTACACTGGGCATCAGGTTGCCGCGATAGAAATGCGGCCACCTGCTCGACATTTTCTTGCGGTAACACCGAGCAGGTGGCATACAGCAGCATACCGCCCGGCTTCAATAAGGGCCAGATGGCATCCAGGATTTTCGCCTGCAATGCCGCTAACTTCAAGATGTCTTCCGGCTGACGCAGCAATTTGATATCAGGATGACGACGAATCACCCCCGTAGCAGAACAGGGGGCATCCAGTAAAATGCGATCAAAAGCTTCGCCATCCCACCAGTCATTTGGCTGACTGGCATCCCCCACCACACACTCTGCCTGTTGATTAAGGCGTTGTAAGTTTTCTTCTACGCGCTGCAAGCGACCAGCATCTACATCCACTGCCACCATATGCACATCAGCCAGTTCCAGCATGTGGCCGGTTTTGCCGCCCGGTGCGGCACAAACGTCCAACACCCGCTGTCCATCGGCGAGCCCCATCAGTAATGCCGCTTGCTGGGCCGCTTCATCCTGTACGGAGACACGCCCTTGCGCAAAATCGGGCAATCGACTGACGTCTTGCGGTGAGTCGAGCAAAATAGCATTCATTGTCGCACTGGAAAGTCGTGCTTCGATACCAGCACGTTGTAACTCGCCCACATATTCGTCTGCCGCAGTTTCATTCACCATGGCTTCTTTCAGCACAGTTTCTGTAGAAGCAGACCCTTTATGAGATAACGTCCAACCCTGCGCTGAACTCAAGCGTAATGTCATGGGTGGCCGTTGATTATTGGCCGTCAAAATATCCTGCCAGTCGTCAGGCCAAGCCTGGGAAAGGGCGTCGATCAACCATTGCGGGTGCGACCATAGCCCTTCATCATCCTCTTGCGCTTGCGCCAGCAATGATTCGTGGCGGCGTTGAACGTTGCGCAATATGCCGTTCACTAGGCCACGCGCCCAGGGTTTTTTCAATGCACCCGTCGCCGCGACGGTTTCTGATACCGCGGCATGATCCGGCACTCGCATAGACAATAATTGATACACGCCGAGTAATAATAAGCCGTAGACGTCACCGTCTTTTTCCTTGAGAGGCTTCTTCAATAGACCCGCAATGATCAAATCCAACCGATGAAACTCTCGCAAGCTGCCGTAACACATTTCCTGAATAAGTGGCCGCGCATCGATTGCCGCCGCGGGTACCGCGTCCATGGCTGACGATAAAGACCGTCCATCCATAACAACTTTGGCAATAATGCGTGCCGCAATGGCGCGGGGGTTTGTTTTTTGAGAACTCATTATTATCTATCTAGCCTGAATCAGCCCCATTGGCGACCAAGCACACTGTGGGCATTGAGAAACTGCTCCGCACTGAGCGCCTTACCACCGGGTAATTGTAATTGTGTAATTCGCAACACGCCGTCGCCCGTTGCCACGTCAATACCCTCACGTGACTCTGCCAACACCGTGCCGGGAAGCGTATTTTCCGTGGTATTTTTATCGTCGATTACTTCCGCCAACCAGATGCGCAAGTTCTTTCCTTCATGGGGAGTGAAGGCCACTGGCCAAGGATTAAAAGCCCTTATTGTACGTGACAACTGTACGGCAGATTGTTGCCAATCAATCTGCGCCTCCGCCTTTTGTAATTTTTTGGCATAACACGTTAACTCATCGTCTTGGCGCTCAGGCTGTGTTTTGCCCTGCGCAATGACCGCCAGAGTATCCCGCAATGCCGTCGCACCCAGAGCTGCCAGGCGGTCATGAAGAATTTCGGCCGTATCGGATGCTTCTATTGGACAGCGCACAATATGCAGCATGTCACCGGTATCCAGTCCCACGTCCATCTGCATAATGGTCACACCGGTTTCGCTGTCACCCGCCAATATTGCCCGCTGGATAGGTGCAGCCCCACGCCAACGAGGTAATAACGAAGCATGTACATTAATACAACCCAGACGGGGTGCATCCAACACGGCCTTGGGTAAAATCAGACCATAAGCCACCACCACCAGCACATCGGCATTCCATTGCGCCAATTGCTGTTGGGCTTCTTCGTCTCGCAGACTCAAGGGCTGCATCACCGGCAGGCCGTGTTCCAACGCTAGCGCCTTAACCGGACTGGCCGTCAGTTTGCGACCACGCCCGGCAGGACGATCTGGCTGCGTGTAAACGGCCAATAATTCATGCTCAGAATCCAATAAGGCGGCCAAACTGGACGCCGCAAATTCTGGCGTACCCGCAAATACAATCTTCAGGCCGTTGGCCATGGCAATTCCTTCATTATTCGGTAAGTATTCAGGATGGCTGTACGTAATAATGAACAATATCGGTAATAATAAATAACGTTCAATATTCTTACTACTGCTTGTGAGTCGGTTAATTACGCCTAATTTCTATCGGTGAGTTTTTCGTTAACGCTCAAATCAACTCTCAAATCAATTCTCAAAGCAGCCCCCAATCATCTACAGAGTATGCTGACGCAGCTTTTCCATCTTTTTGCGGATTCGGCTGCGTTTCATTTCTGACAGATAGTCCACAAACAATTTGCCATTGAGGTGATCTATCTCGTGCTGTATGCACACAGACAACAGACCCTCCGCTTCCAGCTGCACCGTTTTACCGTCTCTATCCAGATAGGACACCGTGATCTTTTCTGCGCGGAAGACATTTTCATAAATACCCGGCACCGACAAACAGCCCTCTTCCATTTCTTCGGAACCACTGCTGTCAATAATTTCGGGGTTAATAAAGCAATGCGGCTGATCTTTGTCTTCGGAAATATCGATCGTTATTACTCGTTTCAATACATTGACTTGTACGGCCGCAAGACCGATACCCGGCGCGGCGTACATGGTCTCAAACATATCATCGACCAGGGTTCGGATTTCATCGTTAACCTCGGCTACGGGCAGGGCCTTTTGGCGGAGTTTAGGGTCGGGAAAATGCAAAATATTCAGTGTAGACATGTGAACTCGTTCAATTTCAAGGGTAAAAGCAAAAGATATGGTAACTTCTGCCGACATTATATCCAGTATCGCCCCGTTGCGTCAGTGGGCAATGCTCAAAAAATAAACACTTTTTACGTAACGGTACGTAGCCGCGTACAACTGCTAGCAACTGCACACAACAACAATCTTCAAATAACACCTAAGCCGTTAATTTTAAAACGCTTCACTGGAGTCTGGCATATGATTCGTCTACACTCGAGCAAAACGATAACCAGAGGGATCATCGTGTCGATGAAAGAGATATCCTTAAAAAAATACTTAGGCCTGAACATCTCCAGGCTCATCATCTGCCTGGCTATTGGCTTAGGCGTTGTTAGCAGCGGGTCTGCGCTGGCCGATACTGTTAAGCTCAAAGCCAATCACCCTGATAAATATACTGTCGTTAAAGGCGATACGCTGTGGGATATCTCCGCACACTTTCTGGAAAATCCCTGGAAATGGCCAGAAGTCTGGAGTTACAACCCACAAATTAAAAACCCGCACCTGATTTACCCCGGAGACGAGGTTTACTTGGAATACGATGCCCAGGGTAAGCCTATTCTACGTGTTAGCCGAGGTCAGGCCACCGTTAAAATGTCGCCCAAGGTACGCTCTACCCGTGTCGACACACCTATCGCCAGCATTCCTCTCAATGCCATCAAACAGTTTCTTGGCCAACCACGAATCATGAGCAAACGTGAGATCGACAACGCGGCATACATCATTTCTGGCAAAGACACCCGCATCATGTCTGGCTCGGGTGACATCATATACGCGCGCGGTTTAATTCCTGGAGAAGACCCCAATTCACGCTACGCTGTCTTGCGTATTGGCAAAGCCTATCGTAACCCCGGTGCCAAAGCTGGCGAGATATTAGGCTACGAAGCCTTACACGTTGCCGATGCCCAAGTAGAAGACTTTGGTGACCCCTCGGTACTGCGTGTCAAAGACTCAACCCGTGAAACCATTATTGGTGACCGCCTGGTGCCCAAAAAAGCCAGCGGCCTCGACCAGGCCTTTATTCCACGTCCGCCGGAAACGCCTGTAGAAGGCACCATTATTTCTGTCATCGACGGTGTTTCACGCATCGGCCAATTTCAGACCGTGGTGATTAATAAAGGTGACCAAGACGGACTTCAAACCGGACATGTATTAGCCGTATTTCAACGAGGTAAAAAAGTACGCGATCCTTACGCCAAAAAACGCGGTGAAATAGTCACGTTGCCTGACCGTCGTGCTGGCATCGTTTTGGTTTATCGCACCTTTGACCGGGTGAGTTATGCGCTGGTCATGGAGGCTGACCGTGATATGGCCGTTTATGACAGTGTCCGCAACCCATAAACAGCCCAAGCGCCATTAATGGGCAGCCGGCTATTACTAACGTTAAGTGCTAACGTTAATGACTAACCATTAAAGTGCTAACCAAAAGCACTAACCAAAGTAGATTTAGCGTAGTTACCACAATAAGCAACAGTAGTTCACACAAACAAACCGCTAACGCCGGGCCCAGGGAGGGGCCTACGTTTGAGCATTCCACACCCCTCTGATTCTGCAGCGCCTCTATTTAACGTACTCGTGGCGTCTAAATTGCCCAGCCATTGGCCTAGTATTTCCCATGCGGTTTGGCACGACAGGGCGTATTTACGCCATTTTCAATGGTTGTTATACCGGTGAACGGCGCTAGCGCACCGGATGAAGATCTGCGGTATTGGCTGGCGTTGCTGCATGCTCGCGGCGTAGGCACCACCCGTTTTTTACAGATACTCGAGCACACCACTGATTTGGCTGCCTTTTTTTCTTCACGCGGTCGTTGCATAGAAGGTATCAAACTACCCTCCGCCGTAAAAAGCTGCCTGACTTCTCCCGACTGGCGCGCCGTGGATAAAACTCTCGCCTGGGCCGATGAAAAAAACTGTCATATTCTCTGCCTGAATGACCCTCGCTACCCACACTTATTGAAAGAAATTTCTGATCCTCCACCCCTATTATTTGTACGCGGCAGTCTTTGTGTATTGAATCGCCACCAACTGGCGATGGTAGGCAGCAGAAACCCCAGCGCTGGCGGCAAACAACTGGCGCAAAGCTTTGCCCAGGCGCTGAGCCTGCATGGCTTTACCATCACCAGCGGTTTAGCCCTTGGCATTGACGCCGAAAGCCACCAAGCGGCATTGGATGCCGGCCACGACACCATTGCCGTAGCTGGCACCGGTTTAGATCGAATTTACCCGGCCCGTCACCGTGAGCTTGGTCACCGTATTACTAACAATGGTGCCATTGTCAGTGAATTTGCACCCGGCACACCCCCCATTGCCAGCAATTTCCCTCGCCGCAATCGCATCATCAGCGGTCTCAGCCTGGGTACGCTGGTCGTTGAAGCCGCCCTTAAAAGTGGCTCCCTGATTACGGCCCGCCTCGCTAACGAACAAGGACGGGAAGTTTTCGCCATTCCTGGCTCCATTCATAACCCGCTCTCGCGCGGATGCCACAGCCTGATTCAACAAGGCGCAAAGTTAACGAGCCAACCTGTTGATATTATTGAAGAGTTTGAGCATCTATCCAATCTTCATTCCAGCGCAACGGTTGCTCTTACCTCCCTCGCTTCCTCATCCGAAAATAAAGATCAACAAATCACCCACCCACTTCTTGAAAAAATCGGTTTTGAACCCATATCCATAGACACTCTGGTTGATAACAGCGGTTTGACGGCGGAGGTCGTTTCATCCATGCTGCTAACCATGGAGTTGCAGGGAATAGTGACTTCGAGTGGTGGTTTGTATACTCGAATTAACACGCTGTAAGTTATGTATTTACCCAGCAAAACCTGAGTGTAAATAGCTAAAAAACTGTTGTTAACAGTAACTTATGAAAAACCAGCCATCTAAAAACCCGTCAACCAACATGACATAAAGAGGTGCCCATGAAAGAAGACGTGCTCGACGTGCTCATGTATTTGTTCGAGAACTACATGGACGATGACACCGCGATGGACGCGGATCCCGAAACCCTCAAAAATCAGCTACTGGAAGCAGGCTTTCTTAGCACCGAAATCAACAAAGCGTTTACCTGGCTGGAAGATCTTGCTGAGCAGCAAGCTAGCTCAGAATCCCACCCTCCGTACGCTGGCGCTTCAATTCGCGTCTTCAATCCACTTGAAGAAGAGAAACTGGATGTAGAATGCCGGGGATTTCTGATCTTCTTAGAGCAGATGGGTGTATTAAACAGTGCCAGTCGTGAACTGGTCATTGACCGTATTATGGCTCTGGAATCCACTGACATTGACTTGGATCAGGTCAAATGGGTGGTTTTGATGGTGCTGTTTAACCAACCTGGCCTAGAAGAAGCTTTTACCTGGATGGAAAACATGGTGATGGAAGAGTTTCAGCAGCCTCTGCACTGATAATTCCTACCTCACTCCAATCTGACAGCAGGTGCGCTGCTTATCACTACAGCAGCGCACCCGCCTCATACTGCACACACTACCTGCTTAAGTTGCGTCTACCTTTTGTATTACCTTCGCTGAGTCAACCTTCTCTGAGTCAACCTTTTCTGAAGATACCCTCTCCGAAAACACAAAGGGGTCCGCAAATATATCCTGCATCGAAGCACCTGCCAAAAATACCTTTTTCTGTAACGATTTGACCATATCCTCACGACCACACAGGTACACTCGCCACCCATCCATGTTCGCAAAATCCTGTAATGCCAGATCTGCTGCACGACCTGAGCGAAGCTTTTTTTGAGATGTTTCAGTCAATTCACCGCGTGACACACAAGGCTGGTAATAAAAGGCATCATTGGCCTCTTCCAGATCCGTTAATTCAGCCACCAGATACAAGCCTTCGGCCTTGCTACTGCCATGATAAAGGTGAATTGGCCCATGATGACCCTGCCGCAAAGCATCACGCACAATACCCATTAATGGCGCCAGACCAGTGCCCGTACCCACCAATAACAAGGGCTGGTCTTCACGCCCCGGCATGTAACTGCATTGCCCAGAAGGCTGGCTTATCGTCACGACTTGCCCCACTTCTACTGTGTCAGCCACCCAACCGCTCACCCGTCCATTGGGCACCCGGCGGATTTGCAACTCCAGAAAATCATCCAGCTCTGGCACACTGGCTAGAGAGTAACTCCGGCTCACACCTTCTGAATTGGTCAAATTAATAAACTGTCCGGGCAAATAATCGTAATTTTCAGGCCGTACTAGCCGCAAGCGAACAACATCCTCAGCAAGTTTGTCCAGAGATATAACCCGCGCCTCAAAAGTACTACCGATACTGTCTGGTACTGCAACCAGCATGTCGGTTTCCGGTACACAGGCACAGATTAAGAAATGGTCTTGTCGCTTCAGGGTTTCCCGAATACCGAGCTGCGAACCCGGTGTTGGCTCACCCTCAACGGCAACCATCATGCAAGACTGGCAAACACCTGACTTACATGAATAATTAACCGATACGTTGTGTCGAATCAGACAATCGAGCACAGACTCACCCACTTCACTTTGATAATGCTTGTCTTCAAATACAATCTTTGGCATAGAGCACCTGGCTACTGATTACTTAATACTGACACTTTCTACTGTCATACCAATTCTCCATTCTCTTGAACCCGAAGGCTCAAGAGAATAGTGAACAACGTATTACTTACCCAACACATCGTTACGGGTTGTTTCAGCAATCGCGGCGACTTCGCCGACTAGATCGTCCGCAACGCCCAATTCCTTCAAGGTATTTCCCAAATTTTCCACCACCGCATCAAAATGGCTATCGTCCAAGCCGCGCTCCACCAAATGGGCATGACCTTTGCGCATATCGGTGCCGGTATAGTTATTGGGGCCACCAAACGCCATGGTCAAAAAACCTTTTTGCTTAGCCACCTGTTTTTCCATATCGACGTCATCGAAATAACCACTGATGCGATCATCAGCCAACACTTTACGGTAAAAAATATCCACTGCGGCGTTTACGGCAGTTTCACCACCAATACGGTCAAATAATGAATCACTCATTTTGCATCTCCTCTGTTTTGAATCGTGCCTGTATCAGGCTAGTACAAAATCCTTAAATTAAAACCACACATTAAATAAATGTATATTAAGTACATGTTTTATAGCAAAAATACCGATATATCTATATACATGCCCGTAATAACAAACAATAACCTAGTGCGGCACTGAGCTATATAATGTACTTTAAATACATATTTAACAATTTAGCAGGGATTGTCAAGGCCTGACGACCTGTTTATCATTTAGGTACGTTCACAGGGAAGCATTATGCAACTAACACTCCACACTGATTACGCCCTTCGCGTCCTTATTTATTTGGCGCAAAAACAAGATGGCCTGACAACCATCACTGAAGTCACTGATTTTTATAAGATTTCACGTAACCATCTGGTTAAAGTGGTACACCACCTTTCCCTTGAAAATTTTATTCATACGACCCGTGGAAAACACGGCGGTATGCGACTGGCCCGTCGCCCGGAATTAATATCCATTGGTGCAGTCGTGCGCCGCATGGAGCCCAATTTCGACATCGTGGAATGTTTCGATACCCGCAACGCACCCTGCGCCGTGACGCCGGTATGCGCCCTCAAAGAAGTACTCTATCAGGCAGGAAATGAGTTCCTGGCAGTGCTCGACAAGTACACCGTAGCCGACGCCGTTCACCAAAATGAATTCACGACCCAGGTTTTCTCGGTTGATCAATTACTAAACAGTCGTAAATCAGCAGACAAGTAGCACCTTACCGACAAGAAACACCCCACACACATGCCAAATCCTTCCCTGCTGGCATCGAAACCGCTAGAATGCGCGGTTCGGCTTTTCGGCGCGCTTATGGCTCGTCCAGTGATTTGTGATTGCTTGTGTTTTTCGCGCCACAAACACACGCATCCAGTGCGCCAACACACGACATTTATGACTACGTCTTACACGTAAAAGCGTAATGCGTAGCCCCTAGGAACTCTTTGTAAAGCAGTGGAAAACTGCTCGAAGTGCAAAATTTGATTTGAAATGAAAGAATTAGGAGAACAACATGTCCATTAAACATCCCGTTATCGCTGTAACAGGCTCATCTGGCGCCGGCACCACCACCGTCAAAAATGCCTTTGAGCACATTTTCCGCCGCGAAAACATCAACCCGTTAGTCGTCGAGGGTGACAGCTACCACCGCTATGACCGCGCCGCCATGAAAGAGGCCATCTCAGAGTTTGCCAAACAAGGTAAACAGCTTAGCCACTTCGGTCCAGAAGCCAACCATTTTGACCTGATCGGCGAGACTTTCAAAACCTATGGTGACACCGGCAAATGCCGCCGTCGCTACTACCTGCACAGCGAAGAAGAAGCCACCGAGCACAATGCCCGCCTCAGCACTGACCTCACACCGGGTCAATTTACGCCTTGGGAAGACATCAAAGAAGAGACTGATGTGTTGTTTTATGAAGGCCTACACGGTGGCGCAGTCGATGGCGACGTCGATGTAGCCTCACACACCGACCTGCTGGTTGGTGTTGTGCCCATCGTCAATCTGGAATGGATTCAAAAAATCCACCGCGATAACGCCCAGCGCGGTTATAGCGCCGAAGCCATCGTCGACACTATTCTGCGTCGCATGGACGATTACGTGCACTACATCACCCCGCAGTTCTCACGCACTGACATCAACTTCCAGCGCGTGCCCACGGTTGATACCTCCAACCCTTTCATCGCTCGCGACATCCCTACCCCGGACGAAAGCTTCATCGTGATTCGCTTCCGCGACCCTGAAGGCACGGACTTCCCCTACCTGCTTAACATGATCAGCGACTCCTTCATGTCACGCCCCAACACTATCGTCGTACCCGGCGGCAAAATGGGCTTCGCCATGGAACTGATCCTGGCACCGCGTATTCATCAACTGGTTGAAGCCAAAAACAAGCGCTAAGTCTCTATTGGCGAAAGCCTCTTTAGCCATGCAGTACAAAAAAGGCGAGTCCGAAAACGGGCTCGCCTTTTTAATAGACTTTATTCAGCCGCCAACCGAAGAGTGGCTGCCACTTATTCCTGATTACAACATATCCGCAGGGTCCGCCAAAATCGCCCCCGTAGCAATCACCAACGCCCGCGCCAGCAAAATACCCATACCTTGTGCACGATGCTCACGATGCGTCGTCGCCAACTCCTCAGCATCCAAACCCTTTCGGGACGAGCGCCACATTTTCAAGCCCGTCTGCACCTGAATCACATACAGTACATAAAGCGTAATAATCAGCCCAAAATGCATCCACACCCCAAAAGAAAGGATGTCGCCCTCAATCAACAGGCGCGTTTTCCAATCCCGCGTCGCCACCAAGTAAAACGGCATCGCCACATCGAAAGCAATAATTGACATCATTACCGTCATATGGAAACGTCGAAACCGATGCCAGTACATTGCCGCCAGCATGAGCACATACGTTAACAAAGCGGCAATAATTGGGATGGTCATTTTGAAACTCCAAATGCATCTTGGGTGTTGTTAGGTATTGTTAAATGTTGTTTGATATTCTCAGGCGGCATTCAAAAACGATTTGTGTGAGGGGAAAGGTGGGCGACATTGCCCGCCGCAGTCATTCTCGAAGGGAAGATTGCTAAAAAAATGATGGTGGCCGGAGGTGGAATCGAACCATCGACACGAGGATTTTCAATCACTTCAACACGAAAGATTAAGATTGCTCACCCTTGTTAACCAACATATATTTCCAATAAAATTCATTAGGTTAAGCAATTCTGACTTGTACATCTATAACAATTCAGAGATGAGTTAGCTTATCATCTTTGCTTCCCTTGCGCGGACACGAAAAGGATCGTGAGTCACTGGCAAGAAAAACTAACAAGCGCTCTGTCGACGCCGCCAAATAGACCAAAAAACATGGGAAAAAATCAAGCCCAATTCAAAGAAGCCATCTTGCTAAAATTAGGAAAATATTAGACGAACTCAATCACCAACCGCCAGATAGAAAAGCTACGTAACAATACTAAACAGAACCGGGTACTACCGCTAACTGTTATCTCTCTCCAATCAAGCACATGTTTAATCTGGGAGTGAAATGGAGGTATATCGAAACTATCAGCTTATGGTGCATTTTATAATTTAGCATCCTGTGTCAAAGTATTGGGGATTCGTACCGATATCAGCTCACCATGTCGCTCATAAACAGTGGAACCTGAAGAAACATCGGAGTCTCTCAAATGCCTGAGCGAATCGCTTATCCGATTCAACGCATCCTTGATGGATTCATGACCAGAGTTTGTTGCAGCGTGTCTTTGCGTGTCCTTGTAGCCCATCCTCATCTCCTAATCAACATTACTTTCCAACTTAACGTCCAACATAGATATTAGTTTAGCTAAACCATCCAAAGAGTATACAGATGATAACTTATTTATCGCTAAAAAAATACCCTCCATAAATCATGCAACCTATTGATTCTGCGTCTAATTATAGCCCAGACTTCTCTCGACCAGCTTCCAATCTTAATTTATCTATTAACTCTTTGAGCAAATAAATAAAAGGCTGCATTAGGGGATAAAAAATCTTAACGGGCTCTCTCTCCTCCAATAACCCAGTATTATTTCTATGGATATTTAAAACCCCTATGCGGCCATTAGATGAGCTATCTATCAAGGGTATCGATGCAAAACTTCGAAGCTTAGTAGCCCGCTCACTCTGAAAGTATTGTTCGATATCCATGCAAAGGGAAGGAGAAAAGTCACCCTCCTTCCGGCACCACTCAGCAAGCTTCCTTGTGTCCGAATAAATGGACATATTGCCTGACATTATAGCCATAGGTGCACCTGGCAATACCTTGTAACGCTGGTTATCAGGTGATTTAATTCCTTTGGTATAGGCAAAAAAAATGGCCTAAGGTTCTTATCTGGCACTGCTTGATCTGTTTCTGTCGTAGTAGAAAGTAAAATCTGCAAATCTAATACGGCATCTAGCGCGGACACATCTACGCCATTTTCAATAAACATTATATTTTCTGCAACAAGCTTTTTCTCATCATCAATTAGGCTGTCTACACCCCTATAAAGCATTATGTTTGCCGCATAATCAATGCCGCTCGGCTTGCCTTCAAATATTTTAGCCAACGTTACTACACCATCCAGCACTACACGAATAGCTTGTTCAATTTGTTCACGCTCCACAATTGCAGAAGAAAATATTACGCGAGCAGCATCATTACAGGCATTATTTATCTCTGCAAAATCAGTTAGGAACTCTTCAGGAGGCAACGTTCGCATAAGCCTCTCGAGGGTTTTTGTTTGTTTATATAGTTTATTTTGCGCTATGTGCGTCGCGCGGTGCCTGAGAAAAAATAGAAATGAAAATACTAGAAGTACGAACCAAAAGCCCAATGCAATAGCGGACAGCTCACCCGGCCCCCAGTAGAAGGGAAATGCGCTTTTTATCTCAACATTATACAGCGAGCCAAGCAACCCTGTTATAACACCCAATATAGTAGTAGCAGAGTCATACCACGGCCCCCTGCAATATCTTTCAACAAACTGTGGCGAAACAGAATAGGAAATCACTTAGAATTAGCCCCCACTAAATTCCCCGTAAAAGACAGTACACGCATACCATAAAAAGATAGCGCGACTAACATCCCACAAATTCAAGGACAGCCTACCTGCATTAGCGAATTGGGGCCAGCAAACGTTTAACTGGTTGTCAAAAGATTACGTGGGCGTGGCAAGTATTTTCTATCAACGGCCTCCGCCTATATAGCGTCCACATAAAAAGCCTCGCTTTAGGCGTGGCCATCTAACTTATGGGTTTTTGGTGGGCTGGGAGGTAGGACTCAACCCTACTACCAAGAGATTATGATGGCGACCGGAGAACGCATTTTCTAGCCCTCAGAAAAAGTGACCCCCCAGGGTGCGCCGTTCCAATGAGAGGCGTGGGGGGTGTTGTTAGGCATATTATTGACCATTACTCCCTGCTTCTCAAGTTTTTTGATACCAATTTGATGACCTTGCAGAAAAAACCTAAGCGTCCATAGCCATGTACGCAGCTGTCTTTTTCCAACACCGCTTACGAGATAAATGAAAAAGTCATCGCCAGAAACAGGCTCGATTCGGAAACCCAAAATTCCATTTACTGATCTTGAGCCGCAGCTACTGAGTTTGAGGCTGAGTCACTTGCTACCAACCTGCTGTCATTGGCTAATATGGGTATACTGAAAAGATTGTAACGTATAGAGTTTGATGGTGGCCGGAGGTGGAATCGAACCACCGACACGAGGATTTTCAATCCACTGCTCTACCGACTGAGCTATCCGGCCATCAGGGGTGCGTATTAAAGCGGGTGACCCGCACTGAGTCAAGCCCGATATGAACTATTCCTGCACCCAACGGCGATAAAATCCACTATAATTGCCAAACGACACCTCAACAGCGATAAATTACAACACAATGGCACAAACAACCACAGACCACGACCAATACCAACTGGTCGAAACTCACCTGCAAACTCGCAACACCAACGGCACCACTCAGTGCGATCTGTGTCTGTGGCGCTGCAAACTTTCTCATGGCCAGCGGGGCTTTTGTCAGGCCCATGTGAACCGTCACGGGACTTTGTACAACCTTAGCTACGGTATTTTGTCTGCCATCGACATCGGCCCCATCGAAGACAAACCGGTAAAGCACTTTCGACCGGGCACGCAAGTGATGTCGGTGGGCAGTTATGGTTGTAACTTCCGCTGCGGCGGTTGCCACAATCTGGAAATTTCCTGGGGTGTAGAAGCCCTCGACGATCTGGCCAAAGGCCAGTCTACAGCCGCTTATGTCAGCCCTGAGCGTTTGGTTGCGGCAGCGTTACGTCATGGTGTCGACGGCATTGCTTTTACTTATTCAGAGCCCGCGGTGTGGCTGGAGTACGTTGTCGACGTGGCAAAACTGGCCCGCAAGGCGGGTTTGTACACGGTGTATGTCTCTAACAGCTTTGTCACCGACGAAGCGCTGGAGATTGTGGCAAAGCATGTGGACGTGCTGTGCTCGGACGTGAAAAGCCTCAGCGATGCCTTTTACAAGGACATTTGCCCCGTCGCCACCGTCAAGGAAGTGCTCGGCAGCATTGCCAAAGCCAAGCAGCTGGGCATGCACGTTGAAGTCCGCACTAATGTGATTCCCGGCAAAAATGATTCTCCAGAAGAATTGGCCAATATTGCCGCCTGGGTGCGTGACAGCCTGGGAGCCGATAGCCCCTGGCACATTACTAAATTTTTCCCCGCGTACAAGTTATCAGACGTACCGCCCACGCCCACTGAAATCCTACACACTGCCGCCGACCTGGGGCGCAAAGCGGGCCTTCAGAATGTCTATTTATACGACGATAAGGGGTGTGACTGTGCGGAAACTAACATGCCTGTCGCCGCTTATCTTGATGACGACCCACTGGCCGTACACACCATCAAAAAATGCGCCGCTGACTGTTGTGAGGACGAAGGCATTTTGCTGAAAAAATATGAACAAAACCCTTAATAATCACTTTAGGCATCATTAGCTTAATGTTGCCAGCTCACAACCAGGCTTTTTTGTTATTGTGCCTTTTTTGCCTGGGCGTCATGGTAGCGGGCATCACGGCACCTATAAACGCCGCTGAGGTATACCGCTGGAAAGATGACTCAGGCAAAATCGTGTATGGCGATAAACCGCCCAACGACAAGCCCAGCACGCCTGTTACCGTTAAAAATACGGAAAACACCGGTGCACAATTTGCCACGACAGGACAGGTGAAAAAACTAGAACGCGACGCCCAAAAAGGTCGTCGCGCAACACGTTCACCCCCCCCTCGCACCGACGGCCACTGTCGGAGCTACGTCAGCCAGCTCAACAGGGTCGAAATCTTTCTGGAACACACCAACACACCGCGTGACCAGTTGAAAGCCCGCGACTTGCGCAAACTGATCAAAAAAGAATGCAGCCGGAAGCTTCTGACTCAGAAATTTGATGACTCTCAGTGCAAGCGGTACCGTAAAAGCTTAACTAAAACCGAGATTTTTCTCGAGCACACACCCTCGCCTCGCGACGAGTTCAAAGCCAGAGACTTACGCATTCAGATTGCCCGGGAATGTCGTTAGCGCCTTCTTTCCACAATAACGTTGCAAAAAAAGTTTGGCGTAGAAAATAACCGCTACGAAGAAGGCGGAACATACCCTTCAGGCGCATCACTGCCACCGCCAAATAAAAACTTCTCCATCTCAGCTTCGAGGAATTCCCGTGCCTTTGGCTCGATAACCGACAAGCGGTTTTCGTTAATCAACATGGTTTGATGCTGCATCCACTGTTGCCAGCCCTCTTTGGACACACTCTCTAAAATACGCTGGCCCTTTTCACCCGGAAACGGCGCGCGATCCATTCCTTCTGCTTCTTTTCCCAATTTAACGCAATTCAGCATTTTACCCATCGAATTTTCCTTCACTTGTATGTTAATTCTATCTTATTCAAGCAATACCACCGCAACCTGTTCAGGTGGGCTGCTTAACTTTTACTTTTTCCAATAACCGCGAAACGGGGGCTGGCAAGCCGCCCAATTCGGCGCTGCCTTTATACCAGACCCAATCCGGGCCTTCCATGACAGACATTGTGGGGGAATTATTGTTAACGGCTTGCCCCACCGCTAACGCCTCAATCACAACGGGGGTAATATCCAGATGAAAATGGCTAAATGTATGTCGTACCATTGGCCAGCGCTGTTGCTCCGCAACGGCAAACCCCAGATTTTTTTCGCACCACTGCGACACGTCGTCACCCACGGGCACTTCCGGCAAACTGAGCAAACCGCCCCAAATTCCCGTCGGTGGACGCCTTTGCAACAACACCTCACTATCGTCATTTGCCAATATCAGCATTTGAGTCTCACGCACGGGGATCGCCTTTTTGGGTTTTTTACCCGGATAATCGCTCTGCTGACCCTCGGCATAAGCCCTGCAACTTTCCTTCAGCGGGCAAGCCTCGCAACGCGGACGCGAGCGCGAGCAGATACTCGCGCCTAAATCCATCATCGCCTGATTAAAGTCCGCCACACGCTTAGCGGGCGTCAAATACTCAGAGTGCCGCCACAGTTTTTCTGCCACCGCCGTCTTTCCTGGCCAGCCGGGTTCTGTAAATACACGCGCTAACACGCGCTTCACATTACCATCCAGAATAGCGTGGTGCTGATTCAGCGCCAACGACAAAATCGCCCCGGCGGTGGAACGGCCGATACCCGGCAGCGCCAGCACCTCATCAAATCTAACCGGGAATTCGCCGCCGTGTTCATCGCGCACAACCTGTGCAGCCTTGTGTAAATTGCGAGCGCGCGCGTAATACCCCAACCCGGCCCACAAACCCAGCACGGCATCGAGAGGCGCGTCTGCCAATGTTGCCACCGTGGGAAAGCGCGCCATAAAGGCTTCAAAGTAAGGGATCACCGTCGTCACTTGGGTCTGCTGCAACATGATTTCCGAAACCCATACACGATAAGCCGACTTTTCTTGCTGCCAAGGCAAATGCTTTCGGCCATGCTCGTCAAACCAGCCTAATACGGATTGCGAAAATGCCTTCGCACTGACGGCTTTATTTTTTGATATTTTTATCGTTGTCTTTATTGTTGTCAACGCCATTCTCTTTTCAATTTTTCTTTTCAAACGCTCTTTTCAAGCTCACTTTGATGTTAACTATTGATTTAAACCGCCAGCAAAGTCAGAATCCACACCATTATGGCCGAGATTAAACAAACACCCGTCACCCTCAAAGATAACGACGACAAAACCACGCCCGGTCAACTGCAAACTACGTGGTTTAATCATAACGATTGTGTAAAACGGGGTTTGACGAAGCTCGGCCTGTTTTGGCTATTGGCGCTGGGCTCAGTCCCCATTGTATTTGCCCACTGGGTACTGGTTCCCGGCTTATTGATCGCGGGGCCGTGGATGGGATACACCACGTACAAAATGAAACGACGCCATGACCACATCAGCGGCAACTGCCCGTCTTGCCAGGCCGAAATCAAAATAAAAACCGAAGCTAAACAAAGCCTGACCATGTGGACCTATTGCCCCACCTGCAATACCCCCCTGCAAATTGCCGAAAACAACTAACCGCTCGACCCGAAACCTCAACCCAACCTTTAGTGATTGTATATGCGCCCGATACTAGCCTTGTTTGTAGTTGCCCTCATGATTTGTTCAGGCCTCACCGCCGTAGGGCTTTTATTATTTCAGATGGGAATGTTTGATTAAACGCCCGTTACTAGCCCTGAGTGCAGAGGCCTAGCACTTTGTAGAAGAAGCTTCAGCCTCGATCACCGCTCCGAATGCACTGCTCGCGGCTAAAGCCACTCCTTGTATCTCTCAGATATTAGTGATTAGCTATTACTATATCATGGGGAGTCAGTAAGACTGGGCCGCTCCTAAGCACATAGATGCTGTTTCGTAGATTAGCCTGCTGACTTTTTTATCGTTAATAA
>NVUB02000161.1 GCA_002401775.2 Ectothiorhodospiraceae bacterium
TAAAGCGATTAAACGCAAAATATAAGACGCTGACCCAGGGTGCAACAACACCCAAGGCCAGCTAACCACAACAACCTAAACAGGAGGTTATGATGGCTGAGCAACATTCTACGCTAGGAAGACGTGTCACGAAAAGCCGGGCTTGTCATGAGCGGAATTTAAAAGTGCGCAAGGGGAATATTTCCCGCATGATTAAAGACCCAGACCATTCACATTTTGATCGGACGATTTATGACACCGTGCCGTGGATCAATATTCAGGGGCAGTGGCTGCTAAAGGCGGGGTTTGAGATCAACACCCCGATAAAGGTGCGGGTGATGGACGGGTGTTTGGTGCTGACGGCTGAGTCTTAAAAGAAAAGGCCCGGCTGATTTTTTCAGTCGGGCCTTTTAGGATTGGTTTTTCGTGAAAGGTTTTTATCCGTTAATCTCCGTGGGCACAAAAAACGTGCCCACCGTTTTTTAGCAAGCACTATGAGAAGCGGAGGAAGAAGCCTATTACCTCCCATAAACAAGCCCTTAACTCGCCGTCGGCCACTGTTGAGCGTCGTGAAGAACACGTAATATTTCAATACAGTTTGTACTGGTATGCTCTCGATAGATCACGATAAACGGGACACCATCAATCACTAGCTCTCGTGTATTTTTCAATCTTCCTTGACGTCCAGCTCTGGGGTGATCAGGTAAGAGTAAATAAACGCTATCAATGATATTCATCACCACATCGATAGCAACAATGGGGCTATTTTCTTCGGCAATATGGGCTTCGATTTTATTTAAATCGGTGTCTGCAAGATCAGTCCATTTGAGCTGCACGTTTGGCTTCCCATTTAGCTTTAACGTCTGCATGATCGATTAAACGCCCTTCATCAGCGGCTTTCACCCCTTTTTCTACTTCGCGGATAAACCACTCCTCGCGTGTCACATATTGTTTGATCGCTTCCGCCATCAACCATGCACGAGGTCTATCCATCGCCTCTGCCATCTGGCCCACACGGGTTAAGGTATCATCATCTAATCTGACTGAGGTTGCTTTTAAAGGCATAATGATTCTCCGAGGTTCTCTTAGAACCTCAACTATAACCGATTTACTATTCATTGTCTTCTCGCATTGCCGCAGCTCCAGATAATATGGATTCTCGAAGTGCCTTATCTGCCCTGTCCTTTATCTTGTCCTTTTTAAGCCGCGATGCCGGATGCGTCGCCCGATGGATCTCTCTGAGTTTTTCCACGGATACCCGCGTATAAATCTGGGTCGCCCGCAGGTCACTGTGGCCCAGCATGGTCTGGATATAACGCAGGTCTGCGCCGTTTTCCAGCATGTGCGTGGCCATGGCGTGGCGCAGTAAATGCGCGGCGCCTTCGACGTTGATACCGGCCTTTTTGAGGTGGCTCTTGACGATGCGACCTAAACAATCGGCATTGTAGGCAGCGCCAAAGTTATCAATAAACAGGGCGTAATCATTCTGCCCGGTGATCAGTTCGGGTCGGGCCTCCAGGAGATAACGGTTAAGCCAGACACTGGCTTTTTCTCCCAGGGGCAAGAGGCGATCCTTGCCGCCTTTGCCGTCACGCACAAATACGGTGTGGCGTTTGAGGTCGATGTCCGGCAGGGTCAGGCTGGCGCATTCTTTGCGGCGCAGGCCGCTGCTGTATAACAGTTCCAATACCGCTCGGTCTCTGATCCCTTGCGGGCCGCTCAGATCCACACTGTTCATCAGGGCATGGATGTCGTCGAGGCTGAGAATATAGCGCGGCAGTCGATTTGGGGTGCGCGGCATGACTAACTCCGAGGCGGGGTTATAGAGTAAATAGTTTTCGCGGGTCAGCCATTTAAACCAGGCTTTGAGGCTGGCCAGTTTGATGCGCTGGCTGCTAAAGCTCAGTGGGTCGCCATTGCTTTTGCGGCTGTAATACAGGTGTTTCTGGTATCGCTCCAGTATCGGTTTGGTGACGGCGCGGGGGTCGTCGATACCGCGCTCATCACTCCAGTGAATAAACTGGCGGATATTGCTGTCGTAGCGCTGACACGTATCGTCTGAGTGGTTGCTGATGGTGAGCTGTTCCAGGTATCGCTGTAGATACGGATAAAAGGCGCTGTGCTCGATGGGCAGTTTGCCCCGGCCGTTGCCCTGTCCACCCGGTTTGCGTCTAGCCATGATATCACCGGGCTTGGGCGGCTAAAGCCGGTGATGGTGGGGTAGAGTCTGCCCCATGAGCGCAGCGAGTGCTTTGGGTACGATACGACGATGATAATTTTTCTGTCCCGCTTGTGCGTTTTCCGTTAATTAGGCCGGTATCTTCATTTGAGTCTACATTAATAGGGTTTTCTGACATTTTATCACTCCGACCACCCACCGACTGACCCCCGACCAGGGGCCGACCAGTCCCCGACCGCTGTTCATTTTGCCCCGACCACTTTACGTCGTACGGGTCGTAGCGTAAGTTTTCAATGCTGATCAGGTTCATCAGGAAGCGGTCGCCCTCTTTACCTTCTCCGGTATAAAGCAGTTCGTAGTGATAGGTTTTGCCTTTGCCGCTGTTATGGGCGACCAGGTATTCCAGTTCCACTAATCGGGCGAGGTGGATTTTAATTGTGTATCACCCCAGCCGATGGCGTCGCGTAATTGTTTGCGGCTAAAGCGATAATCCGGCTGGCTCAGGTGTTCCGTCTTGCAAGCGGTTTGCACCAGGGCGTCAATCATGTCCAGCAGCTTGCGGGTTTGTGGGGGCAATTCATCCAGACTGCGGCCTAGCACTTCATGGGCCAGACGGTTGGCAGTGGCGATGTCCTCTGTTGTCACTTCGATATAGTCCAGTACTTCGCCGTTGTGATTAACGGTTTTGATATCACGCTGGTATTGGTGCAGCAAGGTGATGGTTTTGATCAGTTGCAGGTATTTCATATGATCCCGCCGACTGCGGGTCTGATTGTCCATAAAGGTTAATTGTGTGGCGTAAGGGTTGACGATGCGCATGGGTTTTAATAGACGCTGGGCATTTTTGTGTAACTGTAAGATGGCTTTTTTATCTTCTTGTGCAAGCAAGCCTTGCAAAGTTTCCCGCTCGCGTTGTAGCTCGTGGATCAATTGGGTTTGCTCTCGGCTTTCATTCACCGTTAACACCAGGCAGCGGTTCATCAGCTCTTCGTCGATATCAATCGCAGTGGTGGTGCTAAACAGCATCACCGGGCCTTCGACCCGGTATTCCTGGGTGGTTAAGTTGCCGTCGGCATCTTTGCCGGTGCTGGCAATAGTGAGTTCACCTTCAGACTGCAATAGTTTTAAAGCATAGCTGGCCTGCTCTGCACCCTCTTCTTCTGCTATCGCTAAGATTTTATGTTTGAGGTTGGTTTCACCCATGTAAAACAGGCTTTGGCCGGTCATGGCCGAGTACTGTATTTTTTCCTCTTCGGGCATCATCGCCAGTACCGCATTCATCAAAGCCGATTTACCGGCAGCGCTGGTGCTTTGGATAATCACCGCTAAAGGATTGCTGAGTTTGCGGGAAACCGCAGCAAGATAGCCCATCAGTTTATTGGTTTCTTCACCGACCACACCAGCGCGGTTAAAGTCAGCGAGAATACGATTCAGCAGGTCAGGATCACGTAGCAGTTCAAGGGCGTGTTGCTGTTCTTCATTGCTCAGCGCGATGGTGTTTTCTTTGGGTGTGACTGCTTCCTGTATCTGTGCATCCTGGAGCTGTTCCAGCTTTAACAAGACCTTGGCCAGGTCTTTTTTGATGACCTCATCGGTCACCCCTAATTCAATCGCAGCTTGTTTGATAAAGCTGTGCCGTTGTTTGGCGTGATATAAGTCAATATGATCAATGTGCATCTGATCCTTATCGTCCGTTGCACAGAGATTAATTTTCAGTTGCTCGTAACTCATGGCTTTTTTTAAGCCCCGCACCCGGTAACGCCGATGGCCAAAACGCATCACCACTTCGGTGTCCGTGACTTCGGCAAGAATGTCTGAGTGTGGGTTTTCGGGCTGTGGTGAGGCGGGAATGTCGGCGGTGACATCAGCCACTAAATCAACCGCTAAAGGGGAAAGGGTTTCTGCCTCTGATATTTCCCCTTTAGCTGCTATTTTCTTATCGACAAAAAGGGGATCGGATTCAGTAACAGGCCGGACGGCTGTGGTTTTGTACCGGTTCCCATCCACTCGGCTTTTCTTATGACCAGCTCCAGACTCTTACGCGCCGGACTCATTTTCAAGGCGGCCGCTACGGACTCCTGTCCTCTCGCGGCACTACTACATCCCTGTAGGGCGTATTCATTGGCATCCATACCTTTGGGAAACAGGATACGGTAACACTCTATACCAGCGGCCATTAATGGCTTAGCCATTTTTTCAGCCGCGTTATTACCCGCTTCATCGCGGTCATAAGCAATTAATACACGAGCAATGTTATTGTCTGTCAGCGCCTTAAAAAGCTCATCCGTAAAACCGGCAGTGCCATAACTGGTGGTGACGTTTCTGAAACCGTGTCTCCAAAAAGTTAAGGCGTCAATCAGGGATTCACAAAGGATAATTTCTGGCTGACTCAAACACACCGGGTTAAATACGCCGACATGTGGCCCCGGTAAATACAGGTGCTTGGGGGTGCCTTTGCGTAAATTATTTAACAGTTTTCGTCCGTAAACTTCGGTGACGTTTCCTTCCGAAGACATCACCGGGATGACCAGCGAGCCATTAAAATGCTCATGACCACTGTCCCGATACAGGCCAATGGCCTGTAGCTGGCGGCGGATTTCCGCCCCCGCTTTCACGGGTTTTAGCGGCAAACGATACGCCAGAGAGCGATTGGCATAGCCCAATTTAAAAGCGTTGATCAGTTCCACATCGTGCAAGCCCCGGCTATCCAGATAGGCCAAAGCGTCCGGGCTTTGTTTTAAAGTCTCGTGATAAAAGTCGATCACCCGTGTTAACAAGGCTTGCTCGTCGGCGGTAGCGAGTAAAGATGCATCCAGTTTTTGCGGAGCGTGGAACACCGGCTTTGTCTTGGTATTAACTTCAACAGCTAAAGAAGGGAGTTGGTTATTTTTCAGTAAGTCCACCGCATGACGGAAGGAAACGCCCTCCTTCTTCATCACCCAATCGATGACTGACCCACCTTCGTTACAGGCACCCAGACAATGCCAGAGATTCTTTTCAGGACTGATCACCAGTGATGGGGTTTTATCATCATGAAATGGACAGTGGCCCAGATAGTCCTTGCCGTGTTTTTTCAACTCGACACCCGAGGATTCCACCAGACGCACCAAAGCCACTTCGCACTTAAGGCGGTCGAGTTCGTTGTTGGGTATACGTGCCATAGGTGTTTTCCTCAAAAACTTGTAAATAGCCTTTATTGTGTATATTGTTATAGACAATAATGTTACTTTTCGGCAAGGCTGATTTATGAGACACATACAATAACCATTCAAACTCACTACTGGATTTAAGGTATAGATATGACACTCTTCGCCGAACGCCTGCGGTTGCTCAGACAAGCCCGCAAAATCACACAAGCTCGATTAGCTGAACTGCTGGAAGTCAGCCCAAGGGTCTATAACCGTTGGGAGAAAGGCGGCAATGTGCCACATTTCGATACCATCGTGAAGATCGCTGATATTCTTCAGGTTGCCCTGGATGAACTGGCAGGACGGCAGGAACCGTCACAGGATTTGAAGATCAGAAACTATCAGCTACGCCAACTTTGCCAGCAATGCGACACCTTGCCCGATGCTGATCAACAAGCTTTAATTGTGATGATGGACAGTTTGGTGAAGAAATCAGATGTGACAAGGGTCATCGGTAAGATGACACACAGTTAAGCAATTACCGCGAGGAAACGATCATGCAAACCGCTAAACAGGACGCCATCAACACAATTCAGCAACTACCAGACAATGTTGATACGGAAGAGATGATTTACCGGCTTTATGTGCTAGAGAATATCCGCCGTGGGCAACAGGATGCCGCCGAAGGCAAAACCCAAACCGCTGAGGAGATGCTCAAGGATATTCAGACATGGTGAAGTGGACGGCTCACGCCAAGTCCCAAGTGCATCACATCCATGATTACATCGCCCAAGACTCGCCGCTGTATGCCAAACGAGTCAGTGAAGCACTGGTTAAAAAAACCATCGGGCTGGATGAGTTACCCCGCAAGGGTAAGAAAGTACCCGAGCTGAACGTGAATGCCATGCGGGAGTTAGGTCTGTATTCCTACCGGATTTTGTATGAGATTAAACCTGACAACCTGATCGAAGTGCTGGCGGTCATTCATAAACGGCAGCATTTGGAGGCTGAGGATATTCCGAGGGAGCTGTGACGACAAAGCCCCGCAATGTTGGAGGCGTTGATTAAACAGCAGCAGTCGGCGTAAGGCCAATACTCACCAATAACCGGGAGGGAAAACGAGTCACCAGCGAGTAAAGCGATTAAACGCAAAATATAAGACGCTGACCCAGGGTGCAACAACACCCAAGGCCAGCTAACCACAACAACCTAAACAGGAGGTTATGATGGCTGAGCAACATTCTACGCTAGGAAGACGTGTCA
>NVUB02000162.1 GCA_002401775.2 Ectothiorhodospiraceae bacterium
GCGACTGTCATTATTTTGGGTGAGTCTGGCACGGGTAAAGAAGTTGTTGCCCGTAACCTTCATTACCGTTCCACACGTCGCGACAAGGCCTTTGTACCCATCAACTGTGGCGCTATCCCTGCTGAGTTATTGGAAAGTGAATTGTTTGGCCATGAAAAAGGTGCTTTTACCGGTGCTATCAGTACGCGTCGTGGGCGCTTTGAAATGGCAGAAGGCGGCACTTTATTTCTAGATGAAATCGGCGACATGCCCATGAACATGCAAGTGAAATTATTGCGTGTTCTGCAAGAGCGTACCTTTGAGCGGGTAGGCGGGAGCAAGGAACTGATAGCAGACGTCCGAGTCGTTGCGGCCACTCATCAAAACCTGGAAGAACTTATAAAAGACGGTAAATTCAGAGAAGATCTCTACTATCGTTTGAATGTTTTCCCCATCGACATGCCACCCTTACGTGACCGTATCGACGACGTGCCCTTATTGGTCAATGAATTAATCGCTCGCATGGAAAACGAAAAGCGCGGTTCGGTACGCTTTACCCCCGCCGCCATGATGGCGCTGTGCCAGTACCGTTGGCCGGGTAATGTGCGCGAACTCTCCAATTTACTGGAGCGTATGATCATTATGTATCCCTACGGGATTGTGGACGGCAGCGATTTGCCGGCAAAATTCCGCCCCACGGGCAGCGCCTCAGAGCAGGACGCGCCGATGATCAACTTCGAGCAGCATTTGGTCTCTTCTGCCGATTTTCAGGCCTCACGTTTACCCAGAGAAGGCCTGGACCTCAAGGAACACATCAGTTCTATGGAATGCTCGCTTATCAAGCAAGCATTGGATGAGGCGGATGGTGTGGTGGCACATGCGGCCAAGCGGTTAAAGATGCGTCGTACCACATTGGTAGAAAAATTGCGCAAATATGGGCTTCAACGCAGCGAAACGGTGACGGAAATTTGACTCGGCAAAATCAAGCCGTTTCTAACTAGTTGAATAATATAGGAAACGTAATTTAGGCACACAATTTGCTTTTCTGTGTACAAGACAAGACGGCGGCGCATAGCCGCCTCCTTACAACACAGACAGTATTATACTGAAAGGCGAGGCGTGTCATGGCAGTTCCTCAAGCTCAATCACAAGTTCAAGCACAAGCTCAATCACAATCACAACCACAAGCAGAACGTATACAAGACCTTGAAGAAAGCTTCAGGGTCTTCAATCGCGTCTCCGAGCACTTGGAGGCGTCCTATCATCAGCTCGAAAACAGTGTCAGCCAGCTCCACGGTGAACTGACCAATCCTGAATACACGACACCCCCGGAATCTTCGGAAGTCACTGCAGAGACTCAATTGCGTGCCATTCTCAAAAAGCTGCCCGCCGGGGTCGTGGTGTTGGATGGTTCGGGTCGGGTCTGTGAGTGCAACCCTTTTGCCAAGCAATTATTGGGTGAGCCCTTACAAGATGAAATTTGGGCATCGGTTATCGCCCGTGCATTTTCCCCGCGGTCCGATGATGGACACGAAATTTCACTGCAAAATGGCCGGCGAGTCAGTATCTCCACATGTCCTCTTGAGGATGTGCCAGGGCAGGTATTGCTCATCAATGATGTCACCGAAACCCGGGAACTTCAGCGCTACCTCGGCCAACACCAGCGGCTCATTGCCATGGGCGAAATGGCGGCCGGTTTAGCGCATCAAATCCGTACACCATTAGCTTCAAGCCTACTTTTCGCCTCTCAGTTGAAACACCGCAAACTGGATGATGACAGTCGCGTTGAAATTGCAGACAAAGTCATGACTCAACTGCGCCAGCTGGAAACGCTAATTTCAGACATGTTGATGTTTTCCCGGTCGGGTTATAGCGGTGATGAAAGCATTACCGTCGATGTCTTGTTAGCAGACCTTGCCACCGCCGTCAGTAATATGTGCGAACAGCGCGACATTACATTGCTCATCAGCAGTGACACCCCCACACATCGCATTAAAGGCAATCCGCGAATTTTAGGCAGTGCACTATTAAACCTCGCCAATAATGCCATTCAGGCCATTGGTAAAAATGGCACGCTGCATTTACACGCGCATGACGGTTTGGAAAATACCGTAGAAGTGTGTGTCATCGACGATGGCCCGGGTATTCCGGAAAGTATCAAAAAAGACCTCTTCAAACCTTTTTTTACCACCCGTAGCGACGGTACCGGGCTAGGTCTGGCCGTGGTGCAAGCTGTCGCACGTGCTCATGGCGGCAGTGTGAGGCTGGAGTCAGTTGAAGGGCAGGGCAGTCGATTTATTGTGCAATTACCGATCGCGAATCTACACACTCAAGACTGAAAAAATGCATTTCATGTAAAACAGTTGACATCAGCTGTTTTAAGTAACGTAACTGAAACAAGGTATTTAGACCCGGACGAAAAATTGTCGCTTAATTTACAGGCCACAATGCGTATTCATAATACGTTTGCAAGTAAAGAAAGCCGCCTGGGTTCTAGGAGGAAGTATGAGTAAAACAGTCATCCTGGTAGTAGAAGACGATGCGGATTTACAAGCCGCCCTGTGTGACACATTGGCATTGGCAGGGTATAGCACAGAAACCGCCAATGAAGGTGGTGAGGCCCTGGAAATTCTTGCTCGGCGTGATGTCGACATGGTGATAACCGACATTCAAATGCCGGGCATGGATGGTCATGAACTGTTGAAGCAAATCAAAATCCAGTGGCAGGATTTACCGGTAATGTTAATGACTGCCTATGGATCAATTCAAATGGCAGTAGAGGCTATGCGTGACGGCGCCGTTGACTATCTCAGCAAACCTTTTGAGGCAGAAGTATTGGCCACAATGGTGAGTCGTTATGTGGGGTGTCGCGTCGTTAACGATGATGACATGGTGGCAGAAGACAAACGCAGCAAAGAATTGGTAGAGCTAACTAAGCGCGTAGCCGACAGCGAAGCAACCATCATGCTGACGGGTGAAAGTGGTGTCGGCAAAGAAGTCATGGCGCGTTTTATCCACACGCATTCTCAACGTGCCGCCAAACCTTTTATTGCCATCAATTGTGCCGCCATTCCGGAAAATATGCTGGAGGCCACGTTATTTGGTTATGAAAAAGGCGCGTTCACAGGGGCTTATAAGGCCTGTCCCGGGAAATTCGAACTGGCTCAGGGTGGCACATTGTTGTTGGACGAAATTTCGGAAATGGATGCCTCTCTGCAGGCAAAACTGTTACGTGTTCTGCAAGAACGCGAGGTCGAGCGGTTAGGCGGGCAAAAAACTATTGCCCTGGACGTACGGATATTGGCAACCTCGAACCGGCAAATGAGAACGGAAGTGACAGAAGGGCGTTTTCGTGAAGATTTGTTTTATCGCCTTAATGTCTTTCCCATACAGATTCCCGCATTACGGGAAAGAACAGACGATATTATTCCGCTCTGTGAAAAACTATTGAAAAAACACCTGAAATCAAAACAGTCAATTACACCGCAATTATCAAAATCAGCCCATGATAAATTGATTCATCACTCATGGCCAGGAAATGTTCGCGAGCTGGACAATGTTATTCAACGGGTATTGATTTTACTCAACGGTACGACCATTGAAGCCACGGATATTCAGTTTGAAAACCTGACCATGGAAGAAAATAGTGAAAGTATTGCCATCAGCGACGAACCGCAAACATTAGGCAACGAAATGAAAAGCCATGAATACCATCGCATTTTGGCGGTATTAAAATCTGACCATGGTAATCGACAAACTGCCGCAGAAAAACTCGGCATAAGTCAACGAACGCTCCGTTATAAATTAGCCAGAATGCGCGAACTCGGAATGCCCGTCCCTGGTCGATATGGCATGGAAACCGCGTAGTTTTTGATAAATAGCTAATGTCCCATCAACTTTCTATTAAAAAACTAACGGCAACGCCGTGCTCGTTATCGATAAAGCAATAAACCGTAATACCGCATTGCAGCGCGAATCGATTAATTAACTGCAGGAGAAAAGACATGAACGAAATAGATACCAGTCAACTGGTGACACAAATGCGCGCAATGGCTGCCGCTGCACAAGGAAATACAACCGTTCAGCCAACCAATGGCGTAGGCGGTGATTTTAGTGCCTTGCTATCAAAAAGCATCGATAGCGTCAACGCCGTGCAAAAAGAGGCCGGCAAGTTAGGCAATGCATTTGTCATGGGTGATAAAAATGTCAGCCTGGCCGAAGTGATGATCGCCAAACAAAAATCAGGCATTGCATTTGAGGCCACATTGCAAGTGAGGAATAAACTGGTGTCTGCCTATAAAGAAATTATGGCGATGCAGGTTTAATGGCCTGTTGTGTGACAAGTGTGTTCTTCAATAAATGATGAACTGAAAAGCTTAAGCTGAATATCTTAAACTGAACAATTTAAATTTGAACAACTTAAATTGAACAACTTAAGTTGAACAATAAGGGTCAATTATGGCATTAGTAAAAGCCGAAGAAGTTTCTCAAGGATTTGCGGGCCTGAGTGGCCTCAATGCCTTTCGCCAAATCGGTATCATGTTGGGGCTAGCGGCCAGTGTTGCCCTCGGTGTGACGGTTGTATTGTGGTCCTGGACGCCCAGTTTTGGCGTGTTGTACGGTGCATTGGACGAACAGGATATCAGCACCGTCATGGATGCGCTTCGCTCAAACGGTATTGAAGTAAAACTGGATGAAGCCACGGGTGCCGTGTTAGTGCCGACCAGCAGCATACAAATGGCAAGGATAAAACTGGCCTCTATGGGCTTGCCAAAAGGTGTCAGTGCCGGTTTTGATTCACTGGATGAAAAAAGCAGCTTCGGTGTCTCACAGTTTATGGAAAAAGCGCGTTATCAACGGGCCTTGGAAATTGAACTGGCAAGAACCATCTCCAGCCTTAGCAACGTGAAAAGTGCACGTGTCCATTTGGCTATTCCACGTCAATCGGTGTTTGTGCGTAATCGCAAAAAAGCCAGTGCTTCTGTCGTCACAAACTTGTACCCGGGACGTAACCTGGATGAAGGGCAGGTGGCGGCAATTATGCACATGATCTCCTCCAGCGTACCCAACCTGGACTCCTCAAAAGTCACCATTGTTGACCAAAAAGGCATGTTATTAACCCATGGAGACTCCAACCGTCAGCTCGCGGTCACCAGCGCACAATTTGAATACGTTACTCGACTGGAGCAAAGTTACATCGACCGGATTGAACGTCTGCTGGCCCCCATACTTGGCTCGGAATCGATTCGCGCACAAGTCACCGCAGACCTCGATTTTACCCGCAGCGAACAAACGCGAGAAAGCTTTAACCCCGACTCACCCGCCTTACGCAGCAACCAAACCACCGTAGATCAATCCACGGGTGGTGTAGAAGGCGGAATACCGGGAGCCCTAACCAACCAGCCGCCCGTCGCGGCGTCAGCACCAGAGCTGTTAACGGCAGGCGTAGAGGGTACGCCGAGTGGCCCCAGCAGTAATCACCGGCGTGAAATCAATAATTATGAGTTGGATAAAACCATCAGCCACACTCAATTTTCAATGGGACGCCTACGACGCCTATCGGTAGCGGTGGTTGTGGACGATACTTTAACGGTGGCCAGCGATGGTAGCACCATACGCACACCACGCAGCCCGGAAGAATTGGATCGGCTCAGTAACCTCGTCAGAGAAGCCGTCGGTTTTAGTGTACAACGGGGTGACTCAGTGAATGTACTGAATTCTGCCTTTACCGTTCCGGTAGAACCGGGGCCATTGCCTGATGTACCCATTTGGGAGAAAGGCTGGGCACAGGATATTGCTAAAAAGGCGTTGGGTGCCATTCTGGTATTGGTCATGTTATTTGGTGTACTTAAACCCATGTTGAAACAACTCGCAACGCAATCAAAAGAACTGACCGTTGTACCTCCTCCTCAGCCTGGAGATCCCGCAATGGCAGACGATGTAGTGACGCTGGGGGCTGATGGTATGCCACCGGCCATCGCCCCACCGGGAAGTTATGAACAGAACATGATCACCGCGACCAAAGCCGTAGAACAAGACCCCAAACTGGTCGCGCAGGTCGTAAAGAACTGGGTGTCTGCGGATGGCGGATGAAAAAAATGATGATGTCAGTGGTATTGATCGTGCCGCCATCTTATTGATGAGCCTGGGTGAAACTGCCGCCTCAGAAGTCTTGAAACACATGGAGCCCAAAGAAGTGCAAACGGTGGGTGCTGCCATGGCTCAGTTAAATAACGTTTCACGTGGCCAGGTGTCATCGGTATTGAAGCAATTTTGTACCACCGTGCAAGAGGAAACGGGACTGGGCCTGGGTACCGATGAGTATGTTCGTTCGGTGCTGAAAAAAGCACTGGGTGACGATAAAGCCGAAAACCTGATCGATCGCATTCTGCAAGGCGGAAATACCAAAGGGCTGGAAACACTTAAGTGGATGGATTCCCGAGCCGTCGCTGAAATCATCCGTCTGGAACATCCGCAAATCATCGCCATTGTTTTATCGTATTTAGAGTCGGATCAATCTGCAGAAGTCATCGCTTTGTTTCCCGACAGAGTGCGAGTGGATGTCATGATGCGCATCGCCACCTTAGATGGAATACAACCCGCAGCCCTGAATGAGCTCAACGACATCATGGAAAAACAGTTTACCGGCGGCAACAACGTAAAATCATCCAGTGTCGGCGGGTTAAAAGCCGCCGCGAATATTCTCAACTTTATCGACAGCTCCATGGAAGGCGAAATTATGGACAGCGTCAAAGAAGTTGACGCAGACTTGGGGCAAAGCATTCAGGACTTGATGTTTGTATTTGATAACCTCAATGCCGTCGATGACCGCGACATACAAACCATCCTGCGTGAAATTTCATCTGAATCCCTAGTATTGGCCTTAAAAGGCGCCGATGAAGGATTAAAAGAAAAAATACTCAATAACATGTCAAAACGCGCTGCAGAAATGCTGCGTGACGATCTTGAAGCAAAAGGCCCAGTACGGTTGAGCGAAGTAGAAGGCGCACAAAAAGAAATACTGTCCGTTGCCAGACGATTGGCCGATGCCGGTGATATCTCACTGGGCGGATCAGGTGGAGAGGAATACGTCTAACCATGTCTAAAGTAATTTCACGTGAACAAACCGAAGGCTTCCAACGTTGGGATCTTCCCATCGTAGAAGATGTTTCAGCCGCCGTAGCAGATGCAAAACATGGAAATGCCCCGGGGTTAATGACCGCAGAGCAAATCGAGCGCATACAAACACAGGCATACAAAGAAGCCTATGAAGCCGGTTTTAAAAAAGGCCGAGCAGAAGGGCAGGTCGCAGGGCAGAGCGAAGCCCGTTATAAAGAAAAATTGTTTGCCGACATGTTGACGTCACTTGCACAGCCCTTTGAACAACTGGACGATAGCGTCGAAGAACAGCTCGTTAGCCTTTCCCTCGCCATCGCACGACAGCTTGTCCGCCGAGAACTAAAAGCCGACCCCAGTCAAGTTGTCGGTGTGGTACA
>NVUB02000163.1 GCA_002401775.2 Ectothiorhodospiraceae bacterium
TCCGAACGATCACCGTGCAGGATCTCGGGGTAAACCTCTATCTGTCGGTGCCAATTGTCGATACTGTTTTTTGTTAAAAACGGGCCTGACAGGAATGGCGTGAAGATAAACCGAATACTGCTGTCTTCCCGGCGAATACCCTCTGGGGCATAAAGGCCGGTATCCAGAACCCACCAATATCGCTATTCCTCTGGATTCCGGCCTTTGCCGGAATGACGGGTGGAGTGGGTTTTTGACTTAACTTCGTGCCATTCGGGCCTGACGGTTTCTTCGTTTTCGCAATAGATTTCAAGGGAGTGTCCGGCTGTAGTTTGTATTTGTCGATACGTAGGGGCGCCCCTTGTGGGTGCCCTTGGAACACCGGTGAAACACAGAACAACCGCAGAGCAACCACAGAGCAACCACAAGGCTTGTCCCTACGAGATACCGATGAATAATAAGAGTGGTTGAAAATGTTTGTTAATGGACGTTCAGAGGGTGTTTTATAATTATAGCTTGTCATTGCGGATTAAAAATACCACTAACGTATACTGTACTGTCTTAAGTAAGCTTTTAAACACGATTCCATTTGTTGTATTCCTGTTTATGTTAAACCCAAGGATTTATCCATGATCACCGCCGTTTCTATCAATGCCGTCAGCAAACAATTCGGTGCCCTGAATGCCGTCAGTAATGTGTCTTTGGACGTACCGAAAGGTAGTTTTTTTGGTCTGCTGGGGCCGAACGGTGCCGGTAAATCCACGCTGATTAACATTATGTCAGGCCTGATGAAGGCGAGTTCGGGTACCGTAAGCGTGATGGGACATGATGTCGTCAGTAGTTTTCGACAGGCTCGCCATGCCTTGGGAGTGGTGCCGCAGGAACTGGTTTATGACCCATTTTTTACGGTACGGGAAATTCTCCGTTTACAATCGGGATATTTCGGCCATGGGAAGGAAAACTACGCCTGGATAGACGAATTGTTGGAAACGCTGACGCTCAACGACAAAGCCGATACCAACATGCATGATCTTTCTGGCGGTATGAAACGTCGAGTCTTAATTGCCCAGGCCCTGGTGCACAAACCTGATGTGGTGGTGTTAGATGAACCCACTGCCGGAGTGGATGTCGAATTGCGCCAGGCGTTGTGGCAGTTTACCCAGCGCCTGCATGCCGATGGACACACCATCGTATTGACAACGCATTACCTGGAAGAGGCCGAGGCCTTGTGTGAAGAGATTGCGATTATTAATCGTGGCGAATTAGTCGTGCAGGAAAGCAAACAAGACTTGTTGGCACGTTGTCCTTACCGAAGCCTTCGCTTGACCTTAAGCACGGCGGATTATGTGCTGCCTGAATCGTTGCAGCCGTTGGTGGTGGAAGCAGAGGAAAATTGTCTGTTATTGCGGTTACACAAATCAGAGCACCACATGGGTGATGTGCTTAAAGCCTTGCAGGTGGCAGGTATTGAGGTCACTGATTTGCGCACGGAAGAGGCAGGTCTGGAAGAGGTGTTTCTTGAACTCACCTCATCCACTGGGAATAATGCGGTGTCTGAACAGAAGGTGCCCGCATGAGTGGTTCACGGTGGCGGGGCGTTTATACGTTATTTGCAAAAGAAGTGTGGCGTTTTCTCAAGGTCTTTGTGCAGACCATACTCACTCCGGTAGTGACGGCGCTGTTGTACCTGCTGGTATTTGGGCAGGCATTGGAAGGCAACGTGCAGGTGTATGAAGGCGTGAGTTATTCAGCCTTTTTGATCCCTGGGCTGATGATGATGTCGATCATTCAAAATGCGTTTGCTAACACGTCATCGAGTCTGATTCAGTCGAAAATGATGGGTAATCTGGTGTTTGTGTTGCTGTCACCCATTACCAGTGTGGAGTTTTTTGTAGCGCATATTGCCGCTGCGGTGGTGCGAGGCGTGCTGGTGGCTCTGGCGGTGTATCTGGTGGCTATCTTCTTTGTTGACTTGCCCATTGGTTCATTGTGGGTAGTGCTGGTCTTTGCCGTACTGGGCAGCGCCACGCTGGGCGTGTTGGGGCTGATCGCAGGGATATGGGCTGAGAAATTCGACCAGTTGGCTGGGTTCCAGAATTTTTTCATCCTACCATTGTCATTTTTGAGTGGGGTATTTTATTCCATTCATTCCCTGCCAGGGGTGTGGCAGACGGTGTCGCAGTTCAATCCGTTTTTCTATTTGATCGACGGTTTTCGCTACGGTTTTTTCCTGGCATCAGACGCCGACCCGATGTTGAGTTTGGCGGTATCTGTGGTATTTCTGTTGGGCCTGAGCGCCATGGCGGTGTTGATGTTGCAAAAGGGTTACAAAATACGCAGCTAAGCGGTATTCTACGATCCTTGTGAATAGTCGCTTTATAGCGGTATTTTTCAGAGCGAATCTCCTCCAATTCAATGAGTTAACGCAAAATGGAAATTAGTGAAATACAACGGTTGATCGAAGCGGGTCTGCCTGGTGCTAAAGTCACCGTAACGGGTGACGGAAGTCACTTTCAAGCACTTGTCGTGTCCGATGACTTTGAAGGTAAGTCTTTGGTCGTAAAGCAAAAAATGGTCTATGCCACGGTTAATGAGCATATCGTCAGCGGCGAATTGCATGCCTTTACCATTAAGGCGCATACCCCTGCGGAATGGGAAAAAGCCAGTAAATTGCAGGTGGGATCCCTTTAAATAGGCCGAGTTGAAGCAGTGAATAACGGCCACCATGAACTCCCTGGTGGCTTTTTCAGTTTATGAACACGGGCATAAAATGTCCAAAGTTAACGGCTTTGACGAATCTACACAGCCCCGAACCCTGCTTTGAGACTGATTATTGTTGACAACCCCTTTTAATGAATACCTTTGTTTATTAAGCAACTGAGCGTTTTAAACGCCCTGAGTATGGAAAAAAATCATGGATAAATTGATTATCACTGGCGGTGCAACACTCGATGGCACCATTCGTATCTCGGGTGCTAAAAATGCAGCCCTGCCGGTGATCTGTGCCACTTTAATGGCCGAAGGTGTTATGACCATCGGTAATGTGCCGCATTTGCAAGACGTGACAACCACCATGGAATTGCTGGGCGCAATGGGTGTGACTCTGGTGGTCGATGAAAAACTAGCCATTGAGACTGATACATCCACCATGACCACCTTTTCCGCGCCTTATGACTTGGTGAAAACCATGCGCGCCTCTATTTTGGTATTGGGGCCGTTACTGGCGCGTTTTGGTGAGGCCGAAGTTTCATTGCCGGGCGGTTGCGCTATTGGCGCCCGACCGGTGAATTTGCACATTCAGGGTTTACAGGCCATGGGTGCGGAAATTACTGTTGAAAACGGTTACATCAAAGCTCGGGCCGACCGTCTCAAGGGCGCGACTATTGTGTTGGATCTTGTCACGGTAACCGGTACAGAGAATCTAATGATGGCCGCTTCACTGGCGGAAGGCACTACGGTTTTAGAAAACGCCGCGCGCGAACCTGAGGTCGTGGATCTCGCGAAATGCCTGATCAAAATGGGCGCGAAAATATCGGGCGCCGGCACCAGCACCATTACCATTGAAGGCGTCGAAAAACTCAACGGTGTACGTTATGACGTATTGCCGGATCGCATTGAAACCGGCACCTATTTGGTCGCCGCAGCGATTACCGGTGGGCGCATTACCTTGAAAGACACCTGCCCGGAATTACTGGATGCCGTATTGGCCAAACTGCGTGAAGCCGGTGCGGATATAGAGACCGGCGACGACTGGATAACCCTGGACATGCACGGCAAACGCCCCAAAGCCGTGGACATCCATACCGCACCATACCCGGCTTTTCCCACCGACATGCAAGCCCAGTTCACCGCGCTCAATGCCATTGCGGATGGCACCAGCACCATCCGTGAAACCGTGTTTGAAAACCGCTTTATGCACATGCAAGAATTAGAGCGTATGGGCGCAAGTGTTCGGCTGGAAGGTAATACCGCCATTATCACCGGCGGCGAAGGCCTGACCGGCGCACCAGTAATGGCCACAGATCTACGCGCCTCAGCCAGCCTAGTGTTGGCCGGTTTAGTCGCCAAAGGCGACACCGAAGTAAACCGCATTTACCATATTGACCGTGGTTACGAGCGCATTGAAGAAAAATTACAACAACTAGGCGCAACGATCCGCCGCGTACCGAATTAAAGGAAAGTGCTAAGTTAACGGAAAGTGCTAAGTGCTAAGTGCTAAAAGAAAGTGCTGAGTGCTAAACACTGAGGTTTTAAGTAGGTCAGGTTACGAAGTTACCTGACAGAAAACGAGCACAAAACAGCCAAATTGTCACGTAGCGACACAACGTGACACCGATGAAAAAACTTTTGATCTTAGTCGTGGGCATGACATTCCTCGTCCCCGCCTTCAGCATGATTTTTGTTGACGATGCCGGGGCCGTTCCTAGAGCCTCGCGTTCGCGCCGCGCAGCCCCTGGTATGCGCAAAAGCAAGAAGCTTAATTATTAATTAATATACTAATATGTCAGACGAAGGGAAAAAAGTTGAGGAGACAGCAGCATCTGAGGTTGAGGAGAAGAAAGAAGAA
>NVUB02000164.1 GCA_002401775.2 Ectothiorhodospiraceae bacterium
GGCAGAAGCCTTACGAGACCGAGTTTCCCAATTCAAGGTTTAACGTTGATTGTAGTTTTACCGCTTTAAAACCTAACGCAAAGGCGCGAAGTCGCAGAGAACGCAACGTTAATATAGTAGGAATTCTTGGCGATCTTTGCGCCTCAGCGTCTTTGCGTTGGATTGTGACTTTTAGTTTTAGCGCCTTTATTAGTGATCATTTACACTAGTCTTTGTACAAGGACACGTTGAACAGCTACGTGACAATTATTCACATCCGAGAACCCTTTTTCTCGATTAAATATTGGCGTCACGTAGCTACGCAACGTGACCTACAACTCAGTGTCTTCATGTTGGATTGTGGTTTTACCTTTTTAAACCCCAGCGCAAAAGTGCGGAGTCGCAGAGAACGTAAAGCTAATAGAATGGGTTTCTTAGCGTTCTTTGCGACTCCGCATCTTTGCATTGGATTATGGTTTTTAGCGATTGACATCAATGCACACTTAATCACTTTTATTACTGGATTGAGCGATACGTTGCACAAGCGCGAGTCGAGACATTCCCCACCAGCCCGCCAATAAGCCCAAGCCTGTCCCAAGCGCTGCCCCTGCCAGTATTTGACTGGGGTAATGTACGCCTAAATATACCCGGGACAGCGCCACTAATGCGGCCAGAATCCCAAAGCTCCAGCACCAGCTGCGCCACCGTAATACATAAGCGCTAAAGGTTGCGAAGATAAAAAAGTTTAAAGCATGGTTGGATGGCATGCCGTTCAGACGGCGGCTACAATTAATGGAAAATACGGTATTCACCTGTCGTACTGTATCTCCCAGAGCGGCACAGGGACGTGCCTGTGCGGTCAGGTCTTTGAGCAATACGCCTAACTGGTCGCCCAGGGTAATGAGTAATATTGTTATAAACCAGAATTTGACGCCGTCTTTACCAAAGCGCCAGGCAAAAAACACCAGCACCAATAGCAATAACGGCGTCGAAAAAAAAGTGTGTTGAGATATCCACGCGAAAAAAACATCCAGCCATGGCGTGGCGAGAGTTTGATTGAGTAATAACAGTAAATATTCGTCCACGGTTTATCTCACGCTGTTAAAAACATTTGGTGGATTATCAAACAGAAGGGGTGGCATTTCCATGAAACCATTGTCCCACAGGAAGTGGGAAGAAGTTAGTACGTTTGATTTTTACCCGCTAAATACTCTCGCTAAGACGCAAGGCCCGTAAAGGAAAGCAAATTTTAACCCCTGTTTTCTTTGCGCACTCTACGATTTGGCGAGAAAAGTGGCCTTTGTCAGCCCAGTGCGGCTGGATCCCGGCTAAGGACATGCCGGGATGACGGATTATTATTTTAGCGATGACTCAAATTAGCAGTTTTGAGGTCGCCTAATGGTATTGATACTCTCGCAGAGGCGCAAAGTACGCAAAGGAAGACAAATATAAAACCCTGTTTTCTTGGTGTACTCTGCGTCTTGGCGAGAAAAAATGGTTTGTATCCGTTCAGCACGGCTGGATCCCGGCTAAGGACATGCCGGGATGACGAAAGTTTGCATTTACGAGTGTCTATATTGAATGACTCACAAATCATTATGAAAAGCCGATTATTTTTCGCGTTCTGACTGCAATGCTTTTTGAGTCTCAGGGTGTTGTAGCAGACTGGCTTTAATGTCCAGGATATCGACAAGCCCCAGCGCTTCCAGCTTGCCATTTTTGTAAATCCCCAACAACTTCATGACCAGGCTGGCATCGGTTTTGCGGAACATCACGCCATCCAGTGAATACAATTTGTTGCGGCTATCTGTTGCTACGGAAAAGTTCAAGGTCAAGTGCCGGTATTCGGTCAAAGCCATAAGATCCGCACTCACGGTCTCAAATTTTAGTTGTACCGATTCTTCGGAAAAATCCATTAACGTGCATTCGTGGGTCTCTCCATCACGTATAGTTAATGTCGCGGGTAACGTGGTTTGCAAACGGTAATGGGCGCGTTGGTCGGTTAACGACAGTGATTTTGAATGCACATCCAGTACCACCACTTCATGACCCGCATAAATTCCGCTTTTGAGGGGAATCACTCGCCGAACGACCGTATCAATCGTGCTAATGATGCCCCCGGTTGAACAGGCGGACAGGGTAATCGAGTTATGGCGGCGAAATGGCCCCAGTGGGCCTAATTCTGCTCGCCGCACATAATCCCGTTTATTTTCATCATCAATGTTAAACGGGATCAGCAAACTAAAACTATCAATCGCGCGGACGGTTTGTTCTTCTCCACCAATGCTGATTTTTACTATATCCAGACTATTTTCTTGTTCACAACGAATATCAATAGCAGAAAATATATGATGTTCATTAACACTGTAACCCAGCACAAGGGTGCCCAATGCACCCTCTTTTTGATATTCCGGGTAGTACGATACATTTTCACCCAGGGGAAAGTAGCGAAGCAACTCCATTAACTTGGCAATGGGTAACGCTTCACACACTAAAGACATATCAGCCCTTTTTTTAGGAGACGGTGCTTTAGTCTCACCGGAACTGAATATCTTTTTGAGAAAACCGACCATGTAGTTGCCTTTCTTTAATAGTAACTAGTCGCTAGTGTCGAGTCGCTAGGGATTAGGGCCAAGGAGAAAATACAATCTCTTTTTAACACCCGCAACTCAACCCCCACTTTTCGCTCCTACCCCTAGAAACCAGGCCCTAAAAACACTTATGCATCAAACACAGTAGCGGCAACAGATTCGTATTCTTTACGTCATTCCAACTACCCTACAGCAACCCTGGCATTGCGGAACATGCGTAACCAGGGGCTGTCTTCTCCCCATTCTTCCGGAGCCCAAGAATGTTGCACGGTTCGGTACACGCGCTCAGGATGCGGCATCATTATAGTGAATCGTCCATCTTTGCTGGTTAATCCGGTTATTCCTTGCGGTGAGCCATTGGGGTTGGCAGGATATTTTTCCGTCGCCTCACCCAGGTTGTCCACATACCGAAGGGTACTTAACCCCGCATCCAGCACTGACTGTACGCCTTGCGTGTACACGGCGCGGCCTTCCCCGTGGGCAACAGCAACGGGCAGTCGTGACCCGGCCATTCCACTCATAAACAACGAGGGAGACGGCATCACTTCCACCAGTGAAAAACGGCCTTCAAACTGCTCGGACTGATTACGTTCAAAATGTGGCCACAGGTCTGCACCTGGGATCAGAGAGTGAAGGTTTGACATCATCTGGCAGCCATTACAAACGCCAAGACCAAAGCTGTCGTCACGCTGGAAAAATGCCTCGAATTCATCACGCGCCCGCGCATTGAACAATACTGACTTGGCCCAGCCTTCACCCGCGCCTAGTACATCACCATAGGAGAAACCGCCGCAAGCCACCATGCCTTTAAAATCAGCCAGGGAGACACGCCCGGCAATGATGTCGCTCATATGGACATCAATGGCCTCAAACCCGGCACGATCAAAAGCGGCGGCCATTTCGATCTGGCCGTTAACCCCCTGTTCGCGCAAAATTGCCATGCGTGGGCGAGCGTCCGTTTGCACTGATGGAGCAGATGGAGCAGATGGAGCAGATGGTACAGACGAAGCCACTGGAAAAGAAAGGCTTTCCATAAACGACTTGTCTTCAGGGTCAAAACTCAAGGATACATTCAGGCCCGGGTCCTGCGCATCCAAACGACTCTCCATTTCCTGTTGAGCACATTCTGGATTATCGCGTAACGTCTGCATGTGGAAGGTGGTTTCAGACCAGGCACGGCGGAATTCCATGCGGTCTTCGGCCAGCACTTCTTTTCCATCAAAACTAAAGCTGATACGGTTATCGTCAGTGGACTCACCGATAACAAAGCTGTGTTTACCCAAACCACAGTCATGCAGATATGCCAACACCTCATCGGTATCGGTATGTTTTACTTGTATCACCGCGCCCAGCTCTTCGTTAAACAATGCAACCAGTGCATCATCCGCCAACTCGTCTAACGTAATATTGACACCCACCGCACCGGCAAAAGCCATTTCGCAAACCGTGGCCAGTAAACCACCATCGGAGCGGTCATGGTACGCCTGTAATTTTCCTTGCTGGCTAAGAGTCTGGATTGCGGAGAAAAACACCTTCAGTGCCGCGGCGTCATCCACGTCGGGTGCATGATGACCCAGTTGCTTGTAGACCTGTGCCAGTGCCGAACCTCCGAGGCGGTTAGCACCCTTGCCCAGGTCGATGAGGATTAAATCACCGCCTTCTTTCAATTGCGGCGTTAATGTGTCACGCACGTCCATGACCGGCGCAAAAGCGGTAATCACGAGAGACAACGGTGCCGTTACGGATTTTTCTTTACCGTCATCGTCCTGCCAGACGGTTTTCATGGACATGGAATCTTTACCGACGGGAATGGCGATACCCAGTGCGGGACACAATTCCATCCCCACGGCCTTCACGGCATCAAACAGCCCAGCATCTTCACCAGGATGACCTGCTGGTGCCATCCAGTTTGCCGATAATTTCAAGTCACTGAGGTGCTTGATGCGCGCCGCCGCGATATTGGTAATGGCTTCACCCACCGCCATGCGCGCCGAGGCGGCATGATCCAGCAACGCGATGGGGGTACGTTCGCCCATGGCCATGGCTTCACCGACGTAGCCCATTAAATCAGTGCTAGTGACGGCGACATCGGCCACCGGCACTTGCCACGGGCCTACCATTTGGTCACGCGTGACCATGCCCGTAACGGTACGGTCACCAATGGTAATGAGAAAGCTTTTGTCGGCCACAGTGGGCAAGCGCAAGACCCGCATTGCCGCTTCTTTAACCTCGATATCAGCGGTATTAAATTCAGGTTTGTGGAATGTTTTATGGTGCACATCGCGCAACATTTTTGGTGGTTTTCCCAAAAGTATTTCCATCGACATGTCGATGGGCGTGTTGTCAAAATGTGCATCGCCCAGCACTAAGTGTTCTGCTTCTGTGGCCTCGCCAATCACCGCGAACAAACAACGTTCCCGTTCGCAAATGGCTTCAAATTCAGCCATGCGATCCTGGGTGATGGCCATTACGTAGCGTTCCTGGGATTCATTGCACCAGATTTCTCTGGGAGACATGCCAGGGTCATCGTTGGGGATAGTGCGTAATTCAAAACGCGCGCCACGGCCACAATCGTGCACAATTTCCGGCATGGCGTTGGACAAACCGCCCGCCCCCACATCATGAATCGACACAATGGGATTGTTGTCCCCCATGGCGACACAGCAATCAATCACTTCTTGTGCACGACGTTCCATTTCCGGATTACCACGTTGTACTGAGGCAAAATCGAGGTCTTCATGACTATCTCCAGTGGCCATGCTGGACGCTGCACTGCCGCCCAAGCCTATTAACATGGCTGGGCCACCCAGAACGATTAGCTGCGCACCGGGGGGAATGACATTCTTTTCAACGTGCCCGGCACGAATATTCCCCAGCCCACCGGCCAGCATAATGGGTTTGTGGTAACCCCGTACTTCTTTCCCTTCTGACTCATTAGAGCCACCCGCAGAGGGAACATTTTCTTCATAGGTCCGAAAATAACCGCAAATATTGGGGCGGCCGAATTCATTATTAAAGGCGGCGGCGCCGATGGGACCTTCCAGCATAATATCCAGAGCGGAAACAATTCGACTCGGGCGGCCGTACTCCGTCTCCCAGGCTTGCGGTGCATCTGGCAAATTCAGGTTAGATACTGAGAATCCGCTTAATCCCGCTTTAGGCTTTGAGCCTCGGCCAGTAGCGCCTTCATCCCGTATTTCACCACCCGAGCCGGTAGCAGCTCCAGGGAAAGGGGAAATGGCAGTGGGGTGATTGTGTGTTTCCACTTTCATCAAAATATGCACGTCTTCGTCGTGGTACCCGTACTGACCCGTTTCCGTTGTTGGAAAAAAACGCTGACCGGCACTGCCTTCCATAACCGCTGAATTGTCTTTATACGCTGACAGAGTGCCTTCGGGATGGTTTTTGTGGGTGTTGCGGATCATTCCAAACAAGGAAATATCTTGCGATTTTCCATCAATGACCCAATCGGCATTAAAAATCTTGTGGCGACAGTGCTCGGAATTAGCCTGAGCAAACATCATCAATTCCACGTCCGTAGGATTGCGATTCAGCGCAATGAAATTTTCCACCAGATAATCAATTTCGTCTTCGGCCAAGGCAAGGCCCTGTTGCTTATTAGCGCGAGCCAGGGCGTCACGCCCCCCCTCGAGAATGTCCACCGTGCCCATGGGTGCCGGTTCAGCTTGCACAAACAGGGCGTCCGCTTCATCGAAACTGTCCATCACCTGCTCCACCATGCGGTCATGGATCAGCGGTTTGAGTAATGCGAGTTGATGATCACTTAACGCAGCACCGTCGGCCGCCGAAAATGAATAAGCCACGCCACGTTCAATGCGACGGACTTCTGCCAGCCCGCAATTACGGGCAATATCCGTCGCCTTGGAAGACCACGGCGAAATAGTGCCAGGGCGAGGCACCACCAGTAACGACAAGGCAGTGCCTGTATGGGTGTCCGTGGTGTTTTCGGTGCGGGCAGCGCACTCCCCGTACTGCAATAAACGCTCAAGCACACTGTGCTGCTTTTCATCAAGCGCAACATCAATATCCACAAAATGCACAAAAACGGCGTTAATCGTCACCAATTCAGGGACATGCCGCTGCGCCGCATTCAGTAATTTTTTGAGACGAAATTCAGAGAGTCCCGCAGCACCACGCAATTGCAACATAAACCTTCCCATTAAACGGTTCAGGGCCCTCTTACCGGGCCACGAAAAGGGCGTAATTATATCGTAGTTTGGGGGGAGGGATAGTACTGAGTACTGAGTGCTGAGTGCTGAGTGCTGAGTAAAGCCTCGGATCATTTTTGGCTGGTAACCTGAGGGAGGATCAAAGTCACTGGATACCGGATCAAGTCCGGTATGACGGCCTTTTTAAGGTTTAGCCTTTAATCCTTACGCCTCAGCACTTAGCACTTAGCACTTTCTTTTAATCCTTAGTCCTGTCATTTACACTTTAAACTGTTTCACCATGCCGGTGAGGTGTTCTGCTAATTCATTGAGTTCGTTGCTGGCGGAGGCGGTTTGTTGGGCGCCGGCTGAGGTTTGTTCGGTGATTTCGCTGATGTTGACGACGGCTTTGTTTATCGCTTCTGCGACGGTGTTTTGCTCTTCTGCGGCGGTGGCTATTTGCACATTCATTTCGTTGATCACTCCTACGGCTGAGGAAATTGATTGCAATGACGTTCCTGCTTGCATGGCTTGGTCTACGGTTGAACTGGCATGCTCCTTACTTTGGGACATGACTTTTACGGCTTCTCGAGAACCCACTTGTAGGCGTTCGATCATGGTTTGTATTTCTGAGGTCGATTGCTGTGTGCGCGAAGCCAGTGTGCGCACTTCATCGGCGACTACGGCAAAACCTCGTCCTTGCTCGCCCGCACGGGCGGCTTCGATGGCGGCGTTCAGGGCCAGTAAATTAGTTTGTTCGGCGATACCGCGAATCACGTCCAGTACCCCACCGATAGCCTCACTGTCTGCTTCCAGGCGGTTAATCACTTCACCCGCGCGCTCCACTTCACTGGCCAGGCTTTCTATGGCATCGATGGTTTTCTCCACCACACCACGGCCTTCATTTGAGGCATCTTCGGCATTTTGAGCGGCTTCTGCAGCCTCTGAAGTATTACGTGCTACTTCCTGACCGGTTGCCGCTAATTCATTAACGGCGGCGACCACCTCGTCGGTTTGTGCCTGCTGGAGATCCACCCCCCGGCTGGTTTCTTCGGTGATCACCGTGAGGCGGTCTGCTGACTGAGACAACTGTTCTGTGTAACCCATTACTTCTTTCACAATATTATGCACCATCGTGGCAAACATATTAAAGCCATGAGCCAGTTTACCGATTTCGTCCTTACTGGAATCATCCAGACGACGGGTCAGGTCTCCTTCTCCACCAACGATGTCAGCCATAGCATCCAACGCGATTCTCAGAGGAGCCACAATCACTTTCATAATGGCCCATGCGACTAAGACACCAAACACAAGACCAATGATCAGCATCGTACCCACCAATGTATTGGTATCATTCACCTGGCCAACCAGTTTATCACTGGTTGTGCTTATGTTTTCACGGAGCCCCTTACCCAGCGCACCGAGTTTTTCCTCGACGGAATCGAGCAGAGGTCCTATTTCTGTGCGAATTAAATGGGCATCGATACGCCAAGCATCTCCACCATGAAGTTCAACCAATTTTGCTAAATTAACAAAAAACTGCTCTTTTAATGGCAACAGCTGTTCCATGGCATCTGCCTGATCCAGGGTTAGAATGTCTTCTTTGGCTAGAATACGCTTGATTGATGCTTCTGCGCTTTCACGATACAGTTGAATTTCATCCAGCGGGGCCTGCTGACGAAAGGCAAGATAGGCTCGAACACCATTCATAATATTCGCCCAGCCGTATCTCAGCGCCTCTATTTCCAACAATAGCACACGCCGTTCAGCATCAGCCTCTTCTTCGCTTTCGGTCTGTATCATGCCGCTCATCAACTGTAGCATTTGTTGACTAATAGGGTTTATATTTCGCGCCCCGAACATAATAGCCGGTATATTATCGCTATTGTTTGTAGCAAGGCGCAGCATACGCTTCTGGTAGCTTTTAAAACGGGTTACATCAACGGCAATAGATTCCACTGCTTCTGCAACACGGCTTTGGGACTGCACCAATGACATGGAGCGCATCTCGGTGAGAATTTCATCAACGCGTTGCAGACTATCCAGGTAAGCCTGTTTATGGCTTTCTTCCTTACTCAGCAGATAAAAACCCAGGGAACTATTGGCCTTCTCAAGCCGGAATTCCAGCTCACTGGCACCAAACACCGCCGGTTGAATCTCATCGGCAATGGTGACCACATCATTTTGCATAGCTGACAGGCTAATTAACGCACTCACAGAAATCACCGCAATAATGATCTGCATCATACCAAACCCGGCAATGATTTTTATTTTAATGGATAAATCAGTGAGAAACTTCATGGGTTACCTCTACATTTATTGGTTAATCCATTACTGTATATTTATTGCAAACACACGCATGGGCGAGGCAATAAATCTCCTGTTAGTAAATAAGCGGCGGCAACATCATCATTCTTTAGTGTCTTATCTGAACATAATAGATCATTGGCTATCGGTGCGCTCACGTCTTACAGGAATAAATAGCATGAAATCATTGGTCTATGCCTTATGCCTGTGTGTATGTGTCAGGCAAGGATAATCAGCGCATAAAAAATATCGGGTCAAAAGGTGGTGGGTGTATAGGTTATGGGTGAGTTTTATTCGCCGCAAGAGCAGCGGCCGGTTCAAACCAGAGAAAATGATGGCTGGCACGCTTTTGATTCAAGCTTGATTCAAGGTTTATGCAAACAAAAACGTCTTTTACGCTCATGCTCGGGTTAAGCAAACCACAGGTTAATTAAAGTGAACCGATCCGCACGGTAAATGTGGGGTGCAGCGAGGACGCTGGGAGGGGCTGGGTAAGAGTTACACAGAGGTTGTCTAGGATGCAGAGAATATCGGGATTCGCGCGGCAAATCCCGACCTGTTTCTGTGCCTTTTTCTTACTTTCTTTCAGTAAAAAAGTAAAATTTACGTCAAATCTACCCCTATCCGATGGGCCACTTCTTCGTACGCTTCTACAACGCCGCCCAAGCCTTGGCGAAAACGGTCTTTGTCGAGTTTTTTACGGGTCTCGACATCCCATAAACGACAACCGTCCGGGGTAAATTCATCACCCAAGTATATTTGGCCCTGGAAACGCCCGAATTCCAGTTTGTAATCGACCAGCAATAAACCGACATCATCAAATAATTTCGTCAGTACGTCGTTGACTTTGAAAGTCAGCTCTTTCATTTTCTCTATGGCTTCGTCATCAGCCCAACCAAATGAACGAATGTGATATTCGTTGATCATCGGGTCATGCAGTTCGTCATTTTTGAGGAAAAACTCAAAGGTCGGAGGATTCAGGCTGATACCATCTTCCACACCCAGGCGTTTGGTGATGCTACCCGTGGCAATATTGCGCACCACACATTCGATGGGAAACATATCAAGTTTTTTCACCAGGGATTCTTCCGCAGACAGCAAGCCTTCGTGATGCGTAGGCACGCCAGCGGCTTCCAGCTTTTCCATGATAAAAGCGCTGAACTTGTTATTGATTTCGCCTTTACGATCCAGTTGTTCGATTTTCGCCCCATCAAAAGCCGACGTGTCGTTACGGTAATGCAGAATCAATTTATCAGCATCATCCGTGTAATAAACCGACTTGGCCTTACCCGCGTAGAGTTCTTCACGTTTTTCCATATTTTTCTACCTTCATTTTAAAAGAGTCTAAGTGTTTAAAAAAAGTGCTGAGGACTTAAAAAAAGTGCTGAGTGCTGAGTGCTAAGTGCTAAGTGCTAAGTGCTAAGTGCTAAGTGCTGAGTGCTGAGTGCTGAGTAAAAAAACTCGGAGCCTTCTTAGCACTTAACACTGAGTACTCAACCTTTCAATCATGTGGAGCGGCTTCAGCCGCGATAGTCGGTGGTACATCAATCGCGGCTAAAGCCGCTCCTACAACTAATTGTATGTTTCAGCCCTTAGCCCTGAGTCCTATTTTGATATCCTGTAGGTCATGTTGCGAAGCTACATGACAATTACCCTCATGCGAGAATCATCGTGCTCGGTTCAGCCATCGCGTCACGTAGCTACGCAACGTGACCTACGAAAGACGAAGGACTACGTATAAAACCTCGGAACCTTCTCAGTCCTTAATCCTTAGTCCTCAGTTCTTAGCACTATGTTGAAGTCCTGTAGGTCATGTTGCGAAGCTACATGACAATTACCCTCATGCGAGAATCATCGTGCTCGGTTCAGCCATCGCGTCACGTAGCTACGCAACGTGACCTACGAAAGACGGAGGACTACGTATAAAACGCGGAACCTTCTCAGTCCTCAGTCCTTAGCCCTATATCAGTCAAACATCGCGCCATTCAAACCCGGCTTGTTGGTCGGCGACACTGATCCAGTCTGGCGTGCATCCTAAGACTTCTGCAAGGGTGGCCTGTGCCAGCGCCGGTGTGTTGTGTTTTTCACTCAGGTGAGCGGCGATGAGCTGGGTTAATTTCGAGTTATCGAGCCGCCCTAGTATGTCGGCGGCTTGTAGATTGCTCAAATGCCCTAGGTCTCCACCGACTCTGCGTTTTAAAGAGAGTGGGTACTCACCATTCGCGAGCAGGGTGACGTCATGATTACATTCCAGTATCAAGGCATTACAGGCCGATAATTGGGTTTCCAGATGCGCTGTGCGACTGCCCACATCGGTCAACAAGCCCAGGCGTTTGTCGCCGTTGTTAAAGACAAACTGGCACGGTTCCCTCGCATCATGGGGCACCGGGAAGGGCTGAACTTCAATATCGCCAATGGCAAATGCGGTGTGACTGCATATGCGATTTTTATCGATGCGCTCACCCAGACGGTCTGCGGCGAAGGTGCCGCCCGTCGCCCACACGGAAATTTTGTGTTTTCGCGCCAAGGCACCCACACCATTTATGTGGTCGCCATGCTCGTGTGTTACTAATACGGCACTAATATCATCGGCGCTAATACCCAGTGTTGCCAAGCGCACCTTGGCCTCTTTTGCTGAAAACCCGCAATCAATCAGCAGACAGGTGTCACCTTGCTGTACCAGCGTACCATTACCACGACTACCGCTGCCGAGAGAGGCAAAACGCACGGTCTCTACCCCCTACTGTAACTGGCCAAGCAACAGGTTTAGCACATGCCGAGCAACCCGGGACTCATCAACATTTCCGGCTTTGTTTCGTACGCTAATATTGACATCCGCACCGCTCTCTTTCACATGCAACCAATATTCTTCTTTCACCGTGGCACTTTGGGCTTTGCCATAGTTCAGTTCTTCTTCACTCAAGCCAGATGGCAGCTCATTGCTAACGTGAAAAATACGGCTTGCGCGGTTGTGGTCTTCAAGGGTGAAGCCGAGGTTTTCCAGCGCGACACTGGTACGACGCCAGGCGATATCAAAGGTGGTTTTCACCTTGATGACGGTATGGCCTTCGCCATCGATTTCAATGCCTGCCGTCAACGGTGTTAACGGCACCGCATCTTGCACGTCTTCGGCGGCTAAATAGCGCGCCAGACGATTTAACATTTCCACGGCGCGGTCATTGTCTGCGGGGCGCAGCTCCCAGTGGAATCCTTCGCTTTCGCTACTGTCTTGACTGACACGCTGACTGTGGCGCTGAGAGACATAAATTTCCGAGTAACCGGCTTTTTCGGCGGGTTCGATACGTATATTCAAGCGTTCACGCCAATTAGCCTGGCCATTGTCGGCCGTGGCGAGTTTTTCTCCCGCACCGGCATATTGGGGTTTCCAATCTGTTTCCAGGAAGCCGATGGCGGGTTCGTCTCGCAGTATACGGTAACCGCGCATTTCCAGAAATTTTCGTGCCAGGGGCCACACTTGCTCCGGCTCGGCCTGCACAATCAACCAACGACGTTGTCCTTCACGCATGTGTTGTACGCCCTTGCCTTGCGGCAATACCCGTTCACCAATACGTGCTGGCTCAGCACACTGGCAATCCACCGAAGGTGAGGCCGCGAGTTTATTGTTAAGACGTGTGAACTTCCCCGTTGAAGGCGAAATAACAAGCAATGTAGGCCGTGCTAGACGTGGATCACCCTGGGGGCTGATCAGATTGGGCGGAATCTCCAGCGGAGCCAACAACATCGCGTCCTGGGGCTCGGGGTCATCGCCACCAAACCAGCTACAGGCCCCCAACAACAATGCGGCTAAAACCGTCAACAAGGCTTGGCTAAGCGAGCGGTAATTCAAGGACTTCAGGAGGGTTTGATGGGAAACTTGATGGAAAAAATGAGTCATCAACATGGAATTCTCTCAATACTTATGTAGTAGGGATAAATAGTGGGGATAATTTCGGTATGGGTAATTTTGTTATCAATAATTATGGTAATGACTGGGGTATTAGCGCGCGAGTCATTACGTCTTGCTACAGACCTCAATCACCGTAAAAAGTGCAACGGCAATAGGCGAGACAGCAATAGTCATCACGCATACAGGCATCACACAAACAAGCATCACAATTTGTCACGACAACACTCCCGCCTGTTGCATGGCTTTACGCAACTCACCCTGATACGACGCTGCAAAAGGCGTCAACGGCAATCGAATGCCACCTGGAATCCGTTTCATTTCCTGCAAGGCCCATTTAACTGGAATTGGATTGGCTTCCAGGAACAGCTTTTCGTGCAGGGGCATCAATGGCGTATTGAGCCGCTCGGCTTCACTGCGGTCTCCCCGTAATGCGGCGGCGCACATTTCATGCATGGCCTTGGGCGCAATATTGGCAGTGACAGAGATGTCGCCTTTGGCTCCGGCCAGAATGAGTTCCATGGCGGTGGCGTCATCACCACTGTACAGATCCAGGCGGTCGCCACAAAGGTCAAGGATTTCCTGGCCACGGGCGAGATCGCCAGTCGCTTCCTTAATACCGACAATATTACTGACACTGGCCAGACGCTCGATGGTCTTCGGCAACATGTCCACGGCGGTACGGCCCGGTACATTGTAGAGAATCTGCGGGATCGACACCGCTTCGGCGATGGCGCGGTGGTGCAGATAAAGCCCTTCCTGGGTGGGCTTGTTGTAATAGGGCGTCACCAGCAAACAAGCATCGGCACCGGCTTCCATGGCGCATTGGGTGAGGTCAATCGCTTCGCGGGTCGAATTCGCCCCGGTGCCTGCGATAATGGGAATGCGCTTGGCCGCGTATTCCACGATGCGGCGAATCACGGCGCAATGCTCGCGTTCGTCTAGCGTGGCGGATTCGCCGGTGGTACCCACCGCAATAATCGCGTCGGTACCATTTTCGACATGGAAATCCACCAACGCATCAAGGGACTCATTGTCGACGGTGCCATCCGCCTGCATTGGCGTGACAAGGGCTACCATACTACCGTGGAACATGGGTATTCTCCGAGGTGAGGCCGAATAAATTCCGGGCCCAAAAAGTCAACCTACATTAATTCGTTGAATTAATTAGCTGAATGGTAGCGAGCGCGATTAAAGTGCGGAAGCTAAAGGGCTTTTCAAGTTGTTTTGGACGCCGGCGTATCCTCATACGATGAGTTCAAAACATTCTAAAAAATCTTTTAGGTTCTACGCATTGTGCGTTCGCAACAGGTTCAACTGATTAATTGAGGTTCAAGACTGCAATGGTACTGACACACCCGGTTGATGACAACATCTGAGCGCAATACAGACGACATCAATTGACCATAAATTAGTGCTAGACTCGTCGCAACAAGCGCCTGTTTATGGCTGATGCCACCATAAACAGGCACAATTGAGACACAATCAAGAGGAATTTCATGGAAAGTTTACTGGTCATCACTGCTCTGGGCGAAGACAAGTCCGGCATCGTCGATAAATTGTCAGAAACCGTCATGTCCTGCAATTGCAATATTATCGACAGTCGCATGAGTGTTTTAGGTGGCGAGTTCGCGGTCATACTGATGGTGGCCGGCAAGTGGAACGAACTCAGCAAGCTAGAAGGTGCATTCGATACCGTGAGTGAGCCCCTCGGCCTTACTATTGTCTGTAAACGCACTGAAGTCAGCAAACCTTCCACCGATCTGATGCCCTATAGCATTGAGGTTATCTCCATTGATCAGCCCGGTATTGTGCATGAATTGGCGCGCTTTTTCTCCAGCCGTAAAATCAATATCCAAGAGCTAGATACCACCCAATATCCCGCTGCCCATTCGGGTACTCCGATGTTTGCCTTACACCTTACCGCCAATATTCCTGCCAACCAGCCCATCGTTGCCCTGCGCGATGAGTTCCTCGACTATTGCGAGTCCCTGAACATGGATGCGACCATGGAGCCGAGTAAACCTTGAGAGGGCTAGAAAAAAGGGAAAGGTAAAAGAAGAAAGGACAACAATAAATTTGAGAACGATTAAGGAGTTTGAGTAGTGGTGGCGAAAATCGTACTCATCAGACACGGGAAACCCGAAATTGATGCATCTGAAAAACTAAGCGCGGCAGACTTTGGCAGGTGGGTCGAAAAATATGATCAGGTGGGAATTAACGCTGAGTATAAACCGACAACCGAGGCCTTTGAGATCGCGCAAAAGTGTAGCTTTATCGTCTGTAGTTCCCTGCCCCGCTCCATTGAGTCTGCAAACACCTTACACATTAATACACCGGATTTAATCAGCGATGCATTTCGTGAGTGCGAAATGCCTTATGCGAACTGGAAATACCCAACACTATCCGTAACGTCATGGGCTGTACTCTTTCGCATACTCCAATTCATGGGTTACTCATCCAATGCTGAGTCCTATAAGGCCATAAAAAAACGTAGCCAAGAATGTGCCCATCAACTGGAAAGACGGTCTCAGGAACACGGCTCCGTTTTATTTGTCGGACATGGGGCTTTGATATGGTTTTTGCACAAACAGTTATTGCGCATGGGTTGGACGGGGCCACCAAAATCTGCAAAGCAATATTGGGAATTTGGAATTTACCAGCAATAACATTCAAACGTCGAATATAATGGGTCGCTGCAATTTTTTATGCAACAATTCATAAAACTCACAACAATTAATGACCGAGAAATAAAATGAGCCAAGTCAGCATTGGAAATAAAGTCCCTCACTTTGAATCAATCGCCACCGGAGATCAACGCATTACACTCAGTTCCCTCAAAGGGAAAAAAGTGGTGATCTATTTTTACCCCAGAGACAGCACACCGGGCTGTACCACTGAAGGACAGGATTTTCGTGACAATCACAATAAATTTAAACGCGCTAACACGGTTATTTTGGGCGTCTCACGCGATGGCATCAAATCGCACGAAAACTTCAAGGCCAAGCAGGCGTTTCCGTTTGAGCTGTTGTCCGACAAAGAAGAAACACTGTGTACTTTGTTTGACGTGATTAAAGAAAAAATGCTGTATGGGAAAAAACATATGGGCATCGAACGCAGTACGTTCTTGATCGATGAAAAAGGCGTTTTACGTACCGAATGGCGCAAGGTGAAAGTGGCCGGTCACGTAGAAGAAGTGTTGGCTGCCACCAAGGCACTATAAATGCCGTATTTATTGACTCTTCAGAAAAATCGTGGGTAATTCAAAATAACCATAACCTCTCGCAATGCCGCCCAGTACGCAAAGGGATAGTCTGGCGGAAAGCGTACGTGACGTTGGGGTTCGCAAGCTCGCCTAAAGCGCCTACAGTTGGCACCACCAACCTACCAACGGTCGATAAGCTAACAATAATACGTTGTTCTGTAGGTTGGTGGTGACGTAGGAACCCCAACATAATTGGCTATGCGTTAGCGTTTGCACGCTCACCCCAACCTACAATAAATAGATTAGCCCCAATGGCATTGAGTAAGCCATGTTTTTTCAGGGCAGCCGGTTTATCAGGCGCTATCCTGCTCTTGCAGCAGCTCATTATAAAAGCGTGCAAACAGGGCTTCCAGTTCATCGATCACTTCGTTTATGTCTCTGCCCTGCATTATGTGCTGAGTCATCAGGGTAGAGGTTTCATTCAGCAACTCTGGCCGGTCTAACATGGGGTAGCTGGCAGAAAGCCGTTTAATGGCTGCGACCACGCTTTCATTTTCTTTGCGGGGAATGAGCTGTGGCTCAGGTATTACTTCTGGCGGCAGCGCGGTGGGACGAGACAGCAAAAACTCAGCAAAAGCTTGCAGGTTTTCACGCTCTGGCTTTGGTAATTTTTTAAAAACGGTGAGGATTTTTTTTTCGGCGGGGTTCATTGACCATTAATTCTAAGTTGGTACGTATTTAAAGCGGCATAGCCGTCATAGATGTGTATCTCAAGACCCTATCCCACGAGCAGGCGTCACCAGAGAAAAGCCTACCGGTGACTGGCGTAATCTTAGCTAAACAACAGACCTACCACCCGCAACGAATTACTCTTCGGCGCTTTGATGTGTTTCACAATAATTGCGAGCGAATTCCAGCAACTCATCCATGGCTCGCTGACGGAATTTGTGTTTTTGATGCACAAAGGAGAAGGGCCGTTCCAGTGGAGGATCCAGATCCAGTACTTCCAGCGAACCCAGTTTAATTTCTTTCACCAACGTCGCGCGGGATATGATGCTAATGCCGATACCGGCTTCGACGGCCCCTTTAAGGGCTTCGAGGCTACCCAATTCCATAATCACATTAAGTGATGCCGGGTCGACACCCGCCTCTTTAAGGTATTCCACGATAACTTCGCGCGTACCGGAGCCTTCTTCTCGAAGAATAAAGGGGTAATCCACAATGGCGTGTACCGGAATTTTCCCGTCTTTCGCCAGGGCATGGCCCGGAGGGGTTATGGCGACCAGTCTATCGGTCCGACAGGCTTCTACGGCCAGATTTTTATTACTGACGGGCGCTTCAACCACACCCAGGTCGATGACATTGTTTTCCACCATGGTGACAATACCTTCGGTATTGGACACTTTGAGTCGGATATTGACGTCGGGATACTTTGCTTTGAAGTCACCTAATAAGGCGGGCAGCATGTATTCTGCGATGGTAGTACTGGCACCAAGAATCAGGACACCGCTAATTTCCCCGGTGAGTGCGCGCACGCTGTTTTCCAGGTCGTCGTAGATTTCGAAAATTTTCTCGGCGCGGATAAGGACACATTTGCCAGCCTCTGTGAGGCTGATTTTATTGTGGGTGCGATCAAACAGGCGTGTGTTGAAGTGCTCTTCCAACTGGCGCACTTGAAAAGTAACGGCAGGTTGAGTCATATGGAGAGATTCTGCGGCTTTGGTAAAGCTCAATAAACGCGCAACGCTATAAAATACGTGAAGTCTTCGATCAGCCATGGTCGTTTCTTATACTCCATAATGCGTGAAGGGCTATCTACGGATAAGTAGTACGGATAGTAGCAATCAATTGAAGTTATACAAATATTCACACCATTTATTCTTTACTGCGATATCTCTGTAGAGGGGGGTATGGTTATTACGTTACCCCCATATGGAACTTGATTACGGATTTTTTGGGTACTGTTGGTTCTGTTTTTGATTCTGTTTTTGGTACTGGAAGGCATAGTACATCACCGGTATGACGACTAATGTCAGTACAGTTGATACCAGGATGCCAAAGATCAGCGATATTGCCAGCCCACTAAAGATTGGGTCATCGATAATAAACAATGCGCCCAGCATAGCGGCTAACCCGGTTAATACTATAGGTTTGGCCCGGACGGCCCCAGCCCGTAACACGGCTTCTTCCAATGCCACTCCGGCGGCGACTTGCTGCTGCACGAAGTCGACTAATAATATGGAATTGCGCACGATGATTCCGGCTAATGCGATCATGCCTATCATTGAGGTGGCGGTGTATTGCTCCCCCATCAGCACATGACCGGGCATAACGCCGATAATGGTGAGAGGAATCGGTGCCATGATGATTAGCGGTACGCCATAAGAACGAAATTGGGCCACGACCAATAAGTAAATCAATATAATGCCGACCGCATAGGCGATACCCATATCGCGAAAGGTCTCAAAGGTGATTTGCCACTCGCCGTCCCATTTCAGGCTGTATTGATAGGTGTCTTCGGGCTGACTGAAAAAATACTGTTCCAGGCTGGCAGGTTTGCCGGTTGTATTGGTTTGCCCGGCTGGGGCTGCCGCGGAAGAAAGTGCCGCAGCAATATCAAACATGCCGTACAACGGGCTATCCAGTTTCCCAGCCAGATCGCCGGTGACAAATACCACCGGTAATAGGTCTTTGTGATAAATCGCCTGATCCCGGTAACGGTGTTGCACGGTTACCAGCTCTGACATGGACACCAGACCGCTCTGGTTATTACCGGGCATGTTGCCAGAACGGTTAGCGGAGTCCACGCGCAACTTGAGTGCCAACACAGAATCAATATCGGCTTTAGTCGCCACCGGGAAAACAAGCCGAATGGGGACGGGGTACTTCACCTGCGCACCGTGCAGATAACTGACATTTTCACCTCCCAACACCGTGGATATCGCGGCAACAATTTGCTGCTGAGAAACACCCCACAAGGCGGCCTTGGCGCGGTCTATGTTGATGCGTAACCGAGGCGCCTGTGCCTCGACGCTATCATCCACATCCACAACGTCGGCGGTACTTTCAAACACGCTTCGCACCTGCTTGGCGATGGCACGTTGCCCCGCGTAATCAATGCCATAAATTTCAGCCACTAATGGCGCCTGAACCGGTGGCCCTGGCGGCACTTCTACGATTTTTACACTGGCATTAAAGGCGTGACCAATCTCGACCAATGGCCCACGTACCGATGCAGCAATGTCATGGCTCTTGCGATCACGCTCATTTTTAGGGGAAAGATTCACCTGCAAATCACCGACGTTTGCGCCGCGACGCAGATAATACTGACGCACCAGACCATTAAAATTAATGGGTGCGGCGGTACCGGCATAGGCCTGGTAATTTTCCACTTCGGGGACGGTGACCAAATGATTACCCAGCTCACGCAATAACTGTGCGGTTTGCTCAATGCTGCTGCCTTCGGGCATGTCGACCACCACCTGAAATTCAGATTTGTTATCAAAGGGCAGCATTTTCAGCACCACGAGTTTAAACACGGGCAGTGCTACGGAGATGCCAATCAGCAATAAAATACCCGCCAACAATAACCAGCGGCGACTTTTTCCTTTGTTGCCACGTAACATAGGCCCCATGTAACGCTGAAAAAAATCAAACAACTTATTGTTATCTTCTGTTTCTTGATGGTCTGCTTTCGATGCACGGGCATGTTTGCGGTGCAATAATTTATAGGTCATCCACGGGGTGACCACGAAGGCGACAGCCAGTGAGATCATCATGCCCATGCTGGCATTAATAGGAATGGGGCTCATATACGGCCCCATGAGGCCGGACACAAAAGCCATCGGCAACAGCGCGGCAATCACGGCGAAGGTCGCAAGAATGGTGGGGCCGCCCACTTCGTCAACGGCGATGGGAATAATCTCTCGCAAACTTTTGCGGCTTATTTTCATGTGGCGATGAATATTTTCGACCACTACGATGGCGTCATCCACCAGGATGCCGATGGAAAAAATCAACGCAAACAGCGACACCCGGTTGATGGTAAAGCCCCAGGCCCAGGAGGCAAAAAGCGTGGCTGCCAGGGTAATGACGACGGCGGTGCCAACGATAAAGGCCTCACGTAACCCCACCGCAAAAAGTACCAGCAACACCACAAAACCCGTAGCGAATGCCAGTTTGCCAATGAGTTTTTGCGCTTTGTCGTTTGCCGTAGCACCGTAGTTTCGCGTTACCGTGGCGTGAATGCCATCGGGCACAACAATGCCCTTTAATTGCTCAAAGCGATGGATGACCTTGTTTGCCACTTCTACGGCATTAATGCCGGGCTTTTTGGCGATAGCAATGGTGACGGCCGGAGAGTCTCCCTGGGCCGTTCCCAGCCAGGAATAAATCTCGGGATGTTCGGCGCCCAAACGCACTTCCGCTACATCAGACAATCGAATCGGCCGCCCCTCATTAACGCCCACCACCAATGCAGCAACCTCATCGGCATTCGCTAAAAACTGCCCTGCGTGTACCTGTATTTCAGTATTCCCCGTCACCAACTGACCCGCATGTTGGGAGTGGTTTGCCCCTTGAATCGCACGTCGCAAATCATCCAACGCAATGCCATAGCCCGATAGCCGTGCCGCATCAGGCCGTACGCTCACTACCCGCTCCACCCCACCTACCGTATAAATATTCCGTGTACCGGGCACTCGTTTCAATTCAGCTTCTATGGCATGTGCCACTTGCTGTAGTTCATATGTCCCTGAATAACTGCCGGAATAGCTGCCTGAATCAAACGCTTCGCCCCATAAGGTCAGCGTGACAATGGGCACATCATCAATGCCTTTTGGTTTGATAATAGGCTGGCCAACACCCAGCCCTTTGGGTAACCAGTCCTGGTTAGAATAAATAGCATTATACAACCGCACAATTGCCTGGGTACGGTCTTCACCCACTTCAAACTGCACCGTGAGTACTGACTGCCCTAATAGCGACACCGAATAAACATGTTCAACGCCAGAAATTTCTGAAAGGACTTGCTCCGCGGGCGTACTCACCAACTGTTCAACTTCTTGTGCGCTGGCACCGGGGAAGGCGATAAAGACATTGGCAAAGGTCACATTAATCTGTGGTTCTTCTTCACGAGGCGTCACCATCACCGCAAAAACACCCAGCAATATTCCAACCAATGCCAATAAGGGGGTAATTTCGGACAGCAAAAATGTTTTCGCAATACGCCCGGATAACCCTAATTTTTTACTCATTATCGCGCCGCCCTATTTAACACGTTGTGATTTGAGCAACACACCGGCTTGCACGGGGTTCAATGCGACGTGCTCGCCGGCTTGCAGGCCAGCTAATACTTCGATGGTTTCCCCGGAATACCCTGTACCCTCTGTTTTTTCATCGCCAAATTGCTGCCCAATACGAACGGCGCGAAAGCCAACGCGACCTTTTTTGTTAACGACATATACCGCCGTCACTTCACTACGATGCACTACGGCAGATTTCGGCACTAACAATCGAGACACTTCTCCTATCACAAACTTTGCCTTGGCAAACATACCGGGATAAAACCCTGCTGGCACTGATGCCAGTTCGGTTCGCACCGTAAAGTTGTGGCTCGCCGCATCGGCATAGGGATAGACCGTGATGTTTTTACTGGTCACTGATACCAGTGTCGTACTCTCTGATGTACCGACCGTATGGACCGGTCGCCCAATACTAATACTCACTTCACCCTGTTGACGAACCGCCTCCACAACGGACTGCGGCACGCTCGCTGTCGCGCGTAATTTAGCCAGTGAGAAGCCCGTCATAAGGGCTGCACCCGGTTGTACTCGTTCTCCAACACTGACATGACGCTTTACCACGATGCCCGCATAAGGTGCCCGCACCACGGTGTATTCCAATTGTTCAGCGGCTTTTTTATTATCCGCTTCCGCCGCTTTTACCCGTTGCTGCGCGGCCTTTACATCGGCCTGGGTCTTATCCAGCGCCGATTTTGCCACCAGCTTTTTTTTATACACTTCCTGAATGCGAATATCTTCTGCCGCCGCTTGAGTAAGGCGAGCAATGGCCTCTTTCAATTGCGCTTGTGAACGTGCTACTCCAGCTTGTTGGGTTTTATCAGTGAAACGTAACAGCACCACGCCCTTTTCAACGACATCATCCACATCGAAATAGATCGCCTTAATGCGCCCAGTCGTTTCAGCCGCCAAAGTCGCTTGATGAACGGCTTCAATCACGGCATCGGTCACAAAAAACCTGGGCAACATACGGTACTCCGCCTTCGACGTTGCCAATGGCGGCTCTGCACTCGCCAACGAACTGGCCACCACACTGGCCGCCAAGAACAAAACCAAGAAGGGTATGGACTGGCGCATCAAAAAACGGCTTTCGCGAAGCCCCGTTAACAACCGGTAAGCAAACATATCACTGCTCCATATGTGCAGATCACTCCGATAAACCTGTGATCTCATTCAGCATAAAATAAGACCAAAAGCATAGCAGCATTTTTAATATTAGGAAACTCTAATATTAAAAATGCTGCTATTTTTCTGGCGCTGGATATCACCCCATAGGGTCACGGCGGTATTTATTACGACACCTTTCTGATTGATGCTCTCGCAAAGGCGTGGGGGTAAACCAAATACAAATGGAGTGGTTTTTGACTTAACTAAGCGCCATTCACATCAGTCCTGAGTACCCTGCGGGGAATGAGGTCTGCATAAGCTCCGAGTTATTAACGCAAAGTCCACAAAGGCGCAAAGAATGTTTGTTATTCGCGTAGGCTTCCTGAGTGCTGGAATTTGAATCCCTGTAGGTCATGTTGCGAAGCTACGTGACAGGCGAAAGTCAGTCTGAGAAAACATGTCACGTAGCTTCGCAATGTGTCTACAAGGCTTACCCCGTAGGGTGGGCATGCTTTTTAATGCCCACGCGTGAGATTCGCTCAGCGAAAATCAGTCCGGACTGATAGTCCTCGACTCTATTCATACCCCTGAACGTCCGCGTGGGCACAAAACACGTACCTTTATGCCCCAGAGGGTACACCCTACCGGGGTTATCTTTAACTCTGGAGCGGCTTCAACCGCTCCACAAAAACAAAGGTCTGAGGACTGAGTAAAAACCTCGGAACCTCTGGAATTTTTATGGACGGTGCAGTGGCAAGCTTCGAGTGTCTGCCACGCTTACCCGTTCGGGCAAACTCTCTTGCAACATTTTCATCACCTTTTCTGCTGTGGCTCGATAACTCGTTAGTTTGCCGCCGTAGATCGTGATAAAACGTGGTTGCTGTACTCTATCGGGATGTAACACCGTTTCCCTGGGTCGTGCGGCATGGGGCGGGGAATGAGCAGTTTGCCTGGTTGCCGTTTTTTCTCCCGCAAACGCATCACCGGGTAAAACGCGCAGGCCCGCAAAAGCATCCAGAACCTGTGCTTGCCGTCTTTCCGGGGAAGTATTATTTGTAACGGCTTCTACGGGGAAAAAGTGACGATAGGTTTCGAGTAAATACGCAATTTCTTCTTCAAGCGGCTGTACTGTTGCCGGGTCATTCTGAAAATGAGTTTCCGTAGTGCCGAGTAAAATCGCATTTTTATCGCGGCCATTTGTCGTCATTTTCCAGGGCATCACAAAGACTGGCCGCTTATCACGGGGGGATTCCAGGTAATAAATACCGCGAGTAACTTCTCCTTCCAACACTAAGTGCGTACCTTGTATCAGCTTAACATCAAGACGTGGCATTGGTTCCTCTACACGTTCCATCACCTTGTTTACCCAGGGGCCGGCGGCATTAACGATAACCGTTGCCGTACAGGCTTGCTCGTAGGCTAAAAGATTATGTGTGGATTCGTTTTCAGTATGCCGAAAATGAATGTCCCAATGCATTTTTTGTGGTGGGCCGGCAACGATTTCCGCACCACAAAATTCAGCTTTTTCCTGTAATTCTACCCCAAGGTTTTGCGCAGAAGTCATCACTGCGCGAGTCAGTAGCGCATCATCTGTCTGTGCATCCCAATACTGAAACACCGCGGTTAAATTATGCGTAGTTAATCCATCCAAAGAATGCCATTCGCATCGTGGTACACGGCGAAATCGTGTCTCTGAGCCCGTACCGCCCAATAATGAATAGAGGGTTAATCCTGCCCGTATTAACCATTTCCCCCGAGAGGAATCGCCATAAACTGGAATATAAAAGGGTTGAAGATAGACCAGACTGGGTGCCAACTTTAGTAATAATGACCGTTCGCGCAAGCATTCACGTACTAAAGCAAACTGCCCATGTTCGAGGTATCGTAATCCACCATGAATCAATTTACTGGAACGACTCGACGTGCCACTGGCCACGGTTTTCTGCTCAAGCACTAACACGGAATAGCCCGCCGCACTCGCCGCTTGCGCCACACCCGCACCATGAATGCCAGCTCCGATCACCAACACGTCATAATGCTTGCGGCTTTCAGGTGAATCATCTTGTTTATGCGGTTTACGAGTCATCAACGTCCTCCACGGCAAGACGCGGGTCGGCTAACATGCCACCAATGTCCCAGGTTTCGATCAATTCAACACCTCGGTTGTACCACTGCAATGCCACATCAGGGTCTACGATGTCATACAAAGCCCATTGCCATGGCCCTGGCCACAAGGCATCTTCTTTTCCTATTTTTTCGGCATTACAAAACAAAAAATCTGGTGACAACGCCTGTGCATACGTTTGTGCTTGTGCATTCCACTCCCTGACAACCCAACCAATACGCAACATACCCGCCTTGCGCGCATGATCCAGCACGGTTCGGTCGAATGAAATCAGAACACAGTGCTTTTGGTGTTCAGCCAGTGCGGCCATGATGATTTTTACCACATGGGTGACACCAAAATGTTTCAGGGTATCGGTTTTAATTTCGACAAAAGCCGTTGCATTCGGCCATTGCTTCAATAATGCCAACACTGCCTCGAGGCTGGGCACGGGCTCTTGCGAATACTTTTCTGCAAAGCGATCAGGCTCACTGGCACGTAACATTTTCAGTGCCGAATAAGTCATTTCCTGTATCGTCCCCTCGCTCCCGGTAACACGTTTCACATCGGAATCATGAAAGACCACGGGTACTTCATCGGCGCTTAAATGCACATCAAACTCAATGCATTGCGCACCGGTATTTAACGCCGCTTGCAACCCAGCAAGAGTATTTTCTGGATAACATTCACTGTAACCCCGATGCGCGATCAATATTGGTTTGGATCTCGCTTTTTCATCCGTCACTTTTTCATCCGTCACAAGCCACTTCCTTTTTCTGCAATGTCACTTTCGGTGGTGTTGTTGGTAGCATTACCAATATCATAACCAAGAGCCTCATCAAGTGCTGCGCGCCACTGTTTATATCGCTCATCGACTACGGGATTGTTAACAGGGATAAAACGATCCATCGTTTCATTACCTGACCACTTTTTTTGAATCTGGCTTTCATTCTCGAGGTCTTTTAGATTCGACGGTAGACATTCTAGTGGGCTTGTCTCTGAGCATGAACTGACCAACAAAAAGGCCAGTCCTTTTGCGGTTGCTTCATGCAGCTGTGGGCGGATAACAGGTAATCTGCTCAAATCAGCCAAACGCTGGCACAGGCCATCCAGTTGCGACAAACCACCACTGATGACAATATTTTTCAGATCAACTTTTTCGCAGCGAAACGCTTCCAGGTTAACCTGAAGTAAAAACAAGATACTTTCCATCACCGCTACCCGTTTTTCATCCGGCAGAGCGGTTAGTGCTGCCCCGCCCATAAACCGGGAACGAAAATCCGGCAACCAAAACGGAGACCCTAACCCTGAAATACCGTTGAGGTAGAGGGGAATATTTTTGGCCGATTGCAGAGCCTCTTCATAATTAATACTTTTTTGGAGGTTGCTTTGTTGGGTGTTACTTTTTTGGATATTGCTACGTTGTATCGTAGTATCCACGGCCTCCTCAAACACTTGCTCAAGAACAGCCAACGCACTCCCTGCTCCATTAACCGTTGCCTCTAGTACCTGTATTGATTTTCCCTTCTCATCCCACACGGTACTTTGCAATAATCGTGCGGGTAGTTTTTCGCCATTCTGCGGTGGCTCAAAGAGGGACTGCATAAAGGCACCCGTGCCCATGTTGAGATAGGCCGTTCCAGTATTGGGCATGCCCAGTGAAAATAGTGCTGCCGACTGATCACCGCTACACACGGTCAGCGGTATTTTATGATTGCCCAGTACCAGTGTTCCATATTCGTGCCGATTAGAGACGCCCTTCGGTAGGCAATCTGTTTTCAGAGAAAACAATGTCAGCAATTCTTCAGACCAGCCACCTGCGGCTTTATCCCACAGCAGAGTGCGGGATGCATTCACGGCATCCACAACAAAGGGTTGTTCTTCAAGAAGTTTAAACAATAAATAGCTGGCCAGTGGTGCGCAGGCCAGATTACCGTTCGCGTGTGCAGCACTCACTTTCGGCAGATTTTCAAGGCACCAATGCATTTTACTCACACCATAATGCGCAGAAGGAATGAGCCCGGTTATACGACGAATTGTTGCGGCGTTCGCTTCAAAGCCTTGCATCCACTGATACGCACGGCAATCTTGCCAACTGATAGCAGGCGATAATGCCTGTCCGGTATGGCGATCCCAACACACAATATTCGAGCGTTGCGTCACCAGACCTGCTGCCACCACATACTGTTTGCGCGTACCCAGTTGGCTTTCGACGTCATCCAGAGCGGTACGTATTGATTGCAACAAAGCATCAGCATCCTGCTCAACCCAAGCGGTTTGAGGACGGCTAACGTCCACCGCTTGAAACACTTCTACGACTTTGTGGCCTGACTGATCAAACACCAACACACGGCTGGCGTGGCCGCCCTGATCAATGGCGAGAAATAGCGGCGATGAGACTTTTCCAGCTTGCCGACTGTCTTGAACATCACCCTTTACCGCCATTCCCTTCCCCGTATCGCGAAGTAACATAAAGTATAGTCACGAAATCCTTGAAGCGGACCCAACCCACCTAACAGAGTGGTATTGCTGACGATAACCCGTGGAATTGCTTGCTTCCGGCGAATCAATTGACTAAATAACCAACAATGCTGCTCAATCAGCATACTGGATTTAGGGATATAAAAGAAATTTAGAATATTAGTTGACTTTAATATTAGACTTAGGCTAATATTGCTATACGTTCTACCGACCCCTCAGTAGAACAAACTTTAGCCCTGCTACTCCTTGCTCACTCCTCCTCCGAGCTATTTGCAGGGCTTTTTTTTGCCTGTTTTTGCCTGTTTTTGCCTGTTTTTTGCCTGTAGTTAATACAAAAGCTAATGCACAAGTTAATTCAAAAAAAATAAAAAACTCAGCATTCATTTTTAGATACTAACACCACATTTCCGTTAACGTTATATCCGTCATACCGGCGCATACCCTCTGGGGCATAAAGGCCGGTATCCAGAACGTCGTTGAAATTAACAATCATTAGAACGGAACATCACAAATAAAGCGCAACGGCTCTGCGGTTAAGGGGTGCACAAAACCCAGGGACAAGGCATGCAACAACAAGCGCGTTGCCTTCGCCTGTTGTTGTTCGTTGGCATAGAGGCGGTCACCCAAAATGGGATGGCCCATTGATTGCAGGTGTACACGCAATTGATGTGAGCGCCCCGTTTCTGGCTCTAACTCGACACGTGTCGTACCTTCTTCGATATTTCGCCACAACACCTTGAAACGAGTGATCGAAGGCTTACCGTGCTCATGATCGACAATTTGCCGAGGCCGATTGGGCCAATCACAGATCAACGGTAAATCAATAATCCCCGACGCTTCTCGAATTTGTCCATCCACAATGGCAACGTATCGCTTTTGCACCTCTCTTTCCTGAAACAACAAACCCAGTTGCCGATGCACCGACTTGTTCCGCGCCATCACCATCACTCCCGACGTTTCCATATCCAAGCGATGCACAATCAACGCATCAGGATAGTCCACCTGCACTCGTGTAATGAGGCAATCTTTTTTATGTTCCCCACGGCCCGGGACAGACAACAAACCACTGGGTTTATTGACCACCAGCAATTCCGTATCGTGAAATAAAACATCCAGCCCTTCATCGACCGGGGGATGGTATTCGTTCATTGAGAGGTTGTTAGACATAATTTTAAAATAACAGGGGCAAATAATGGGAAGTTTGTCACAGAACAAACGAAAATTAAATATCAATGGTGAGCAACCATATTACCTCATCCTCATCGTCAACTAAACACGAAATCAACATTGCGCCCAGATTATCATTTCCCGCCCTTCTCACTCTATTTCCTTGTATGTAGTTTACAGCTACATAACGTAGCGGAAAATCAAAAACCAGAATACTATTTGAAAAGTAACAATCGATACACAAAATACTGAATCAGAAATTAACCCTCTTCTTACCACGATCAGATCGTTAAAATATGTATGGAAAAAATAGTAAACTGCATCAATTATTAACAACGCAACAAAAAATAGACTCCAATGTATTTGGAAAAAAATCATCCCTACAATTGTCGATGATACAATTGTAGGGATGGCGCAGTAAAAAATAGATTTACCATTAATCACAGTTGATTCATTTCCATGAAATCAAAAACATTATTATCGAACCCCTATTTCCTGTGGCATCGGACTAATATTTGGCATATCCGGTAACGTGGGCAAATTTATTATTGGATCTTAACCTATTCCATCAAACGAATTCGCATTTGGAATAGCAGAATCCAGTGAACATTGAGGTAAACCACCTCCTCTATACGCCCACAGAAACGGCTTACATGGGGCTTACATGGACACCCATCTTAGAAAACCCAATAAATTACATGTGAATCATATAGTTGGCTTGATATCAGAATCAAAGAGAGAATCAAAGAGTCAGACTCGTTGATAGTTAGGTTTTTTAAAAACTATAGAATCAAAGGGTCAAGAATCAAAGGGTCAGAATCAAAGGGTCAGACTCGTTGATAGTTAGGTTTTTTAAAAACTAAGATAATTGGCGTTAGGTTTTATTGTAAAAGGTCTTCACGTCTGTCAGAAACGGTGGGCACAA
>NVUB02000165.1 GCA_002401775.2 Ectothiorhodospiraceae bacterium
GCTAAGGGCTGGGGACTGAGGACTACGTGATGCTTTGGCTTAATCGGGCACATATTTTCTCGGTTGGATATGATCGTCATGTAGCTTCGCAACATGAGTATCTACAGGGTGTAGTGCTAAGTGCTTAAGGGCTAAGTGCTTAAGGGCTAAGTGCTAAGGGCTAAGGGCTAAGGGCTAAGGGCTAAGGGCTGGGGACTGAGGACTACGTGATGCTTTGGCTTAATCGGGCACATATTTTCTCGGTTGGATATGATCGTCATGTAGCTTCGCAACATGACCTACAGGGTGTAGTGCTGAGTCCTGAGTGCTGAGAGGGAAGTAAACAAACCCATTGCGCTTCGATACTTGCCCCTCGTGACTAGAAACTGATTATGAAGGAAGGCTGATGGCTGATAAATGGTACATGTTGACTCTGGTCGGTAAGGATCGGACGGGTATTGTCGCGCATGTGACGCAGGCTTTGTTTGACGGTGGCTGTAACTTGGGTGAAACGTCAATGATGCGTCTGGGGTCCAGTTTTACGGTGATGATGATGGTGCAGCATGATGGCACGACAAAATCGCTGCGGGATTTGTTGCAGACGGAAACGGAATCGCTTGAATTGCATCTGCATATTGATCACGTTGAAGGTGGTTTGCATCAACACCACCAGCCGGATGTGCGCATTAGTGTGTACGGTGCAGACAGAGCGGGTATTGTGGCGCAGGTGACTGAAGTGTTGTCTGGCGCGGGTCTGGATATTCTGGACTTGTCATCTGACGTGGGGGGTACAGAAGAAAACCCTATCTACATTATGCACATTGAAGGTCAAGCGACATCCGGTATTGAGGTATTACAATCGGCTCTGGATATCGTTAAAAAGGCAGGGGTTGATGCGCATTTGACCGCTATCGATACCTTAATCGGTTAGCGGGCTGCAATTACCTATGGATATATTGCAATACCCGGATGAACGTCTGAAACAGGTCTCGGAAGCTGTCGAAGATTTTAATGACGAGTTACAGACCTTTGCGGCCCAACTTGAAATAACGATGTGCGCTGGCCCGGGTGGCGTGGGCATCGCGGCCCCGCAGGTGGGGCGTTTCCAACGCATCGTTATTGTCGACATTTCTGGAATGCGTAAAATACCGGCTAAATCCACAAACAATGGCCGTATGATACTGATCAACCCTGAAATTACCGAGTGGGAGGGCATGGCAATGGGACGAGAAGGCTGTATGTCCGTGCTAGACTTTACCGGTAATGTGATTCGGGCAGAAAAAATTAGCGTTACTGCTTTTGATGAATTGGGTGAGCAGCACGAATACCACTGTGAAGGTTACGAAGCGCGCGCGGTCCAGCATGAGGTTGACCACCTTGATGGTTTGTTATTCCTCGATAGGTTGGTGAGTCGTAGGACGGACTTGTTTAAGCGAAAGGTCTATAAGGGAAGGGCAGAGACCAGAACAAAGGGTAAAGGGTAAAGAGTAAAGAGTAAAGAGTAAAGAGTAAAGAGTAAAGAGTAAAGAGTAAAGAGTAAAGAGTAAAGTCTGGCGGCATCCTGTTAATTTTATCCGTGACTGCTGGCGTATGCCAGTATCCAGAATGCTGTTGGCACCATTCGGTCCTGACCTTTATACCCTCTGGGGAACATGTAACCTTAATATCACAGGTGCCCAGAAGGGTACTCCTCGGTGAAAGGACGGGTTAATTAATAGAAGTAAGTCGCGAGTAAAAAGAGTTTCTATGATACGAATTGGACACGGTTTTGATGTTCACCGTTTTGGTGAAGGTGACCACTTGACGTTGGGTGGGGTGCGTATTGCTTTTGTGCAGGGGTTCATCGCACATTCCGATGGTGACGTGCTTATTCATGCACTCTGCGATGCCTTGTTGGGCGCGGCTGCGTTGGGGGATATCGGTCAGCACTTCCCGGATACCCGCGCAGAGTTTGAAAACATCGATAGCCGTATTTTATTGCGCCAGGTTGTGACGTTATTGCATCAAAAAAGCTTCGCAGTGGGTAATGTCGACCTCACCATTGTTGCCCAGGCACCGAAAATGGCCACCCATATTCCGGCCATGCGTGAAAACCTGGCAGCAGACCTTGGTGTTGATGTCGACGGTTGTAATGTGAAAGCCACCACGACCGAACAGCTCGGATTTACCGGGCGTGGTGAAGGCATTGCGGCACATGCGGTGGTGTTGCTTAACCGTTAGTTTTTCGTTTTCCGATAACGATTAATATCGCGTACCATTTAATATCGTTAAGCGACCAAAAAACAACAAATCGTAGGTTGGCGGTGAGCTTGCGAACCCCAACGTAGCCAATAATGTTGGGGTTCGCAAGCTCGCCTAAAGCGCCTACTGTTGGCACCACCAACCTACAGTAAGCAAGAAATTCGATGTTAATTAATCACTTATAAACCCCATTAAGAGTCCCCTAAATGTCTGAGATTTCACCCTCACTTCCTGAATGGCCGCGCGTCCTTGGCATACCTGAATCCAGTGGCCTCATGCGCACCTGCCCGGAAGATTTCCGCGTTGACGAAGAGCTTGGCTTTGAAGCTGATGGCGAAGGTGAACATTTATTAGTCCATTTGCGTAAACGTAATCGAAATACCGACCAAATCGCACGACAGTTAGCGCGTCATGCCGGAGTTCGAGCAAGGGATGTGAGCTATTGTGGATTAAAAGACCGCATCGCAGTGACCACTCAGTGGTTTAGCATTTGGTTGCCGGGAAAACCTGACCCTGACTGGTCAGCGTTGCAAGATGATGTGCAGATATTAACCCAGGCCCGTCATCGTCGTAAGTTACCGCGTGGTGCATTGCGCGCCAATCATTTTACAATAGTACTGCGTGATGTTGAATGTGACCGTGAAGCTATGGAACAGCGACTGGTAACCGTGCTTGAAAAAGGTGTGCCTAACTATTTTGGTGAACAACGTTTTGGCCGTGGTGGCAGCAACTTACAGTCCGCGCAAATTATGTTTGAAGGGCGGCGGGTAAAGGATCGTCACTTACGAGGTTTGTACCTTTCAGCTGCGCGTTCATTTTTATTTAACGAGGTGTTAGCTGCACGTATCGTGGACGAAAGTTGGAATCAGGTATTGTTAGGGGAAGCCTTAATGCTCACCGGCAGTCGTAGTTATTTTATTGCCGAAGCACTTGATGATGAAATCAAACGACGCCACGCCGAATCCGACGTACAACCGAGTGGCCCCTTGTGGGGCAGGGGGGCATTGCCGTCTCAACAAGAGGCTCAAGCATTAGAAATAAAAACACTGGCTGAACAGGCTGGTTTTCGTGAAGGGCTGGAAAAGGCCGGGCTGAAACAAGAACGCCGTGCGTTGTGTTTGTCCGTGAATGATCTTCAATGGCAGTGGATGGAAGACGATAAGGCGATACAACTGAGGTTTTCTTTACCCTCCGGCTGTTATGCGACATCCGTACTGCGGGAGCTATTCTGTATCCGCAGTACGGCGCCAACGTTATGATTTAAACTGCGAGACCAAGCCCTGCAAGTCTACTGACAAACGCGTTAATTCCTCACTGGCACCTTGCGTTTGTGCTGCATTACTACTGGAAGATTCGGCAATCGAGCTGATTTTTACCACGTTGTTATTGATTTCTTCAGCGACAATTGTTTGTTCTTCCGCCGCTGAGGAAATTTGAGTATTCATATCGTTTATACGACCAATACTACTGACAATGGTGCTGAGTGAATCACCCGCACTGGAAATTTTTTCGACGCTGATTTGTGCTTGATTACGGCTTGACTCCATAGCGGCTACCGCCGCAACCGTACCGGATTGCAGGCTTTCAATCATTTGCTGAATTTCCTGAGTCGACTCCTGAGTACGAGAGGCGAGAGTGCGAACCTCGTCGGCGACCACGGCAAAACCGCGTCCCTGTTCTCCCGCGCGAGCGGCTTCGATGGCGGCATTAAGCGCCAATAAATTGGTTTGTTCGGCAATGCCGCGAATGACATCTAATACGGCTCCAATTTTCACACCATCTTCTTCCAGTTTGGCGATTACTGAACTGGCTTGTTCGATTTCACCGGCTAATTTATCCATGGAATCTATCGCGGCGTTGACCACTTGACGCCCCACGCCTGCTTGTTGGGTGGTTTCGTTGGCGGCACTGGCTGCCTCACTGGCATTGCGAGCCACTTCCTGCACCGTGGCCGACATCTCATTAATCGCGGTAGCCACCTGATCTGTTTGCGATGTTTGTTCTAGAATCTCACTGGCGGTTTCTTGAGTGATGACGGAGAGTTGTTCGGCCGCAGCACTCATTTGAGTCGCCGAGCCGTTTACCTGTCCAACAATGGCCTGGAATTTTTCTAACATGGCATTAAAGGCTATGCCGGTTTCACCGATTTCATCATTCGAGTTAACCTCTATGCGCAAGCTAAGGTCATTCTCATTGGCGGCGCGGGTCATCGTGGTGGCCAAAGCTTGCACTGGGCGAAGAATCCCTAAGGCAATCCAGCCAATTAAACCGGTTACCAGTATCGTCATCGCGAGAGCAATGAGAGTTGTTGTCAGCATTAAACTATCCACACTGCCAACTTCAGATTTGATGGCAGTGTCTAATTCTTCACTTAATTCATTGAGTTCGGTTTCTGACAGATGCACCGTGGCACGCATTTTACCCATCAGACCTTCTTTGCTGCTAAGGCCTTTTTTCTGATTTGTTTTTACCAACTCTAAAAATTGAGATTGATATTGACCTGCCAAAGCCAGGATATTATTTTTGACTGCTGAAGGATGGCTGCTGGCCCTTAAGTCTTCGTTAAAACGGTTGATATTCTTATTGAATTTTTCAAGGTATTTTAAATTGTTGCGAAGCATGAAGTCCTTTTCGTTGCGGCGGAGTTGCAGCATGTCGGCGCGAAGACGTTGATCATCAAGTGTTTTTATTTCCGTCTCTACGCCATGCACTGCCTTACGCAGGCTGCCATAAAGTCCATCTTTGGGGGTCAGACCAATGATTTTTTGCAGGTTGGCGATATCATGGAAACTGACACTGTAATTTTCAAGGGTTTCTGACAATAATTTTGCGGGACCGGTTTCCAGCTTGGCCTCATTTAAAGTAAAGGTTAATGTTTCAACCTTGGTTTGTAATGTCTCGTAATTTTTCTCAAACTTTCCCTGGTATTTGAGGTCTTTGCGGGCAAGAAAATTTTTTTCGTTGAGGCGTAACATCAACATGCCGGATTTGACCTCACTGATGGAATGGCTGACATCTCCAAACACCTTTAATTTCATGCTGGTATATTGGCCCAGACCCAGAATACTGAGCATGGATACCAGCGCGAGGACACCTGCGAGGATGAATTTGTTTTTGATGGTGATGGTTGACTTCGTCATTTTTGTATTCATTTTAATTTGCTGGGTTGTTGGTGGTTTTATAGGCCAAATCCATATGGCAAATATGCTTACCGTAAACATTATTTGATGTAAATATCGGGGTGGCAGGAAAATACTTGAGTAGATAAGAATGTTTTATATATCCACATATTAAATATGTGATTGAAGAGTAGTCATAATGATTCGGTATCCCTCCGGTTAATACTCTCGTAAAGACCAAAGGTGAAAGGCACGCCATTTGAGAAATGGCGATAAAAGAAATTGAAAACTTGTAGTGGGTTGTCTTTGAAACCCACCGTAAAACGGGTTGGAACGGCTTGAGGGAGTATCATGAGGATAATGTTAATGAGGGTTTGGTGAAGTATCCAGATTAACCTTATCGTTGAGTGCCGGCGTATGTTGAATGACCTTATTGAAGATAATTCGCCCTTTTGCATACCGGGTTTATTCGGGCGATGTTGAAGGCCCGCGACGCAGCAGTACGTACACCGCGCCAGTGCCACCGTGGCGCTTTTGGGCCGAGCAAAAAGCCAGCACCCTTTCGGTGTCCCGAAGCCACTGGTTGAGTTGCGACTTTATCGCTGCGTGTCCATTAGTGGAGCGATGTCCTTTGCCGTGAATGATATGGACACAACGCAGGCCGGAAGCACTGGCAAAGCGCAGGAATTCATCGAGCTGATGCCCCGCCTCTTCGATGGTATCGCCATGAAGATCCAGGCTGGCATCAATGTGAAATTCTCCACGTTTTAACCGACGTTGTTCCCGGTGTTGCAAACCGCTACGAACAAAGAATAACGTCTCGTCCGCAGTAATTTCGCTGGCGAAGTCGCGTTCCGGAAACGGGTGCGTGAATGGTGCCGTGGGTTCAGGAGTCGGTAATTGGCCTTTGCGCCTCTTTGCCGGAGTGCGAGGCGGGGTGAGAGGGGGAACTCGACCCTTGCCAGACTTGTTGTCCGGCAAAGGTTTGACGCCTTCCATCATTTCGCGAAAGAGCGCGTCATCATTATTAGTTTTTTTGTTATTTGCCACGATGGCGTTATGTTACAGCGGCTTCCGTGGGTAGGGCTATGGGGAATGGCTGAAAACCTTTCTCAATCCCGAATATGGCGTTTCACATTTCTAATTGCCAAGTATTTGCGCAAAGGTGTGATTTTTTTGCCTGACGGTGGATATAATGGTGAACATGAAGGTTTTATTAAGCAATGACGATGGATACCAGGCACCGGGGCTGATTTGCCTAGCGGATGCCTTAAATGCACTGGCCGATATTCATCAAGTCCATGTTGTGGCGCCCGACCGCAATCGCAGTGGTGCCAGCAACTCCCTGACCCTTGAAAGTCCTGTCCGGGCCCACACGGCACCCAATGGTTTTGTGTTTGTTGATGGCACCCCCACAGATTGTGTGCATTTGGCCATCACCGGTTTGCTGGACGAAGAGCCTGATATGGTAATAGCCGGTATTAATGCCGGCGCTAACATGGGAGATGACGTACTGTACTCCGGCACAGTGGCGGCCGCCATGGAAGGGCGCTTTCTGGGGCTGCCTGCCATCGCCGTGTCATTAAACGGCCAAAAGGGCGCGCATTATCAAACGGCGGCGCGAGTTGTTGTGGCGTTGCTGGAAAGACTGAGCAAAGATCCGCTACCGGCTGATTCCATTTTGAACGTCAACGTGCCCGATGTGCCCTGGGAAATGCTGGAAGGGTTTGAAGTTACCCGGCTTGGTCGTCGACATAAATCTGAACCGGTTGTGAAAATGCTCGACCCGCGTGGCAAAGAGGTTTACTGGGTTGGCCCCGTAGGTGCTGAGCAGGATGCCGGTACCGGCACGGATTTTCATGCGGTGCGCCATAATCGTGTATCCCTCACACCGCTCAACGTAGACCTGACCCGTTACGAGGTCATGGAGCAGATCTCCCATTGGGTGACCGGCCTGTGAACCGTTTAAAAGGGATCGGTATGACCTCGCAGCGTACTCGAGACCGTTTGGTGAGACGTTTGCAAGACGAAGGCATTAGCAATATGCAAGTGCTTGAGCTTATTCGAAACACTCCGAGACACATTTTTGTCGATGAAGCCCTGGCCAGTCGCTCATACGAAGATACCGCGTTGCCGATTGGGCATGGCCAAACCATTTCACAACCTTATGTCGTTGCCCGTATGACAGCCGCATTGCTGGAAAGTGGCCCGATGAATAAAGTACTGGAAGTGGGAACCGGGTCGGGATATCAAGCAGCAATCCTGTCGCCATTATCAGGGCAAGTATATAGCGTAGAGCGAATTCAACCCTTACTGGAGCAGGCACGGATGCGTCTTGGGGAATTACTACTACGTAACGTCAGACTCAAGCACAGTGATGGGAGTTGGGGGTGGCCAGAGCTTGCGCCGTTTGATGCCATCATCGCGACGGCGGCCCCAGAACAAGTACCGGAATCTTTATTGGATCAACTCGCTATTGGTGGAAGGTTAGTAATGCCTGTCGGCCCACCGGGAGTGCAAGACCTTATCCTATTGACCCGAACCGAAGAAGGAATAGAGCGCAAAGTGTTGGATAAAGTGAGCTTTGTACCGATGTTGGGGGGGGTGCTTTAGGACTGAGTGCTGAGTGCTGAGTGCTAAGTGCTGAGTGCTAAGGGCTAAGGGCTAAGGGCTAAGGGCTAAGGGCAGAGGACTGGTTTTCGTAGGTCATGTTCATCGCTACGTGACGCAATGGCTTAATCGAGCACACATATTTTCGGCTAGAAATGATCGTCACGTAGCGGCGTAACGTGACCGACATAATTTTAGGGCGGCGTTAAGGGCTGAGTACTAAGGACTGAGTTTGTAGGTGAAAGAATGATGCCTTTTTCCGTTGTGGGTAACGTTGCGGGGAGGTTTTTCTGTAAACTGATTTAGGATAGAGATGAAATTATTTTCAAGTTTGTATGAACGTGCGATGCGTTGGGCTGCACATCGACACGCGCAGTGGTATTTGGTGTCACTGAGTTTTGCGGAGTCTTCGTTTTTCCCCATTCCTCCTGATGTGATGCTGGCGCCGATGGCGTTGGCGGATAATCAAAAGGCCTGGCGTTATGCCACGATGACGACTGTGGCCTCGGTGCTGGGCGGGATGCTGGGTTATCTTATTGGCTATTTGGCATTTGATGCCATTGAACCCTGGGTTCAACAATCTGGGTATTATGATCATTATCTTCGTGCCGTGGCCTGGTTTGAAGAATGGGGCATATGGGCTATTTTAATTGCGGGTTTTTCTCCTATCCCCTATAAAGTATTTACCATCGCTGCTGGCGCCATTTCCATGATGTTTTTGCCGTTTGTGCTGGCTTCTATCGTGGGACGGGGCGCTCGCTTTTTTTTAGTGACCACGTTAATCGTTTGGGGTGGTGAGCGTATGGAACATACCATTAAAAAATATGTAGATTGGCTGGGCTGGATCTTGGTTGGATTGATTACGATAGCGATACTGATTCGTTACGGTCCTTTTTAAAATCATTTGCCATAAAATGGTTACGACCTATAAAATATTACTTTGGCTTCCTGTAATATCCGTTCGTCAGGATTAAGCGGATGATTAAAAATTGCCGTATTACTATTTTTAACCAACATCTATAAAAATATTTCGTGATATGCATAGTAACAATCTACATAAGCGCATCGACTGGAAATTCGGCCAGGACTTTAACAAGCGCTTCGATAAGCACTTTGGCAAAAACAGCTGTATTGAATCATGATATGTTTTTCATAAAATTAGATAAGCTGCGCATTCTTCACTGTTTTTGGTTGTGCCTTTTGGTGACAATGTTACTGATTGGCGGGTGCGGTGGACATGTTTATCATCGCGTTGAGAAAGGTGAAACTCTGTATTCCATAGGTTGGATCTATGGTTACGATTATCGACAAATAGCCAGCTGGAATGATATTGCCGCGCCATATGAATTAAACCCCGGACAACATCTTCGTGTTGTACCCCCTTCAGGCAATACAACCGCATCTCTGCAAGACAATCGAAACAGCACACGCTCCGTTGAAAAGAAGACACCCGTTCGGGTGGTGAAAAAAAATCCCGCTCCGGTGGTAGAAGCAGTAAAGAAAACTACCCGAGTGGTCGATAAATCCAGTGATGCCTCTAACGCTTCTGGTCGTGGAAATTCCGATCAGAATTATAGCGCCAGGACGGTGATAGCGGCCGCAAAAACAGCTATAAATAAGGTTTTTAAGCCACAAGTCACCCCACAACAGTCAGGGCCACTTAAATGGCACTGGCCCGTCAAGCAGCGGCGAATATTAAGGACATTTTTGGCGAAGGACCCATCGCGCCAGGGACTGGACTTTGCCGGCGGCCTTGGCAGTGCGATAGTTGCATCAGCCTCCGGGCGAGTGGTGTATGCAGGAAGTGGGCTCGTTAGATACGGCCAGCTTATTATTGTTAAACACAATGAAAAGTTTTTGAGCGCGTATGCACATAATCGAAAGTTGCATGTAAAGGAAGGCGAATGGGTTAATGCCGGGCAGCGAATTGCAGATATGGGTAAAACCGGAAATGTCAGTTTTATAGTGGGCAATAACTCGCAAGCAAGGCTGCATTTTGAAATTCGACGAAATGGGAAACCCATTAATCCGGTGAAATATTTACCGAAGTAAAAATTAATCTGAATTATTGTACATAAATGATTTTAATTTTGTGTAAGTTGTTTTATGTTAGCTGGCCTCTGTTAGTTGTGTTAAGTTGATGTCTTAACCTCTAATCTTAATGAAAAGGTATCTGACTCGATGTTAGATAAAGCCAAAAAAACAGGAGTGGGCATGGAAGCACAGCCTCAAGAAACACTGGTTAACGATGTTCAGGATGAAACTCAAACTGACGACGTTAAGGATGCTCATGAGCAGGATGAACGGGAAGCCAGTGAAGAGCATGATACTGATGGCATCAATTTTGATGATGACTCAGTAACTGTTCATGGTGAGAATCCCGTAGGGAGTGATTCCGATGCTGGTGCTACTCCCGAAAAAGCGCCGGCTAAAAAAACGTCCCGTGCCCGCCCCGAACGAAGAGTCGCAAGCCGTAAAGACTTAGCCGACCGCGATCTCGACGCCACTCGCCTCTATCTCGGCGAAATAGGTTTTTCTCCCTTACTAAGTGCTGAAGAAGAAGTGTCTATTGCCCGCCGTATCCAGAAAGGGGATATGGATGCACGCCGACACATGATTGAAAGCAACCTTCGTTTAGTGGTGAAAATTGCACGGCGTTACCTCAATCGCGGTTTAGCCTTACTGGATTTGATTGAAGAAGGAAATCTCGGCTTGATACGCGCCGTTGAGAAATTCGACCCCGAACGTGGTTTTCGGTTTTCAACTTACGCGACCTGGTGGATTCGTCAAACCATTGAACGCGGCATCATGAACCAGACTCGCACCATTCGATTGCCTATACATGTCGTCAAAGAAATTAATATCTACTTACGTGCCGCCCGGCATTTAGCCCAATCCCTGGATCACGAACCCAGCCCCGAAGAAATTGCCCACATGCTGGATAAAC
>NVUB02000166.1 GCA_002401775.2 Ectothiorhodospiraceae bacterium
ATAGGACAGCAGTGATGGTGAAAATTATGTTATTTCGAATTTCATTTTTTATAATATCGTTAATGGTAACGTCTTCTGCATATGCGGTAGATAGTTATCGGTATGCTCATGTGACTATTGAAACACCGTGGGCGATTTTTATCTTTTTACTGTTAATCATACTGGTGCCGTTTGTTTTAATGGCCATATTACATTGGTATTTTGCCGGCAAAGATCCGGCTGCTGAACAGAATGACCATGAGTAAGTTTAGTGTAAGGTTGTTATTTGTTATTGCAGTTTTCTTCAGCCTGCCAGTATTGGCTTTAGCTGATGATGCTCTGTCGCCGTCGGGTGATCGTCAGACTCAACTTATTCAAAAACAGACCCTTCAGCTGGAAGCCCTGCAAAAGCAAGTGCTTCGGCTGCAAGCTGAGAAAAAGGCCGCGGCCGAACAGGACAGTGCCAGCGTAATTCGCTCCTTTGCCTCTGACAAATCAGCTAAAAGTGAATTGGTAGCCATAGACGATAAAACCAAACATATTGTGATGTTTTCGTTGGGTGTACCTCTGCTGCTGTTTTTGTTAGCCACCGCAAGTTTTGGTATCGCCATGGGTGTGTACGGTAAACCCGTATTTGTGCCCCATATGGTGTGTGCCGGATTTAGTGTTAGCCTGGCGCTTGGCCATGCCGTTGTGGGTATTGTCTGGTTTTACCCGTTTTAGTCTTTACTCTTTCCTTAAAGACGCGTTATTAATTTTAGCCTCGCCATTTTTCACTATAAAAACACCGCTTACTGACGACCTCGCCTATCATGCAACAGGTTTTTGATTCACGCCGGCTAGGTCTTATTCTTATCACGCTTTACCTTATTTCAGGTGCGGCGAGTCTATGTTACGAAATACTCTGGTCACGTATGCTGTCACTGCAATTTGGTGTCAGTATTTTTGGAGTGCTCGCGACGGTGACTGCCTACATGGCAGGCTTGGGAATCGGTAGTTTTATCGGTGCCCGCTGGAGCCAGCACACGTTACGTCCCTTGCGCCTGTTTGCCCTGCTTGAACTTTCTGTTGCCATCGCGGCATTGTTTATTCCTGTTTTATTTCAATTTCTCGATGCACAATTTGCCAGCTTGTCCGGCAGTCTAAGTTATTCAAGCTGGTTAGCCTTGCAGATTGTGGTCGTTATTCTGGTGTTGATGGTGCCAGCGCTGGCGATGGGGGCAGGTTTCCCATTGATATTAAGCGCCGTGCAAAACACACGAATTACCCTGGGTGGTATTTACGGTATAAACGCTTTGGGTGGTGCGGTGGGCGCCTTGTTGCCGTTATGGCTGTTACCCACTTTGGGCTGGCTATCGTCGTTACGTGCCGTTGCCTTACTCGGCATTGCGGTGGCGATCGTTGCACTTCTTTTATCCTGGCGTAATGAATCAAAGCGTCAGCCTAGTCATATGACTGGAAAATCTGCTGCAATGCTCCCAGAAATAAAGCGTCCAGCAACAAAATGGTTACTGGTCTACGCCGGTATTGGCGCGGGTGCCTTGATGCTGGAAATCGGTTGGACACGTCTTTTGGGCATGGTCATGTTGCGCACAGAATACGTGTTGGCGATTATCCTCGCGGTGTTTTTGTTAGGCATCGGTTTTGGTAGTCTCCTGGCACGTTACCTCCCCCAGCGTTTCTGGCTTTCAGTTCTGCCGATTATCGCCAGTGGTTTTGCGATTCTTAGCTTGTGGTGGTTACCCATTCTTTCTGCCTGGGTAGAAGCAAGCCATTTTGCATCGCTGTCATCGGCGTTGTGGTTACAGGGTTGCGCAGTGGTGACATTAACCTTGCCGGTAACACTCATGTTGGGTGCCTGGTTACCGTTGCTGGCCATGCGCCTGGGTGACCGTTTTCACAGCGGCGTGTGGTTATATGGCGCCAATTCTATTGGCGCAGCCATCGGGGTATTAACGGCAGGATTTGTGTTGATTCCGACCATCGGCAGTAGCGCGACTATTGTGATGGGCGCGGCATTATTGTTGGTGCTGGGATTGAGCATGGCGCAGGCCTGGGCATCACGTCCGGTCTGGCTAGCGGTGATGTTACTGATTGCTGCTGCTGTGCCGGTGCTGAACATGCCGAGTGTCGATCGCCTGATGCCGCAGATTTATGGGCAAACCACACAGCGAACCCTTAACGAAGATGCCATCTCCATTACCCATGTTTTAGAACGTCCCAATGGCCAGCGTTTATTACTGGCCGATATGCGCCGCATGGATGCTTCGTCTGAACCCACGGCCGTTGTCGTGCAAATGAATCAGGTACGTTTACCGTTATTACTGCATCCTGAACCGCACAAGCTGTTATTGCTGGGCCTGGGTACTGGTATCTCTGCATCGGCTTCATTAGATTATCCGGACCTGGAACGCACCGCTGTCGAATTGTCTCAAGGCGCCATTGATGCTGCGCGAGATGAATTCGATGTGGTCAACGGAAATGTCATGCAGCACATGCGTGTTGTGCGTGACGATGCTCGGCATTTTTTACAAAGCAGTAACGAAAGCTTTGATGTGATTATCGGCGACCTTTTTCATCCGGATTTGGTAGGGCGCAGCGCCTTGTTATCGCGCCAGCAGTTCCAACGCGCGAACGAACACCTCGCCAAAAAGGGCGTATTTGTACAATGGTTGGCACTGAATCAATTTGATGTAAAAAGTTTGCAAGTGGTACTGCACACCTTCAAGCAGGTATTTCCTGATGCGGTTATTTTTGTCGATGCATTTCGTTTGGCGATGGTCGGTGTAAAGGAAGGCAGCGTTGGCAGTGCGCCAATGTTTAATAATTTGCAAAGGCTTTCATCGCAGCAGATTGAGGCGGTGACGGGTGGCGAAGGCCCTTGGACCTGGTTGGGCCGTTATTGGGGGGGCATTCCTGAGTTGGATGTTCCCATACAAGACGAATGGGCGCCGGTGATCGAGTATCAGTTACCGAGCGCACGATATGATGGCGGTCTGGATTTGTCGCAGGTATTAGCCTGGTTATTATCAGTGAGACCAAGGCTTGACCTTGCCGCCCAACAGCTCGACATGCCTGATTATGATTTTCCGCAATTTGAGCTCGCCTATGCTGCCACCGAATTAGCGCATCGCAGTTGGCTGGCGCTATTACTGGGGCGGGGAGGCGAGGGCTATCGACTGTTGCCGCTGGCCTACCAGGCCAATCCCCGTGATCGCTGGGTTGGTTTTGCGCTGGCGGATGCTGTATTGGAAGACCGTGCTGCCGCCCAAGCCCGCGGATTGAGCGAGCAGCAATTACTGGAATCCGTATTGCGTATTCGGCCGGATCATGTGGAGGCACTGAAGCGTTTGTGGCAATTGTCGGCCGCAGCCGGAGATAAAGAAATGGCCCGTGATTATCGCCAGCGATTTGCCATTTTGAGCCCTCTGGATGCGGATCTAAAGATTTCGCGGTAATAATTTTCAGCGTAATAATTGCAGGTCTGAATGACAGGGCAAGGAAATTTGTAACCTATTGAAACTATTCACTAAATCAATAATGTCATCCGAAAATCAGTCTCCATGTCCAATCGCCAAGTTGCTCAGGAAGAATGAAAAATGAGTCCTGAAATGGTAAGATGCGCCGCATGAGTAGTCATGATTCCCTGAGTAAAATTTCAATCACCGTTGAGCCTGCTAATAACGGCACAAATTTCCATTGGCGTCGCCGTATAATGCAGTTCATGTTTATCGCCATCGCCATTATTGTACCGGTGAGTGGACTGTTGCGTGTTGACCTGGTGACAGGTGCCTTTGTGGTACTGGACCGGCAAATCTGGTGGGCAGACTTCTTTTTGATCTTTGGATTATGGCTGCTCTTGGCCAGTGGAATGGTTATGCTGTATTCCACCGTTGGGACCGCTTTTTGTGGCTGGGCCTGTCCGCAAAACACCTTGTCTGAAATTGCCAATGACTGGACGTATCGCTTGCTCGGTAAACGCGCCGACATGAGTGTGGCCGGCGAAAAAATGAAAGTGGCATCGGCCAAAGACCGTTGGTATAACTGGTTGTTACTGGGCACAATCCTGGTGGCGATGTCGATGCTGCTGGCATTGATTCCATTATTATACTTTTATCCCCCCGACGTCATTTGGTCGTTTATGACCTTTCGGGACGATGAGCGTTTGGCGGACTCTCTGCATTATATTTATTTCATCTGCATGTTGGTGGTGCTGGTGGATGTGAGCTTTATCCGTCATTTCTGGTGCCGTTTCATGTGTGTATACCGTGTCTGGCAGCATGGGTTTAAAACTCATCAAACGTTGAAACTAGCTTATGATGATGCACGTTCCGAGTCGTGTGAAAAATGTAATTTTTGCAGCACCGTGTGTTTCATCGGTCTGGATCCTACCAATACCGACATGTACGACAGCTGTATAAACTGTGGTGAATGCATTGATGCTTGTAACACTTTGCAGGCGAAAAAAGGCGAAACAGGCTTGCTGAGCTTTACCACTGAATCCACAAAGAAAGACAGCAAGCTTCGCAATCTGGCAGGCATGTCGGAACGCATGCGCTGGACTTTGCCGTTCAGTGCCTTGGGCTTAGGCTTGTTTGTGTGGGGAATTATTTCTTACGATTATTATCATTTGTCCGTATACCGCGTGGATCAACAATATGGCACGGTGATTCGTGACTATCGCATCGCGGTGTCCAATAAACTGTATAGTAACGCAGAATTAAAGATCAGTATTGAAGGAATGGATGAGAAGGACTATGTCTTATCCCAAAAAGTAGTGCAGTTTGATAGTGCGGGTCGAATCGACCTGGTAGTGCATATGAATTCCACAATTCCACCAGGGCTGCATACATTTTTGGTACATGTAAATGCGATGGATGGCTGGCACGATGCCTATCGTGTGCAGCATTTCGTGGAAAAAAATTCCTGACTGAGTACGGCTATTCTTAACGGGGAAATTGCCGGGAAAACGGTTGTGAAAATGGCTGATAAATACTCATTTTTGGCCAAATGTGTAATTTGAAGTATAAAAATGTAGTGGAAAGCCAATGAAAAATGACGCAGATAGCAATGTTAACAACGACGTTAATAACAACACGCAAAAAAATGCCAATGAAGAAGTTGAACCTCTAAAAGCGATTGAAGAGACACCGTGGGGGGTTATTCCCGCTGACAATTTCGGTTATGCCTCGGACGAAGAGCGTCGCGCTAAACGTGGATTAGAAGATTGGGAAATGATCGACGCCATACCCGATTCACAACTGCCCGTGCCACGATGGTTTATTGCTATTATTGTCGCGGTAGTATTAGTGGCTGTAGGCTTGAGTTTTCCTTTTTGGGGAGATCGCCCTGGCTACGAGCGCGAGTGGATTAATTGGGGGTTTGGTGTGGCATTATTGTACATCACCGTCTTCGGTACCTTTGTTTATTACATGGTTAACTTTTATGGTTCAAAAGTGGCCGGGCGTTTGGACAATGATAAATTGAGTGATAAATATAATGAATTGCAGGCTTCAAAAAAGACGAATACCACAGAAAGCGATTCGGGTGAAAAAAATGATCTCCATGCAAAAAACACTTCTTTTAACGATTAACCTGGCGGTACTATTATTTCTTTCTGCCTGCAACGGGGATGCACCATCGGCGAAAGACTATCCAGAGTTCGATACTGCATCTGCGCGATTGTATATAGCCAAATGTGGCGATTGCCATGTCGCGCCACAACCCTCGGCTCAGACAGCACGGGCCTGGCCGGGTATTCTGCAACGTATGCAAATGCGTATGAAGGCAAAAGCGCGTAAACCTCTGGATGAGACAGAGCTGGACATGGTTTTGGATTACGTGCAGCGCCATGCGCGAATCGACAAATAATAATACTTCGCCATAGCCCCGTATTTTACTAACCAGGTATCACAGCCGCCCCATTCGCTTGGTATTCACCGCCAGTTAGGCTGGCAGACATTAGCGATTGGATTGCTGTAGAGAATTAGAAACATGAAAGCCAATACTCGCTCTCCGTCATCCCTGCGTACGCCGATATCCACTGGTTTTAACATCGTTATGGATTCCGGTTCTTGTGATCTAACGGTTATAAATGCCATAGAGAGTCTAGGCCGGAGTGACGAAAAAAAGTGTTACCTGAATTATCTGCTTATACTTTTAATGGCCGTCGTGTTAGCAGGCTGTAGTGATAGTCCCATGGTAGTGTTAGGGCCGCAGCAATGGGAAGACTTGGAATTTAGGGTGGAAGTGCATCCGAGCCCGCCTAGTGTGGGTATGACAGAGTTTATCGTTATCGCCAGTCGTGATGTTTACAAGCCCGGTGTCGGTTTGGTTGTGGATATTCGTGTGGATGAAACGGGGAAATGGCGACAGGCAATACAGGATGGATTTACCGGAGTCTATCGACGGGCCGTTTTTATCAGAGATCCGAAGACGCAGTCGTTGCATGTGAATGTTCGGCGCTCCACTAACGATGACAAGGTCTCGTTATCCTTCCCATTAAATCAAGTGATGGCCGCCCCGCAACAATGATAGCGTCCTGATCAGAATGGCGCTTACGTAACTCTACAGTAAACAGTAAGGCTGGATTCCGAAAACTTGGCGGTGATAAGGGCTTCTGGATAGCAGCCTGCAGGATGACAGTATCTGTTGGTTTTCGTCAATGTCATTTAGCCCTTGCGCATTTTTACGCGGCTGAAAAAGCATCTGCTTAATAAGACGCTTGCTTCACAAAAAATCTGACGAGTTTAGTTTACCGCTCTGCCAGTCGTTTACTGGGACGCCAACGCCTCAGTAATAATATACGGTCACCACCGCGTTCTTCACTACACCTTGGGCAGGTGAGATAGCTCAGGTACATTTTTTTGGGCATTCGTCCTCCATCTAACAATGTTTCTTGTTGTTTGCGGACACTATTTCGCATCGTGCCAATACCACCCTCATGCAAAAAACCGTGTAACTGGAAGTCAGCAGGCAGTCGTTGAAAATGTCGGGACGGAGAAGAGGTGTCCTCAAGTAGACGAATCATTTTGCCGCGTAACCAGCCGGTGCGTGTTAGCGCAAAGCCAGGCCAGCGTTCGGTGATCTCCAGCTGTTCTATGTCGCTTTGTTGACGTTGTCGGTAGAGCTCAAACGACAGAGGCATGTGCAAAAATGAGGCGATGGGTAATACATGGGCCGCATGGTTAGCGAGGTCGATATCCAGGCCATGCCAGTCCGGGTACTCGCCAGGACAGCCGCATTCTAAAATCATGATGTGCGGCGAATCTTCCGCACAGTCAAAAATATATTGGCGAAATAGACCCAGAAACCAATGCCCATTATTGTGGACACTATACCAATGGTCGGGCCGTAGAAGCGGTGAATATCATCGACTAGATCAGGGTCTTCCAACAGTGCGAGCCCCTCCATGATGCCAAAGCCCATCAGGGTGCTATAAAAACCGGTAATGCCAAGGCTCGTCCACCAAAACGTATGGGTAACCAGACGCTGAGAATAGAGGCTAACGCCACTCATTTTAGGCAGCAAATAATAGGACGCGCCCATGAGAAATATCACAACACCACCAACCACATTGATATGTGCGTGAGCGAGAGGGTCAATGAGATGGCCGGGGCCACCATATGGACTGCCGATACTGTCCAGCCAGGCGCGGACCGGGCGAATGACTTGCAAAACACCGTGTACCGTACCGATGAACAAGCACAGGGACGATACCACTATAAATTTTACCAGCTTGCGTGTATCGCCAGCGTCAGAAACGTCAGTGGATCCAGAGGGTGGTTTTTGGGGTGATTGTATGGATGGTTGCATAGGTACTGCCTGCATTGTGTAAGATAATATTGAGTAAGTCGTCAGATTGAAAATTTCTACGCTTGGCTCATCGGATTGAAGATGCTCTTGGTGAAGCGTATCTTCGTGAAACGATCAGAGTCATCAATATGACGCGCCCTGTTTAAGGGTAGAAAACCTAAAAGGCTAAAAAGGGGACCGCAGTAGAGAGTCAGCATAGATACAAAAAAGCCCGGAATAAACCGGGCTTTTGGGTGTGCAATCCTGGCAATTTTTAAATGCTGGGTGTCACACGCATAATGCTTATTTTTTACGTGCTTCGGCAGCGGCATCACAGCCAATACCACCCAGAATCATGCTTCCTACGATGATAACCAAAAATACAGTGATTGGAACAAGAATAGCCATTTAATCCTCCTCGGAAAACCTCCCGCCACAGGAGAGTTTGTCAAAAATCAGCCACGAGTCTACCCAATTGGATGAGCCCACGCAAGCCCAGGCAGGCCTTCATTTTATGGAGTGAAACCTGTGGAAATTAGTCAACTATCCGGAAAGCGTCAGGCGCTCTGGGCCATGAGGCCATCATACTTGGTACGCAATTCATCCTGGGTCTCTTTGTGTGCAGGATCCAGGGGAATGCAATCAACCGGACATACATCCACACACTGCGATGTTTCGTAGTGGCCGACGCATTCTGTGCATAACGCAGGGTCAATTTCGTAGATTTCTTCACCCTGAGTGATGGCCCCGTTAGGGCATTCGGGCTCGCAAACATCGCAGTTGATGCATTCATCAGTGATTATCAAAGACATATTCAGAAACTCATTTTGCACGCCATCTCAATAGTTAAGTATGACGTTAATCGTGGAAATAACAATGTATCAGAGCATGTTACCGCAATTTCATTATAAGTTCAGCCACGATTTTTTTGTGGATGAATGGACTCACATCACCGCCCAGGGAGGCAATCTCCCTGACCAGCGTTGAGGAAATATTGGCGTACTGCTCGGCGGGGGTTAAAAACAGGGTTTCGATATCAGGCGCGAGCTTACGATTCATGCCCGCGAGCTGAAATTCATAATCAAAATCGGACACCGCACGCAAACCGCGTAAAATCGCACTGGCCTTTTTTTGGCGGGCAAATTCCACCAAAAGACCCTCGAAACCACAGATCTCGATATTTTCCTGTCCTTCCAGTGCTATTTCGGCCAACTCCAGACGTTTTTCAAGGGTAAATAGTGGATTTTTTCCGGGCCGCGCCGCAACGCCAACAATCACGCGGTCAAACAGACGGCAGGCCCGTTGAATCAGGTCAGTGTGGCCATGAGTGATCGGGTCAAAAGTACCAGGATAAATAACGATATTAGACATGGACAGATTGTCGCACGATTTTGTCCGGGGGTTAAATCTAGAAAAATCAGTACTCAGAGGCTAAGCACAGAAAACAGATGCTTTGTGCGTTTAATATGTCTTCTGGGAATAAACGCAGAGGTCGCAGAGGCGCGGAGGCGCAGAGAAAGACAAAAAGGGGTTTTCTCAGCGCCTCCGCGACTTCTGCGTTTACAACACCCAAACACAAAGTGCCTACCAATCACGCATCCGGTACATCTCTGGGTTTGGTAGGTCAGGTTACGCAGTTACCTGACGCGATACTGGATGATAGAACTAAAACCGGTTTTAGCCGGTTAAATAAACGCTCTGGAAATAAACGCAGAGGTCGCAGAGAAAGACAAAAAGAGATTTTCTCAGCGCCTCTGCGTCTCCGCGACCTCTGCGTTTATAACACCCAAACACAAAACTCCCACCACTCACACATCCGGTACATACCTGAATGATTAAAGTTCAGGACTAACAGAATGGCACTGGATCAAGCAATATCGAACATTGCCAGCGGTTTGCTCCCGGATTATCTGCCATTGTTCAGGCAAATCAGGCACGACTAATGTTGATTCCATTTCCAGATAAAGGCGAGCGTCGGCTGTTAGCCAATGATGCTTTTCCAGCAGATCGATGCTGTTTTGGATGAGCCTTTTGCCAAAGGGAGGGTCGAGAAATACCAGGGAATAATTGCCGCCGCCGGGGCCGCGTTCTAAAAAACGAGCGGCTGGTAGATGAGAAACGGTGCCGGAATCACAACGGAGGGAGCGTAAATGAGTCTCTAATTGCTGCGCGGCAGTGGCATTGCTTTCAACAAACACGGTACGAGTCGCACCCCGGGAAAGTGCTTCAAGTCCCAGGGCGCCACTGCCGGCGAAAAGATCAAGGCAGTGTGCGTCAACAACGTGGCCTTGTAGCCAGTTGAACAGCGTTTCACGCACCCGGTCAGGCGTGGGACGCAAACCTTCGACGCTGGGGAAATCCAGTTTCCGGCCGCGCCACTGCCCACCGATGATGCGAAGACGGTTGGTTCGAGCGGGAGGCTTTTTAGCCCAGCGAGTCAGTCTGAGGTCTCCTGAGCCTCAATCCCCAGCCAGTCACGCGGGCGCAAATAGTCGTCGTAGAGCACAGCTTCAGGGCTGCCAGCTTCAGGCTTCCAGTTGTAACGCCATTTCACCAGAGGGGGTAAAGACATCAAAATTGATTCCGTACGGCCACCTGTTTGCAAGCCAAACAATGTGCCACGGTCGTAAACCAGGTTGTACTCTACGTAGCGACCACGACGGTATAACTGGAAGTCGCGCTCACGCTCGCCGTACTCGGTATCTTTGCGACGGGCGATGATGGGGAGGTAGGCTTCAAGGTAATGGTCGCCGACGCTTTGCATAAAGGCGAAACTTTTATCGAAGCCCATCTCGTTGAGGTCGTCAAAAAATAGACCACCGATTCCGCGAGTTTCGCCACGGTGCTTAAGGAAGAAGTATTCGTCGCACCATTTTTTGTAACGCGGGTAAATGTCTTCGCCAAAGGGGACGCAGGCATTTCTTGATATTTGGTGCCAGTGAACCGCATCTTCTTCAAAGGGATAATAGGGCGTGAGGTCAAATCCACCTCCAAACCACCAAATAGGGTCTTCACCTTCTTTCTCGGCGATAAAAAAACGCACGTTGGCATGTGAGGTTGGTGCATAAGGGTTTTTGGGATGAATCACCAGCGACACACCCATAGCCTCAAACGTCCGCCCTGCTAATTCGGGACGGTGTGCCGTCGCGGAAACAGGCAAACTACCCCCAGAGACATGGGAAAAGTTAACGCCGGCTTGTTCAAAAACGGCGCCATCGGTAAGTACGCGGGTACGACCGCCACCGGCTCCAGTTTCACGTTCCCAGTTATCTTCAAAAAAATGGGCGCTACCATCTGCTTCGGCAATTCCGGCGCAGATGCGATCTTGCAAATCGAGAAGATAATCTTTAATGACCTGAATGTTAGGTTGGCTCATATGCTGTCCTGATGCTGAATATAAAGAGATAAAATTACTGCTGTCCCGTTAACTCCACTATTGTCATGCTGGCGCAGGCCGGTATCCAGAGAGTCGTTGACATCACTGGATTCCGGCCTGCGCCGGAATGACGGAAAGAGGATTCCGTTATTCATGCCACCAACACCGCTGACGACTCTACTTTTCAAATACAGCGCCAGTTGTAGTAAAAATTGCTTTAAGTTAACGGGACAGCAGTGAGATAAAATAACTATTATTGTCATGGGTGTTGCCACAGTTTAACACTGTAATATCGGACAGAGGTTACACTACAGCGAGGTTTTTTGCGACCGGGTAGCCGCTGAAAGGGAGTATTCAGTTTTTTTAAAACACAGTGTTTTACTCAGTTTTTATATCCCCACATCTCACCGAGGTTCAACCGGGGCTGTGTTTCAGGTACATACAATTCTTTGATCGGATATCGCTCATCATTGCAATCACGTCGTAGAGGCTGGGCAAAGGGAGCTCCACGAGGAGTGATAATACTGGCAACGATTGGCCATTTTCCTTTTAGCGGACGTTTGATGACAACGGCAATTTCACCATTGGCGAGCCGAACAAAAGTGCCGGGAGGATAAATCCCCATTAGTTTTATGAAGGTTAGGCTGAGCAGTTCGTCGTGTTGACTATTTTTTGTTAGGTAAATATTTTTCAAAAGTTCGCTGGCGGGCATCGCGCGCCGGTATTTTCGTGGGGAAACCATCGCGGCGTATCGGTTAGCTAATGCCAGCAAGCGAGATGACTCTGGAATATTCTCGCCAGCCAAACCTAGGGGGCCTTTTCCATCAAAGCGTTCGTGGTGTGTACGTACTGTTTCTAACCACTGAGAATGATCGACGCCGGATTCTTTTAATATATCCGCAGAGCGCTCGGAATGATTATTCAATTGTTGCTGTTGTTCCTGGTTGGTCGTTTCTTTCTGGCGTTGTAACTTTGCTTGTAGGACGATGATACTGACGTTGCAGGTTAAAGATGCGGCGATCAGGCTTAGGTGTTCGTCATCGTTGTAATCCATATGAGTGGCAATAAGTTCGCATAAAATGGCGATGTGAATAGGATGATTAATCACATAATCGATGTCGTGATTAAGATGTACGTCTCCTAGTGCAGCGTTCATATCGAGTTTGCACATGATTTGAATATCCTGGGCCAGATGCATAACTTTATTACTGATGCCTGTCGATTGTTTGCTGTGAATATTATTGAATATGCCGCGTAAGCGTTGACTGAAGCTACTGATTTGCGCGAAAGGACTGAGCATGGAACGCGGTGCTGTGAATTTTTTTTCAGTGGTCTTACTCTTACCAGAGTCGGCTTCTCTAAATAGTCCCTTGTCCACTAATGCATCGAGCTGGCGTTGGGAATTAACAACCACTCCTTTGCCCATCAATAATTGCCCTTCAATATCGTAAATCGCCCACTTTAGCGGAGCGCCAACGTGTAATTCCGATGGGGGAATGCGTGTGGGATTGCCCATGTTATTCTCCTGTAGACGATACAATAGACGTGACTGACTTCCATCGGTCAGAGCCCATAATTCCTGTGTATAGCCTGTACTATCTGAGGTTATCAGTAGGCTCGTAAGAAGATAGTAGTCGAGAGAGGGGGAATCGCAAACGGGGTAACGGTTTTGCTCTAGTTTTTGTAGCCCCATAAGGCGCTGGGGTTGAGAGGGGGTAGCTTTGCGGGGGTGTAAAGCTCCTTAATTCTGTATCGGTCGTCGTTACAATTTCGAAGCAGGGGCTGGTTAATGGGGCTTCCCTGGGGGGTAATAATGCTTTTTACCGTGGGCCACATACCCTGTACGGGTCGCTTGATGACCACCGCTGTTTCGCCATTTTCCAGTTTTACAAATGAACCTGGGGGAAAAACCCCGAGCATTTTAATTAACACTAGAGACAGGGTTTCATCGTAGCTATTGCCCTTGTTCAAAAACAAACTTTTCAAACCATCACTTGCCGAAATCGGGGGGCGATGTTCGCGAGGCGATACCATTGCGGTGTAGCGGTCCGCCAGGGCAATGATGGCCGCTTCTTCGAGAATGTTGTCGCCCATGACGCCAAGGTATCCGGTGCCATCCTGGTATTCATGATGTTGCAATACTATTTTTAGCCATTGACCATCAGTGACGCCTGCGGCTGCTAAAATTTGGGTCGCCTGTTGAGGGTGGTTGCGAATTTTTTGGCGTTGCTCTGCCGTCAACGATTTTTTTTGATGATGCAACTCAGATTGCAAACTGAGCATACCTAAATTGGCGGTGAGTGCTGCGACGAGCAATCGCTCTCGTCGAACACTTTCGTAGTTGAGAAAGCTTGCAAACAACTCACACAGAATGGCGACGTGGAGGGGGTGAGAATGGATGTATTCAAGATCATCACTAAGATGAATAACGCCCAGACTGGCATCAAAATCACGAGCGCACATGATGTGAATACAGTGCGCTAAATGGCAGATGCGCGTGGGCATATCTTTATTTTTGTTAAGAAGCCCTGTAAATATGCCTTTTAATCGTTTGCTCAAATCATCAACGATAAAAAAAGGGCTAATGTGAGCTTCTTTTGTTGACGGTCTCGGTGCAGGTTTCCGGCGAATGTTCGGTTGTCGATAGAGCCCACGTTGAACCAGTGCATTTAACTGTTGCTGATTTTTTACCACAGTCCCTTTGCTGAGTAATAAACGGCCTTTGTCATCATAAGCGGCCGCTGCAATGGGCTTGCCAACCTGGATTTCCTCAGCAACGATTTGTTGTTTTTTCGGCATCAATAAAACTCATAGGTATGATAAGAGCGTTATCGAGGCCGCCAGAGTAAACTTTAATGCAATTGTATATAAAAGAGGGGTTTGTTAGCGAAGGAAAAGAAAAGGGCCTTCCATGGCCTAAGGGTATTTTGGAAAGGGACTTCTTGGTAAAAACGCCGTGCTTAGATGTGCTTAGAGTGCTATCTGACGTTAGGCTGCATGCAAAGCCTTGGCTTCCTGGGCAGCTTTGGCTTGCTCAGCATCGTAGGCCTGGCCAGACCAGAGCATTTCATAGGCAATTTCTTCGTTGCCATTTTCACAAATGTCGATGACCTCCTGGAATAAAGGCTGGAAGGTTTCACTGCGGTGGGATTCTTCGTGTTCCTCGAAGGAATTCCAGAAAGTAATAATTAAGGCTTCTTTGCCTTTCAGGTCACTCTCGACAGCCTGGCCGACGGTAGAGCCTTCATTGGAAATGTTGCCGGAATTAAGTGTGACAATGCCGCCTACAAAGCCGGTTTCGGAATGATAGGTTTTCACGTTTTCGCACAATAGGGCAACGCGTTCCTGCAAATCGTCAACGGTGTACGCATCTTTAAGGATGACTCGGTTAACCGTAACAACACCATCGTGAGCAAAACCTGGAATAAATGACATATGAACCTCCTGGGCTAAAGCTTGCAGTTATGTGCAAAACCCTAAATTAGTAAAACTTAATATAAGTGTTTGCTAATTTAATGATTTATTGTGCCCGAGTCAAGTATTCCCTTAGGGAGATATAAATGTAATCTATGATCTAGTGGGGCGAATAAGTTTTTTTGTAGCCAAATCCCGGATTGGGCTTGGGTTGGATGCAGTGCCCACGGCGCCAGTCAGAATGGCATCGATTTGTTCGGGGAAGTATTGACGCACTTTCAATGCCCGACGGGCAGGCGGCAAACCACTAGGGTTGGCGCTGGTAGAGACTAAAGCGTGGCCGGTGCTTTCACATAAAGCCGATGCTAAGGGGTGGGCCGTCACCCGCACAGCAATACTGCTATGTGTGCCGCGCAACCAGCGAGGCGTGTTTTCTCGCGCGGGTAACAGCCAGGTAAAAGGGCCAGGCCAGGTTTCGTGTAACAGTGAGAGGGAATTAGCATCCAGCGGAGCGATAAAGGGGTGTAATTGTTCCAACCGAGAGGCAATGAGAATCAGCCCCTTGTGAATGGAACGATGTTTAAGCGCCAACAAACGGGATACGGCGAGGGCATTAAGCGGGTCACAACCCAGCCCATAGACGGCTTCTGTCGGGTAGGCAATCACGCCGCCCTGATGGACGACGTTAGCAACCTGTTTAAGCTTCCAGTGAATACTCACTAAGTGGGAGGGGATGTTACTTACCGAGGGTTTTTTGTAATGCCGCATCTTTGGATATGACAGCACGGGCATTGGCGGCACGTTCGGCTTTAACGCGCTCTGACAGCTTGTCATCACTGAGCGCGAGTATTTGTGCAGCGAGATAAGCAGCATTTTTGGCACCAGCTTTACCGATTGCAACGGTGGCGACGGGAATACCGCCGGGCATCATTACCGTAGACAGCAGCGCATCCTGGCCTTTCAGGGGGCCACCATCCATGGGTACACCAATGACCGGTTTAATCGTCAGGGAAGCGACAACGCCTGCGAGATGCGCAGCCAGACCAGCAGCAGCGATAAAAACCGCGCAGCCGCGTCGATCGGCATCGGTCACATAGTGGTGGGTGGCATCCGGGGTGCGATGGGCGGAGGTGATCTTTACCTCAAATGGTATCTGCAGCGTGGTCAGCGTGTCGAGAGTAGACTGCATAACGGGCAGATCAGAATCGGAGCCCATGAGAATAGCGACGAAGGGTGTAGTCATGTGAGGTTACCTGTAGTTATTAAGTGTAAATTATTAAATGTCATTTTAAGTCATTCAGTGTTCTTAGTGAAAATCGATTAAAGACTCAATACGTACGGCGGGCATTGCCACCCCACGGTATTGACGTTATTTATCTGTTTTCTCGCGGGCGATGGCGCGATAGCCAATGTCATTTCGGAAAAACATGCCGTTCCAGCTAATCTGTTTTGCCAGTGCGTAGGCACGTTCCTGAGCGAGACTCACCGTCTCACCCAGGCCCACGGCGCACAGTACGCGGCCCCCGGCGGTAACCGTATCGCCGTTTTTGTTGGCGGTACCGGCGTGGAATATCTTGGCAGTTTCAGCGTTTTCGGTGTCATCCAGCCCGGCGATCACGTCACCTTTGGCGTAGCCAGCCGGGTAACCCCCTGCCGCTAATACGACTCCCATGGCGGCGCGTGGGTCCCATTGCGCCGTCACCTGATCCAGCCGGTTGTCCAGTGCAGCATTACACAAGGCAACGAGATCTGATTGTAGTCGCATCAAAATAGGTTGGGTTTCCGGGTCACCAAGACGACAATTGTATTCGATAACCTTGGGAGTACCCTCACTGTCGATCATCAGCCCTGCATACAGAAAACCGGTATAAGGGTTACCTTCAGCGGCCATGCCGGCCACGGTGGGCCCAATGACTTCTGCCATAATACGTTTATGGATTTCGGCCGTGACGACCGGGGCCGGGGAATAGGCGCCCATGCCGCCCGTATTGGGGCCGGTATCACCTTCTCCTACACGCTTATGGTCTTGCGAAGTGGCCAGCGGCAGAATGTTTTTACCATCGACCATACAGATAAAACTGGCTTCTTCCCCTTCAAGAAATTCTTCAATAACCACACGATGCCCGGCCTCACCAAAGGCATTGCCGGCCAACATGTCACGGACAGCAGACTCGGCTTCTTCCATCGTCATGGCGACGATGACACCCTTACCAGCGGCCAGGCCATCCGCCTTGATGACGATCGGCGCACCTTGCTCATGGACATAAGCCAGAGCGTCGTCAATTTCAGTAAAGTTGCCATAGCGACCGGTGGGAATCTTATGGCGAGCGAGAAAGTCCTTGGTGAAGGCCTTGCTGCCTTCCAGCTGTGCTGCCCCTTGAGTCGGGCCAAAGCAACGCAGCCCGGCTTTATTGAAGGCATCGACCAGGCCCATAACCAATGGCGCTTCTGGGCCAACGATCGTCAGCGCGATGTCGTTGTTTTTAGCGAAGTCCAGTAGCGTATTAATATCTTCCACACCAATCACGACGTTTTCCAGCTTGGGCTCACAGGCGGTGCCGGCATTGCCGGGAGCGACGTAGACTTTTTCTACATCCGCAGATTGTGCCGCTTTCCAGGCGAGAGCGTGTTCACGTCCGCCGCCGCCGATAACCAGTATTTTCATGTTGTATTCAGTGTCCGCGTTGCATCAAAAAAGAAGGCCGCCAATGGTAGCAGATTAGCGTGCAGACCATGGCAATAATGCGGGTCTAAACGTGTCCCTCACCAAGGCAGAAGGCCGTTTCCTTGCCCAGAAGCGTGGAATGAGGGAGGTAGTGGGAACCATCGCAAGAAAAGTTGAGGCTGGTTAGGCCGGTGACGATGTTCTTAGAAACAGAGCAACGCGCTAAGGAATGGACATTAAATAACGTATATAAGTAGCGCTCTGATTGAGTGTGTATTTGTTCATTCTGATTGTCTACAGGACGGAAACACCAAAAGTAGGCGCTCTTAGTCTCTATTGAATTGATACTCTCGCAGAGGCGCAGAGCTCAGCACTTGTGTTTTGTCCTCAGTGCTAAGAACCGAGTTGGTTTTTTGGTAGGCAGAGCCCGCAAAGGAAACTAATTTTAATGAATGTTCTTTTTGCGTGCTCTGCGATTAGGTGAGAAAAGTGGTTTTTGTCAGTTCAGAGCAGCTGGATCCCGGCTGAAGACGTGCCGGGATGACGGATAATTGTATTTGGAATGCTAGTTAAATTGTGTGCTGATTAATGTAGGGCTATTAGTAGGCGAGGGGCGTGAGCTAGTAGGCGAGGGGCGTGAGCAGGACGCGGAAGCTTTGAGCAAAAGCGCAGCAATAGTGGCTCTTATTTCGAGATTTTGCGATTGAAGAACGGGCGACTATTGTTGGTGGTCGGCGAAGACGAGCTGAAGCAGAAGCCGCTGCCATATCTCGCGGTATTACCGTGGAAAATATCACTGGATCTCGTTCCACGCTTCCGCGTCACAGCCATTAAGGTTACAACATTATGACAGTTTTGTAGGTTGGGCAAAGGAGCTTCAGCGATGTGCCCAACGTGATGCGGTGACTGTTGGGCACGCTGCGCTTTGCCATCAACCTACTTGACTAACGCACCCGTTTTAGCGGGTTGTTGTTGAGTTACCACTATTTATTGACGCGAGCTAATTTTTCACGCTTGTATTTTGTATAATGGGTGAATTTGTAGGCGCCGCTGGCGGCAAACTCTCCGAGCCATTGAAATTCGTCAACATTGCGAGTGGCTCCGGTATATCTCACCACCGGTTTTCCGGTAAGATCAAAAAAAATAAATACGGGCGTGGCCCTTACCCGATGTTTTTTGAACGAAAAATCTTTTTCCATGAGTTCATTGCCATCAAAATTCACCATTATATTATTTCCACGGGTGTCTACCGTCAGTACTCGAAAATTATGTTGATAAAATTCTTGCACAGAGACCTGGTTCATTACCGTGGATTTCATTTTTTCACACCATGGACAATCCTTATCATTAAACATAATCAATATGCCTTTCTTTCCACTTTCCTTCGCGATCTCTAGCTCGTCCTTCAGATCGTTAAAACTTTGATGGAAAAAATGGGCATCTGGGTTGAGGACGCCCATTTTTTCCTCTGCTATAACGCTAAAAGCAATAATAGGAATGCAAACTAGTAAAAATAACTTCAAATAATAATTCATAAAAATACCCAATAATGGTGATATTACATTCGAAATTACGACCTGTTATTAATTGTCATGTTTCTGTATGGATCATTACTCTCAACAGGCTTTTCCATCGTAATGCTGACATCAGATCTATCAAGAGAATTGCCGGCATCCTTTTCCAGAAACAACGCCGTACCACCACCAATGAGTGCAATCAAAAAACCTAAAGTATAGGGGTCAATGACCCCGTGCATTTTTTTCATCTGTCGTAATTCTTTCATGGAATAATATCTCCGAAGGTATTCGTAAATGTGACGCTGGCCGTTAACACTCACTTCCAGCAACGCCAACCTATCAACGCCAACCTATGAACAAGAGTAAACCGGAAAAAACTATTTGATAATATCTGGTTTACGCATTACATTTATTCCTGATACGAATAAATGGGTCTTATCTATTATGGATGTACTAATTTCAATGTCGGTATTTCGGCGGGTGGCCGAAACGGGGAATTTTTCGGAAGTGGCTCGTGAGATGTCATTGTCACAACCCACTGTGAGCAAGCGTGTCGCTGCGCTTGAGAAGCATCTGAGCGTAAAACTCCTTACGCGCAGTACACGCCAATTGCGTTTAACGGATGCGGGAAAAGAATATTACAACCGGTGCATTCATATACTGGATGAACTGAGCGAGACTGAATCACTACTCCGTGGCCAACAGTCTACACCTGTGGGTACTTTACGTATCAACACGCCAGTGACTTTTGGAGAACTCAATATTGTCCCCCATCTCTGGCAGTTTCTTTCTGATTATCCTGATTTGAAGATCGATCTCATTATGGATGACCACTATGTTGACCTGGTGAAGGATGGTGTAGACATGGCCATTCGGGTAGGCCCAATGACCAATTCTAACCTTATCGCCCGAAAAATTGGCGATAGCCCTCGGGTTACCGTCGCCAGCAATGAATATCTTGCGGCTAACGGTGAACCCAAAACGCTACAGGACCTAAAAGCACATAATTGTATTGTTTATATGCTACTAACAACCCGAAATGAATGGCATTTCACTGGCCCAATGGGGGAGGAAACCATTTCGGTGAATGGACGTTTTAGGGTAAATAATCCACACGCCATTCGTCAGGCCGTATTAGCGGGTCAAGGTATTGCCGTCACGCCAATATGGTTAATGGGAGACTGTATTAAAGAAGGAAAGGTAAAAGTCATTCTTGATAAGTACATGCCAACCCCATTAGATATTCATGCGGTTTATCCTGAACGGCATTTTGTACCTGCTAAAGTACGCTGCTTCATCGACTATCTTGGTACCAAATTAAATCCATAATCACACACCTCTTTGATTAGAAATTCCATCAAATATTCTGACATCCTATACGTCAGCGATGATGACAGCGCATAGCTCAACCTTCCAAAAGCCACTATCTACAGCACAATAGCGAAATCATTGACAGCCGTTATTTTTTTTAGAATCCTCCAATTATTCGCGTCTATCTGTTGAACTTTTATCAGTTGAGAATGATTAATATATTCTTAAAACGAATAAATCATATGCGCTTTTTCCATATTGTCTAAGCATTTTAATACTTTACTATGCCACTTCGACCATAACTTTTTAAGTACTGATATGCGGCATAGGAGTAAATAATCTTGGCGACAATTGAAAAAAAATACCCACACCCTGAATATTTAGTCGAAACCAACTGGCTTGAGCAGAACCTGGATACAGCAGATTTACGGGTATTTGATTGTACAGTGAATGTTGTACCGAACCCGGATATGGAGCTTCGTCAAAAAATACCCTTCGTATACCAAAGTGGTCGAAATAGTTATCAGCAGGCACATATACCGAATGCAGGATTCATTGATATTCCTGGTGATTTATCCGACAGGTCGTCTGATCTTCCCTTGATGGTGCCGTCGGAAAAACAATTTGTTGAGACCATGTCGCGGTGTGGCATAAGCGATAACGCTCGGGTTGTTCTCTACAGTACCTCGGAATCGAATTGGGCAGCACGGGTATGGTGGATGTTGCGTGCATTTGGTTTTGATAACGTAGCCCTCCTGAATGGTGGTTGGCGCAAATGGACAAAGGAAGAGCGCCCAATATCAAACCAGGGCTGTCTCTATAAACCCGAACAGTTTACCGCGCACCCTAAGCCTAGTGCATTTGTTAATAAGGAGGATGTTCTGGCCGCCATCGGTGATGATGAAATTCTAATCATCAATGCACTTCCATCTGGGATATTCACGGGCAGTAGTGATATAGCCTTTGGACGTAAAGGCAGAATAGCTGACAGTGTCAATGTACCGTTTGTTTCACTGCAAGATCCAGACACAGGCGGTTATTTATCTTCGGATCAACTACGCAAAAATTTTGATCAGGTCAACGTGAACGAAGCAAAGCAAATCATCACTTATTGCGGAGGCGGTATCGCCGCATCCAATGATGCTTTCACGTTGAACTTACTGGGGTATGACAACGTGGCTGTATATGACGGGTCAATGCTCGAATGGGGAAATGACGCATCACTTCCTATGGAAATGGGTTAATGCATGGGTGCTCTGATGGAGAAGATGTGATCTGTGTCACCTATGAAATGCCGATCAACATCAAACAACATTGGTCAACATCAATCAATCCCGCGGTTTCAGAAGTCGCTGAATCGACTATTTCAAAATAATTAGAGAAAATGATATGTCTTATACACTCTCGTGGATAAGTGGTTGCCCAAATGCTTGGGGCACCTTGTTTGGAATGGAAATTAAGGGGATCAGTTATGAGTCTGATCGATTAAACGCTAATACAAGTGATCACAATAAAGCGAACTACCACTTTTTTGATCCTCTTGGCAAAGTGCCATTGCTCAAAGATGGTGACACGATTATCTGTGAATCTATTGCTATTCTTGCCTATCTCGAAATCAAGCATCCTGAAAAACCGTTGTTTGGTACAAATCCAAAGCAAACTGGAATTATCTGGCAAAGGGTATTCGAAATCGTTAACAATTTTCGTGACCCTCTGGCCAACGGTATTACCCAACCACTCTTCAAGGGCCAAGCGCTGGATGAGCCTAAAGCAATGCAGGTCTCTGCGGGTAAAATGCACGATGTCTTGCAATGGGTGAATAACATGCTTTTATTGTCGACCTACCTGGCAGGAGAGACGCTGTCGGCTGCCGATGTCATCTATATGCCATTTGTACAAAGCTTGCTTCGGGCTGCCAACAGAGACGACGCGGCATCACTGAATCTTGGCGTTTTACCCATTCATAAATCTTACCCCAATATTGCGGCCTGGCTAAATCGCATTGAAGATATTTCTGCGTATGAAAAAACTTATCCTCCACATTGGAGAGGATAGACATAATTTTTTAAAATTTGCCGCATAGAAACGAACGCTTAATAATACCGCATAAATAATTCCGATATTTTCACTCAATAGTGAACATTAAGGCTTTTTGCATCGAAGGTAATGAGATAAACAATATGATTAATGCAGACATGAATGAATACTGGAACGGCGACGGTGGTAAAAAATGGATAAAGTTTCATCACATCATGGATCGGAGCCTTATGCCTTTTGGAACAAAAGCGATAGAAGCACTTGGTTTATCAACCGGTGAGAGAATTATCGATATTGGTTGCGGATGCGGGGGTAGCGCTTTTGACATGGCTCACAGTGTTGGACCCTACGGTCATGTGAAAGGCATTGATATATCGAAACCAATATTGAAACTTGCAAGATCACGCGCAGAACTGCGCATGAAACCTGAAGCGAGAAATAGTATTACCTTTGAGCACGCTGATGCACAGAATCATCATTTTGTGCTGGCGGACGTTGATGTTGTGTTTTCGCGCTTTGGCGTGATGTTTTTTGATGATCCCATTGCAGCATTCGAGAATATCCGAAAATCATTAAAGCCTGGAGGACGTTTGGCTTTTGTTTGCTGGAAAACAGCTATGAACAACGAATGGATAAGGCTGCCGCTAGATGTGGTTGCCGGTCATATGCCATTGCCGACACCGCCAGAAGCGGATGAACCAGGCCCCTTTTCATTTGGAGATATTAATCGGTTAAAACGTATTTTGTCGAGTGCAGGTTATTCAGACATTGAAATTGCGGAGTATGAAGCGCCCTTTAAACTCGGCGAAAATATTAATGAAGCAGTGTCGTTCGTCACGCAAATTGGCCCTGTTAGTGCGGTCATCTCCCAGCCTGAAGTTGATACTTCAACTCGATATAGCATTGATGCCGCACTTCACGAGGAATTTTCTTCTTATGAAACGAAAGCTGGCGTCAACCTGGGAGCATCTACCTGGATTGTGACGGCAAAAAATCCATGAATGATAAAAAATGTATTTGTTACCAGTATAACAACAGTATGTCACACGTGAGGATTATTAATGAATAGTCGAACATCTACAACAGACCATATCGCAATCGCCCTTGCTAATGGCATTATTCGGTGGCGATGGCTAGTGATACTTGCGACGCTTATTGTGCTGGTACTAATAGCAGGTGGCGCCCGTAATTTGACGTTGTCCACAAGCTATCAAGCATTTTTCAGTTCGGATTATCCCGAACTGGTCGCATTTAATGAGTTTCAGAAGACCTATTCTAAAACCGATAATATTCTTTTTGTGGTGCAGGCATCGAAAGGATCAGCCTTCACGCAGCGAACCGCAGCTGCCGTTGAAAAACTCACGGAAATGGCATGGCAAATACCCTATGCCACCCGGGTTGATTCGGTCAGCAACTTTCAGAATAGTTGGGCTGACGGGGACGAACTAACGGTGGAAGACCTTTACCGAGATGCTTCATCGTTAACAACGGAACAGCTAAAAGAGAAACAGAGCATTGCGCTCGATGAGCCATTACTGAATGGCAAATTGATTTCACCCGATGCCGGCACTACCGGCATCAATGTCACCATGACATTTCCCGAAAAAAACCTGTCAGAATTACCGGATGCGATGGCGGTGGTACAACAAATATCAGACGATATTGAGCGTGACTACCCTGGCGTCAAAGTGGCCGTTACCGGAATAGCCGCATTGAATAATGCCTTCTTTTCCGTTGCTCAATCTGATGCGATGACACTGATGCCTATCATGTATTTATTGCTGATATTCGTCACACTGGTTGTGCTAAGAAGTTTCTTTGGCATGTTGGTAACGGTGGTGATCATCATGTTTTCAACGGTGGCGGCAATGGGTATTGCAGGTTATTTGGGAATAGTGCTGGACCCTATTTCCATGACGGCTCCTACGGTAATATTAACGTTAGCGGTTGCTGATAGTGTTCATTTACTTGTGACCATGCTTGGCCTAATGAGAGCTGGAAAAGATAAAATTAGCAGTTTGAAAGAAAGTATACGGATAAATTTTCTACCCATAAGTGTTACTAGCATCACTACCATTATTGGTTTTTTGAGTCTTAATTTTGCCGCATCTCCGCCATTTTGGTATCTGGGGAACATTACCGCTATCGGCATTGCCGCAGCCTGGATATTGTCTCTGACATTTTTGCCGGCATTAATTTCGGTATTACCTTTCAAAATACTAAACCCTAAGTCAAATGTTTCTACTCCCTCTTCCGTACCCCTGATGGTCCATTTTGCGAAATTCGTCACGTCGAAATACCGTCCTATCCTGATGCTTAGTAGCATTGCTACCATCATCCTGGCTTCAATGATTCCCAGGATAGAACTCAATGATCAATGGGTAAAATATTTTGATCAAAAAATGGATTTTCGCCAGGATTCTGAATTTGCAATGGATAATTTAACAGGACTTTACCGGTTTGAATTTTCCTTACCTGCACAATCAGCAGGGGGTATCAGCGAACCGGAATATTTACATAATGTTGCTAAGTTTACAGAATGGTTACGCGGCTTACCTGAAGTAGAACATGTGTATAGTTATTCTGACATCGTCAAACGACTCAATAAGAATATGCATGGAGATGATCGCGACTGGTACGAAGTGCCGAGTGAGCGCAACCTGGCGGCACAATACCTGTTGCTGTATGAACTGTCATTGCCGTATGGCCTGGATCTGAATGACCGTATTAACGTCGATAAATCCGCTAGTCGAGTTACCGTAACGGTTAAGGAAATGCATACTGCGGAAGTACGTCAATTCAACGAACTCACCAGTGACTGGCTACGGAAAAACACGCCGGAATACCTGTGGATAAAGCCCACCAGTCCGACAGTTATGTTTTCACATATTTCTGAAAGCAATATCAATGGCATGTTAAGGGGGAATGTCATCGCCATTTTTGGGATTGCACTGGTCTTAATGTTAAGCCTGCGTAGTTTCGGCTTAGGGGCACTGAGTTTAATTCCTAATTTGATCCCCTTAATAATGGCGTTTGGTGTATGGGCGTTTCTTGTCGGGAAAGTCGGCATGGGCGCCGCCACCGTATCCGCAACGTCATTAGGCATCGTGGTGGACAACACCGTACACTTTCTGAGTAAATATCTCCGCGCACGACGGGAAATGGGTGTCCAGCGCCCAGCTGCTATTGAGTATGCATTTAATACGGTTGGCCTGGCGATAACCGCAAATGCTGTGATATTAATTTCTGGGTTTGCATGGCTGGCAACATCTAGTTTTAAAATAAATATGGAAATGGGCCTATTAACAGCGATCACGGTGTTTATTGCACTGCTGGTGAGTTTTTTCCTATTACCAGCACTACTAATGATTGGATACCAAAAAGGACCAGACAATAATGATAACCGAGTTGAAACACAAAATGCATAAAATACTATTCTTTACCTCCGCCATGTTGTTGTTGCCCACATTTGCCTTTGCTAAAACGGATGAACAGAAGGGCTTCGATATTTCAGCCCGTAGCGATCGTAGCGACCGTGGATTTGGCGATAGTCAGGTTAAATTGAAAATGATTTTGCGTAACGCTGCTGGGAGTGAGTCAACGCGAACACTTATCCTCAAAATACTGGAAATTCCTGATGAGAGTAGCGGTGATAAAAGTATCATCATATTTGATAGACCAGCGGATATTCGTGGTACAGCACTGTTATCGCACGCCAAAATATTAGATCCGGATAATCAATGGCTCTATTTGCCCGCTTTAAAACGTATTAAACGAATATCTTCCGTCAATAAATCCGGGCCATTTGTCGGCAGTGAATTTGCATTTGAAGATTTGACAGCGTCGGAACTGAATAAATACACCTATAAATATATCGCGAGTGAATATTGCGGGACACTGAAATGTGATGTTGTCGAGCGCTACCCACAATATAAATATTCTGGTTATAAGCGACAGCTTGTCTGGATTGACCAGAATGAGAAGCAAATACGAAAAATTGAATATTATGAACGAAGAGGTGAATTGTTGAAGACACTGGTTATCGACAAGTATAAAAAGTACCAAAAAAATACTTGGCGCGCACATTATTTTGTTATGGACAACCACCAAACAGGAAAATCTACCGAATTAATCTATTCTGATTATAAATTTAACACAGGACTGAAGGACAAAGATTTTCGCAAAGATGCTCTTCGTAGTAGCCGGTGATAATAATACATGATGAAGCAACTGTTTTGGACGGTAACACTCTTTTTAATCGCCTTTCCCCGGATTGCACTCACAGCTGGACTAACAGTTGCACTAGCAAATGAAACGCAGCTCTCCGGATTTGTTTCCGGAGAGATACGGGGTTTTGTTTCTGACGCCCAATTTGAAAGTCAGCTTAATGGACTTCAGTCTTCAATCATCATACAACCTGAATTCCTTAACCAGCCTGAGTTATCCACCGCGCGAATCAGCCTTATCCCCTTTGTCAGGCTCGATAGTCGAGATGACAGACGCTCCCATGCGGATTTGCGAGAAGCATACTGGCAACATATTGATGATCAATGGACGGTGTTAATTGGCATTAACCGGGTATTTTGGGGTGTCACTGAATCCAGTCACTTGATTGACATTATCAATCAAACGGATCTTGTTGAAAATATTGACGGCGAGGAAAAGTTGGGACAGCCGATGATCAACCTGGCGACTCAGCAGGACTGGGGTAATGTCAGTCTTTTCATCATGCCTTGGTTTCGGGAGCGCACCTTTCCATCGAAGCAAGGTCGGCTACGTTCCCAGCCCGTCGCATCACAGAATAGCCTGTATGAATCAACTGACGGGCAGCGGCACTTAGATATGGCACTACGCTATTCACATTACATCGGTGACTGGGATTTTGGTCTGTATTATTTTAAAGGCACGAGCCGTGAACCTCGATTTCTGTTGAACTCGAACGGCACTCAGTTAGTCGCGCAATATGACCTAATAGATCAGGTTGGAATCGATATCCAGTTGACTAATGATGCCTGGTTATGGAAGTTTGAAGGTATTGTTCGCTCACAGAATGGGGATCGCTTTGCGGCCATAGTGAGTGGATTCGAATACACACTTTATCAAGTCGCCAATAGCGCCACGGATTTGGGGCTTTTGATGGAATATAGTCGCGACGGCCGGAATAAAAATCCCTCGAAAACACCGCCTGTCGTGTTTGATGATGCTATTTTTTGGGCCGCGCGTCTGGCAGTGAATGATACCCAGAATAGCGAACTGTTGGCCGGTGTAGTTGTCGACAGGAACGATGGCTCGGCAATACTTTCTATTGAGGCCAAACGTCGCCTGGACGATAACTGGAGCATTGGATTGGAAAGCCGATGGTTTTTGAAGACTAAAGAAAATAACTCGCTGTCGCCTTTCCGTAAGGATAGTTTTGTGACCTTTCGCTTGGCCCGGTACTTTTAATCGCTTTGGGTGCTGCGGGGTAGTTTATTCTTCAATGGTTTATTCTTCAATGGGGTATCCACGACACTTCTTACAAACAAGCATTTGTCCCAAATGCTCCTTTCTTCCCTCAACACTCACCACCCAGGGACGCAATTGCCAAGGCGGTTGGTGCCGCACATGCTGGCTATGGCCACATTCCAGATCAGCCACCCAGTCATCGAATTCATCCTGGTGAAAGCCAATAATTGCCCGATTGATATACACCACTAATCGCCCCGCCTCGAAATAGGTACAATAGCAGAATATGGGACAAGTCCGTCCCTATAGGGAGGCCGTCTAATTAGTAACCAGTTTCAGTCAAAGCAGGGCAGAGCGGGTGAATATTCCCGGCTGTTTTACGCGAACCTGTCCCTGTTTTTCCTGGTCTGTGCCGGGTATTTCGCGATTCCACTGTGGGACAGCGACTTCTGGTGGCACATCGCCAGTGGCCGCGAGATTGTGCAAAACGGCCTGCCTTCTGTTGATCCCTTTGGTGTCTTTCCGGCAACGGATGCGGTACGCAACGATACTGTGCTTAAAGGCCAGTGGCTGGGGCAGGTGGTATTGTTCACACTGTTCGAGGCAGGCGGCGTTAATGCCGTTATTGCTTATCGTGTGTTGGTATTGCTGGCTTGCACCGGCTTGGTGGTATGGCGCGCACGTTGGCTAAAGGCAAGTCCCCTGGCATTGTGGCCGGTGTTGGCTTTAATCGGCCTGATCGCCACTGTATTTGGGGGGGAGCGCCCCCAGTTATTATCCTTTTTCTTTGCCGCACTGTTCTTTGCGGTGCTGGATCGGGCCGGGAGCGCTGATGATAAAGTAGGCAGGCCTGGCTGGTTATTGGCCTTGCCCGTTATTACCGTGTTGTGGGCCAACAGCCACGGCGGCGTGTTGTTGGGTGTTGCCTTGCTGGGCTTGTGGTGCAGCATAAAATTATTGGACAAGCAGTGTGCTACGCGTGAGAAAATTCACTGGAGCTTAATAGGCATCGCCGTGGTATTGGCCTCATTGGCTACGCCTAACGGCATTCAAACCTACCTGTATTTATTTAACCTGGAAGGCAGCGTGTTGCAGTCGCGCACCTCCGAATACATCAGTGCCTTTCAACTCTATACACTGGGCCAGACGTGGCCTCAACTGTGGGTGGCACTTTATTATGGTTTGGCGGTCGTGGCCACGGTAATGTTGGCACGGCGAAAGCAGTGGGTGCCGGTGGCGTTAGTGTTTTTTTTGGGCGCGATCAGCATTTCCTCATTTCGGTATTTTATTTTCTTTTTGGTCATTGCCGCGCCGTACGTGGCATCCGGGGTAACACTGGCGTTGCCAGCCTCGCTCTTGGCACGTTTATCTTCCAATAAACAGGTAGTTACCATTGGGCATGGCTTGCTGATGGTGGTATTGGTGGGCATTCTGGCGATGGGCGTCGTGCGTAATAGCGTCTTCCAAGGTGGTTTTTATGAACCGGCATATCCTGTGGAAATTGCCGATTTCGCCGCCGAAAAAGGACTGCAAGGCCGCAGCTTTAATAGTATGGAGTGGGGTGGGTATTTGCTGTGGCGTTTGTCACCGCAGGTTAAAATGTACATTGATGGACGAATGCTCGATCAAACGCGTTTCCCGCCATACACCAATATTCTCTGGGCATCCCCCATTGGTTTGAAACTCTTTGAAGATGAAAACTTTCAACTGGTGATGATGCCTTATCACGGACGTTATGATCCGCAACGATATCCGCTGATTAATTATTTGCAAAAACGGCCTGAATGGATACTGGTGTATCGGGATGCAAAAGGTGTAATTTTTGTGCGCGATGACCGGCAGCAAAACAGTCAATATAGGAATCTTTGAATAAAATGGACGCAAGTCTTTATCAGCAAATGCGAGAATTGGAAGACCGTCACTGGTGGTTCAGGGGACGGCGCGCCATTGTCGTTTCACAATTACAGACCAGTCACTTGCCCAAGCAGGCAAAAATCCTCGACCTTGGGTGTGGAACCGGCGGTAATCTGGCCATGTTGTCTCAATTCGGTGACGTGATAGGGGCAGAGCTGGATGAACAAGCCGCCATAATGGCCCGTGAACGGGGAGTAGCCCCGGTGGTGCGAGGGAAATTACCGGATGCCTTGCCCTTGTCAGCGTCATCGTTTGACTGTGTGACACTATTGGACGTGTTGGAACATATTGTTGATGATCGCAGCACACTGATGGCGGTGAATAAATTATTAGTGCCCGATGGCCGGGTGTTGATTACGGTACCGGCTTTCCCTTTCCTGTGGGGGCCACATGACGAAGCCCACCATCACCAACGCCGTTACCGTGCCAAACCACTCGCGGCATTATTGCGAGATACGGGCTTTGAGGTGATAAAACTGAGTTATTGCAACACCTGGTTATTTCCGCCCGCCGCCGCCGTACGGTTAGTGCGTAAGGTTTTCCCCAAAGGCAATGCGGGTACCGAACTTGCCCTGCCGCCTGCACCCCTTAATGCCATGCTGGCGATGTTATTTGCCAGTGAACGCCATCTATTACGTCACATGACCTTGCCTTTTGGCATCTCATTACTCGCCGTCGCGAAAAAGTTGCCGGAATGATAGCAACAGCGGCGAGATTCGCCGTGAGTGGCGGTCTGGCCACACTAACCCATGTCAGTGTCGCTATTGTGATGATTGAGTGGTTCTCTGTGCGGCCTGTGTTTGCGGCGGGCATTGCTTTTGCGGTGGCATTAGTTATTTCCTATAGCCTGAATTACCACTGGACTTTTAGTGCCTCCGGGCCTCATCGGGTCATGTTACCCCGGTTTGTACTCGTGGCAATTCTGGGTTTGCTGCTTAACATTGGAATCACCTATAGTGTGGTCGATATGGCAGGGTACTGGTATGGTTATGCCTTGATGCTCGTGGTGATATCAGTCCCCATCATGACCTTCGTATTGAGCAAATTATGGGTGTTTGTCCAAGCGGAGTAGCCTTAAGTAATAACACCATTAATTACACCAGTTTCGGTATATTTGATGGAAATGGCTTATGGTAAATGCTTAAGCTGTTAAATGCTTAAGTCGTTAAATGCTTAAGTCGTTAAATGCTCAAGGCTTCAAGGGGCCCACCCTACAAAAATAATAAACAGGCGAGCAGGGAATGGAAACAAATCAGCAAACATTAGCAAGCCAGACAACAGCAAGTCAGGCAACAGCAAACCAGTCATTATCCGGCCAGGCAACAGCAGGTCAGGTAATGGCAAATAAGGTCGTAGATGACAGTCAGGAATTAACGCTTACGGTTGTTGTGCCGGTTTATAACGAAGAAGAAGTGCTACCGGAATTTCATCGCCGTCTTGCAAAAGTACTTGATGGTTTGACGATGCAAGCTGAAATCATCTATGTCAATGATGGCAGTATCGATGGCAGCGTGAAGACGATATGCCAACTCAAAGAACAAGACAGCCGTATTGCGCTGCTGGATCTAAGTCGAAATTTTGGCAAGGAAATTGCCATGACCGCAGGCCTGGATCATTCACACGGCGAAGCCGTAGTGGTAATCGATGCCGACCTGCAAGACCCACCGGAACTGATACCCGCCTTAATTGAGCAGTGGAAATCCGGGTATGATGTAGTGTACGCACAACGCACATCCCGCGCCGGTGAGACCGTGTTTAAAAAAGCCACAGCCCATTTATTTTATCGAATCATACAAAGACTGAGCAGAGTAGAAATCCCACGAGATGCGGGAGACTACCGGTTACTGAGTCGCCGAGCCGTCGTTGCGCTATCGGGTTTACGAGAGCAGCACCGATTTATGAAAGGCTTGTTTGCCTGGATTGGCTACCCACAAAAGGCCGTGCCTTATGAGCGTGATGCGCGTTTCGGCGGCGAAACGAAGTGGAGTTATGTCGGTCTCTGGAATTTTGCCATTGAAGGTATCACCTCATTTAGCACTGTCCCTCTCAAAGTGGCAACGTACCTGGGCAGCATAACGGCACTCGTCGCTTTTCTGTTTGGCATGTTTATTATTATAAAAACACTTTTCTTTGGTAACCCGGTTCCCGGTTATCCATCCTTGTTAGTCATCGTACTATTCCTGGGCGGCATCCAATTAATGGCGTTAGGCGTCATCGGAGAATATTTAGGCCGAATGTTTGATGAAACCAAAGGGCGGCCTTTATATTTAATAAAAGACTATCAGGCGTCACCTCGGGAAAAAGATTCGTAACTGCAAACTTACTAAGGAGTCTGTTGGTTAACCAATATACTCATTAGTATATTCAGTAAGTCAGTGTTGCCCAGATAACGTACTATCGTCTTGCCGGGCCTGACCTGGCATCCGTAATGTCGTTGATACCAAGGGGCTTCCGGTTCAAGCCCGAAATAACGAAAGAGCGTTTTGTAGGTTGGGAAAAGGAGCTTCAACGACGCGCCCAACGTGATGCGGTGACTGTTGGACACGCTGTGCTTTGGCCAACCTACTGGACGGTTAAAAGACGACACTAGTGTACCCAGATAGTTTTTATTAAGCCGCTAGCATAACTATTATTTTATTCGCAACGGTGAGGTTGTCTCGGAAACCCTCATTCCCCCAATCTCCAGGTGATGAATATACCTTTGCGTACTCGGCGTCTTTGCGAGAGTATAAAAAAAATGACTGCAAAACGTCGCGATCGTTAACCGTAAAACGGCCACCGACAAAACGGACGCCGGATAGCCGTTATTATTTTCATGATTTCGTGAGTACTGCTTTTATAATGTGACATAGTTACCAGAATGGCCTTCTTTAATCATTCAGATTATTCACCTTGCCACCCAGGTGACCTTCTCTAATCATTCAGATTATTCACCTTGCCGCCCAGGCGGCCTTCTCTAATCATTTAGATTATTCACCTTGCCTTTAAACGTATTTTGGGTGGTTTGGAGTGTGTATGTTTGATTTTAGCGGGTCGAATGGGCTGGGCTGGATGGGCGTCGTGAGTTAACTTTATGTTATCCAAAATAAACCCAAAGTTTGTTGTTTACCGAATATTTTATAAAAAATGACATAGCATTTATTTATTGGATATTATTATTTTATAAACAGTATTAAGGCGAATAGTTGTTTATACGCAGTGTGGCGAGGGTATAGACGTTGTTGGTAGGGTATAAATACCGTTCCACGAAGAAAATAACAGGAGTAGTCCGATGTATATTCTGAAAAAAACCGATTGTTATATCATCGGTTCGTGTTTAGACTTTTCATTAATTACTTTTTGGTTACTAATGTGGTTCGATGTGAATAGTTTGATAAAAATTTAATTATAAATGTAACTTTTAAACGAACGTCAAGTCTTTATCATTAACATATCACTAATGTATCACAAATATAAATAATGTGTTTTTGCAAAATGTTCTTGCAAATTTTTTGGAGCTTCGATAAGGCGTAAAAACACCCCCCAACGCTTAATGAAAAGCCTCGGTTCATAAAACCTTTCCTGAGTATTGAAAGATAAATAATTCTACTTGTTATTTAAAGTATGGGTTTCTTTGTTTTTAATTTATGAGAGTTATGAGAGTTATGAGAGTTCGGCTTTAATGAAACCGTGTTGTTAATAAGTTAACACCAATATTTAAAATATTAATAAAAAAATAAAATGTTATATCGATGAGGAGATATTAATGAGAAGGTTGCAAAATGTTATGGCGATGGGCGTTGTATCCATTGCGGGTATGCTCATGATGGGATCAGTCCACGCGGTTCCTTCATTTGCGACAAAGTATGAAAAAAATTGCTCGTATTGTCATAACGCCTGGCCCCAGCTGAATGCCAAAGGGCGTAAGTTCAAAGAGCAGGGCTATCGTTTTAAAGAAGACCTGAAAGCCGAGGCCAACACGACGCCCTACTACGAAGCCGGTGACTTTCCGATTAGTGGGATGTTTATTTCCCGGCCTTATGACAATAAAGACAGTGGTGAACGGCAAATAAGAGCGATTCACGAAGTAGAGCTTTTTATCGCGGGTACCATGGGCAATAAAATTTCCATATTTACCGAAATCGAAGCGGAAGATGAAACGGATTTTGCGCCAGAGTTTGGAAGCACAGCCCTGTCTTACCGTTTTAGCAAGGAAGCAACATTACAAATGACATACACGCAGGCAAACTGGGCTGATGGTTACGGTTTTCTTGGAGGACATTTTCGATTAACACGAGGTCATGTGGCTGTTATCGATCAAGCGTTCGGTGGGGTAGATGGGAGCCTACGTTCCAAGCGCCAAAATGTCGCCCTGACCGGTCGTGTAGCGGGCGACAAACTATTTTATAACGTGAGTATTGGTGGAATAGCGGGTGATGCCGAAGGTGAAGAAGACACGTCAATCAATGCGCGTGTAGCCTTTGATATAAAGAAAAATATCATGGTAGGTGGCTATATCCTGAGTGGCGAAGCAGCGTCTATGGATTTCAATCGCACCATTATTGATGCTCAGGCAGATTTGGAAGATATCCGTATTCAAGCGGCCTTTGCCATGGCAGAAGATGATACTACGGCTGGGACGGATAAAAATAATGCATTCTCACTCCAAGCCTATAACACCATGAAGACCAAAAAGGGTATGCCTACCTGGGTACAGTTGGTGCGGTTTGACAGTTATGAGAGAAGTTATGGTGATAGTGAAAACGATGGTGAATACCGATCACTAACATTAAATCTGACACATTATCTGGCACAAAATGTAAAAGCCTATGTTGAATACTGGGACCTGTTTGATACGCCGGCCGGTGTTGACAAAGACAACCGGCTGACGCTTCAGTTGTATGTTGGCTTGTAGAGATGTTTATCATTGGTCAATCCCTATGATAAAAAATACCGAACTAACCGGTATTGATATATTTTAAAAGATAAAAGCCAGCCGGGATAACCCGGCTGGCTTTTATCGGTATATTGCAGGTTAAAACATGCTCTTACAATATAAGTTTTGATATCTGAGAGATAAGAGTAAAAGTGAGATTGCAACTGTCCGATGAATCGGTGAAAGAGTATTTTTAGATAAAATGGGTAATCTAAAATATACCGGTAAATTTTGTAGCGTATTATGGGTTTTCGGAGATGATGATGAAAAGAAAAGCACGGCTAAAGTTAATGATGGGTATAACAGCGTTACTGTTTTCGACAACCTTTATGGCTGCAACATCCATAGCTGCGGCTCCGAGCAAAATAGAAATCATGGCACATGCCTGTTTGACCTGTCATGGGCCCAATGGCGTAGGTTCGGGGAAAATCCCTGAACTGAATGGTTTGGAAAAAAGTGATATCACTGAAAGTTTGTTTGGCTTTAAATCAGGCGACGAAAAATCGACGATCATGGGGCGCCACGCAAAGGCATTGAGTGATAATGAGATTGAGATGTTAGCGGATTACTTCGCATCCTTAAGCCAATAAATATGAGGAAACCATGCGATGAGTCAAATTTATCGTAGAGAATTTATCAAGTTACTGGGTGCGGCGGGTATCGTTTCAGCCTCCAGTGGAATATTGTTACCAGGCATTGCTGCGGCTAAAGCCAATGCGCGAGTGGTTGTTGTAGGCGGTGGTTTTGGTGGCGCTACCTGTGCCAGTTATCTAAGACAATATGCCCCTGATCTTGAGGTCACCCTGGTTGAACCCCATAAAGAATTTATAACCTGTCCATTTAGCAATACCGTACTGGCAGGGATGAAGTCGATGGATTACATTACTCATAATTATGATGGATTGCGCAATAATCGCGGCGTTAAAATCGTCCATGACTGGGTTATGGACATAGATACCATCGCAAAGAAGGTTAAGCTAAAAGGAGGTAGCTCACTTCCCTATGATCGTCTAGTGATGTCGCCGGGTGTGTCATTCAATTGGAATGAAATTGAAGGCGCGAGTGAGGCGACAAGTCAAATCATGCCCCATGCCTGGAAAGCCGGTGCGCAAACTATCTTATTGCGTAAGCAGCTTGAAGCAATGAAAGACGGAGGTACGATTATTATTGCCTCTCCTCGGAAACCTTTCCGGGCACCGCCTGCACCTTACGAGCGTGCGAGTTTGATTGCGCATTATCTTAAAAAGTCTAAACCCTCATCCAAAATATTGGTAGTGGATTCCAGTGGTGAGTCCGAAGCGTTGGCGTTGTTCCGAAAAGGTTGGAAAAAACTCTACAAAGGTATGGTGGAATGGGTAGATGGTTCCCAACAAGGAGAAATTGTATCGGCAGATGCAAAATCGCTCTCTTTAACGGGACGTTCAGTTGGCACCATAAAAGGTGATGTCGTCAATTTGATTCCTCCTCAGCGAGCGGGCGATATCGCCAAAATTGCTGGTCTGGTTGATAAGTCAGGCTGGTGTCCTGTGAACCCGCTTAATTTTGCATCCACGCTACAAAAAGATATTCATGTGATTGGCGATGCCTGTATTGCGGAACCCATGGAAAAAACGGGACATAGTGCCAGCAGTCAGGGAAAAATTTGTGCCGCCGCCATAGTGACCGAGCTTAACGGTGGGACAATGCCAAGCGTAACCTATAGTACGAGCATTTATAGCTTTTTGGGACCAAAATATGCGGTTTCATCGGCGGAAGTATTTCGTATTAAAAGGGGGAAACTGGTGCAGATATCGGGTGGCATGAGTCTTGAAAAAGCCTCTCGAAAAACACGCCTGAAGGAAGCCAAATTTGCTACCGGTTGGTATAAGGGCATAACTACCGATATGTTTGCCAAGAAGTAATATAGGCTTAATTTCCAGAAGTTTACCTTTCCAGAATCTATAACTTAACCTGAATCCGTAGGTTCAGGTTAAAACGACATGGTTTTGAGGCGTAATGAAAAATATTGTAAAGCGGGCACCGTTGATAGCCATCATAATTGCCATTATTACCGGCGCTTTGATGGTGAGTGGATTTAATGTGGCGGTAAGTGAAACCAACACGGAATCTTTTTGTGTTTCCTGTCATGAAATGGAAATTAATTACGAAGAGTATAAGGACACGGTGCATTATAAAAATCGCACAGGCGTTCGAGCAACGTGCCCTGACTGTCACGTGCCGAAAGAGTTCGGGCCTAAAATGGCTGCGAAAATTCGGGCCGCTAAAGATGTATGGCATCACCTTTTAGGCACAATCGATAATGAGGAAAAATATGAAGCTTATCGACTAACCATGGCTAAAGTCGTGTGGAAACAAATGGAAGAAACGGATTCACGCGAATGTCGTGTTTGTCATACCGTAGAATCTATGGCCTTTGAAGAACAGCAAGGGCGCGCTGCGCGAAAGCACAAAAAAATGGCGGAAACCGGAAAGACCTGCATCAATTGTCATAAAGGCGTAGCCCATGAATTGCCAGAGGATTATGACGAATCTGAAGACAGTTAGGAATGGAAATTAAATAACTTATACCATTAGCATCTCTGCTTCAGCCCGTCTTCGCCCGTTCTTCAATCGAAAAATCTCGAAATAAGAGCGACTATTCCTGCACTTTTGCTCAATCAGAACGAACACCAACAGTAGGCGCTTTAGGCGAATACGCACTAAATCAGAGCGCTGCTTATATAAGTTATTTAATTTCCATTCCATTCCTTAGGTTGTTCAATGCGGGGGAACATTTTGTAGTTGTTTTGGTTGCGGTGTTGTTAACGCAGAGATCGCAAAGGCGCGGAGTACGCAGAGAAAGACAAAAAGGGTTTTTTTGCGCCCTTTGTGCCTATGCATTGAATTGAACTTAACATAACACAAGCAAAATACTTCAGGTTTACGTCGCGCGTCAACTCATCGTCATACCGGCGAAGGCCGGTATCCAGAATGTCGTTATGACCACTGGATTCCAGCTTTCGTTAGAATAATAGTACTTTAGAAAGTCTGAGGTTTTGTAGGTCACGTTGCGTAGCTACGTGACATTTAACCACTGAATGTTGAGTTTACAGGATGGGTTGTGGTTAAGAT
>NVUB02000167.1 GCA_002401775.2 Ectothiorhodospiraceae bacterium
AACCATTCGCTTAGGAAAGTTAATGTGATTTATAGGTTAGCTTGGTGGGCAATGTTGAACGGCGTGAAAAATTGTAATATATCTATGTTTTACAATAACTAACGATTAATGCTTAATGTTTTTTCTTGCGGCACTTTCGTCGCCGGTTACGCCAGCTCAGTCCCACGTGGATGCGCCAGAACACTCGGATAGAGACATTGCCGAGAATGGCGAAGGTCACTCCACACACGAAACACCCTAAAAGAAAGGGTTGCCATATTGCCCCTAATTCCCGCATCAGCCATTCTACGGATAACTGAAATTCGATGCTGCGGGCGGGGGTATCGAGTATCCAGGCGCCGACTTTATAGGCAAAGTAAAAAATGGCTGGCATGGTCAGCGGGTTGGTGATCCACACCAGCGCGACGGATATGGGTAAGTTAACACGCGCTACGATGGCACCAATGGCGGCCAGTACCATTTGAAAAGGCACGGGTACAAAGGCCATAAAAAGCCCAACACTGAACGCCCCGGCAACGGAACGTCGATTCAGGTGCAGTATATTGGGATCGTGCAGAAACGTGCCCAAAAATTTCAGATGTTTATGGTCGCGGATTTTTTTATGATCCGGCATAAAACGTTTAATGATATTTCTTGGCATCGACTTCCTCGAGAATAGTCCGCCATTATCCACAATTTTAAGGAACACCGAAACATGCGCAGGGTAGCGCTGGGAATGTTATTTGGAATTACGGTGGTACAACAGTTAAGCAGCTTGCCTGTTTTGCCCTTGTTGTGGACAGCATTGGCTGTTTTTCTGCTTGGCCTGGGTGCTGTTTTTATCAAATCGCGCCGTCGCGGAACGGCCTGTAACGTACGTTTTACTTGGGAATCACTTGCGGTGGTGGTGTTCAGTGCGGGTATTGGGTTTTGCTGGGCAGCCATAGTGGGGCAGCATTCTTTGGCCAATGTGTTATCCCCGGCTCTGGAAGGGCAGGATGTGGTTGTTGAAGGTTTTATTTCATCTTTACCCGAATTGCCCGCAGCGGGGAAGCGTGGCCGTGCCCGTTTTGAGTTTGTGCCGGACATTCTGGAATGGCAAGGTAAAGCCCAGCCTCTGCCAGGTAAATTATTACTCAGTTGGTACCAAACCTCACCGGTCTTGCAGGTAGGAGAGCGGTGGCGATTGAAGGTAAGGCTAAAACGTCCCCACGGGTTTATGAATCCTGGTGGTTTCGATTACGAAGCCACATTGTTTAGAAAAGGCATTCGTGCCAAGGGTTATGTGCGTGAACCGCGCAAGGGACAGCGTCAATCACATGAGTCAGGCGTACCGATTCAGGCAGACCGCGTTAACGTCCGATTGGCCGAGGCTTCCGTCAATAATTATTCGGTAGGCCAGATACGTGAAGGCTTACGTGCTCGAATTCTGTCAGCGGCTCAAGACCATCCCTTGCGTGGCATTGTGCTGGCGTTGGCGATTGGTGACCGACAACAGATCGCCCCCCCGCAATGGGAAATACTGATGCGTACGGGCACTAATCACCTGGTGGCCATTTCCGGTTTACACGTAGGGCTGGTGACGGGTTTTGTGTTTTTTGCGATGCGACGCTTATGGCGATTGTCGGCCACCGCCGTCACTTATTGCCCCGCACCTAAGGCGGGTGCGCTTGCCGCATTACTGGCGGCGAGTGTATATGCCTTGCTGGCCGGGTTTTCAGTTCCTACGCAACGTGCGCTGGTGATGGTCGCCGTGGTGATGCTGGCGCTGTTGGTGGAGCGCCAATCTCGTCCTGCTACGTTGCTGGCTTTGGCCGCCATTTTGGTATTGATTATTGATCCGATGGCGGTCATGGCTGCGGGGTTTTGGCTATCGTTCGCCGCCGTGGGCATTATTCTGTACGGCATGTCGTGCCGCTTGGCAATGCGTTCTTTATGGTGGCGCTGGGGGCGAGTGCAGTGGGTGGTGGGGTTGGGGTTGCTGCCAGCACTGATGTTGCTGTTTCAAAAAGCGTCTTTGGTGTCGCCGCTGGCAAATTTACTCGCGGTGCCCTGGGTGAGCCTGATAACCGTGCCTTTAACGTTGCTGGGCTCAATATTTCTGGGCCTTTGGCCCTCGCTTGGTGAGGGACTGTTGGCGTTGGCCTTGTGGAGTCTGGAGGGTCTGTGGTGGTGGCTGGAAATGCTCAGTCAATGGTCGTTTGCTCAATGGCAGCAAAGGGCACCACCGCCCTGGGCGGTAGCCGTTTCATTATTGGGCATGGTCTGGTTGCTGGCACCGAGAGGGATGCCAGCGCGTTGGGTGGGGGCGACAGGAATATTGCCCTTATTGTTTATGTCTCCGGCCCTGTTACCGCTCGGCGAAGCAAAGCTGGCGTTGCTGGATGTGGGGCAGGGCCTGTCTGCCGTCGTACAAACACAAAACCATGTACTGGTTTTTGATGCGGGCCCACGCTTTAACAGCGGGTTTAATACCGGCGATGCCGTAGTGGTCCCTTATTTAAGGGCACAAGGCCGGGGGGAAATCGACACGTTAGTGGTCAGCCATGCCGATAATGACCACATTGGTGGCGTTAAAGCGTTATTGACACTGTTGCCTGTAAAACACATATTGAGCAGTGAACCGGAAAAAATAACCAACGCGACAGCGACGCACTGCGAAGCAGGCCAGCATTGGCAGTGGGACGAGGTTAATTTTACGGTGTTAAACCCGGTCGGTGAAACCTCCTTCACCGGCTCTCGTCAAAAAACGCGCTTAAAAGGCCGCCAGGCGAACAATCGTTCCTGTGTTATTCATGTGCAAGCGGGTGAGCACAGCGTATTGCTGACAGGAGATATAGAAGCAGGTGCAGAGCGGGAAATGATTCAGCGTCTGGGTGGGCAGTTACGCGCAGATGTTATGGTAGTGCCACACCACGGCAGCAAAACCTCTTCAACCGTAGCGTTTGTGGCCGCCGTGTCGCCACATATCGCGTTATTCCCCGTAGGATATCGAAATCGCTACGGCTTTCCCAAAGAAGATGTCGTGCAGCGTTACCAGGACCGCGCCGTGCGGATATTTGATACGGCTAGCCACGGTGCGGTTGAAATTCAGCTAGGCGCTGAAGATGGCTTGTTATCGGTCGATACTTATCGACAACGGGCTGCGCGATTTTGGAATAACTGACAAGCCCAACCGGTATTTCAGGCGAGAGAGCGGTCGTGTTTTTAACCCTCTGGGTACGCTTTGCGGCAATGACACCGTCCGGCGCTTCCGACAAATCGGTGACTCTGCTAAAGTAACGGCTTGTTCTTTATGGGATTGTCGCTGGTTGCACAGCAATAGATGGCAATGCACAGCAATAAAACAATAACGAAAAAAACAGTAACGGAATAAACGAGGAATTGTATTTGTGTTTGAGATCGTAAAATCTGGCGGTTGGTTGATGCTTCCCATCATATTGTGCTCGATTGTGGCCCTGGCCATTATCGGAGAGCGTTTGTGGTCATTACAGCGCAAGCGCATTATTCCGAAACATCTGGTCGCGCAAATCTGGCAAATGCAGTCCAAGGGACAAATTAATGGCGACCAGATTATGACGGTACGTAACAGCTCACCACTGGGCCGTGTGTTAGCCGCCGGTTTGAGCAACGTCAATAACAGCCGAGAGGTGATGAAAGAAAGTATCGAAGAAACCGGCCGACACGTCGTGCACGAGCTGGAGCGTTACATGAACAGCTTGGGCACCATCGCCGCCATTACGCCTTTGTTGGGTCTGTTGGGAACCGTCATCGGCATGATCAAAGTCTTCAGCGTCATTACTACGCAAGGTGTTGGTAATCCCACGGTGTTAGCGGGCGGCATTTCCGAAGCGCTTATTACCACTGCAGCCGGATTATCGGTCGCTATCCCCAGCTTGATGGCACACCGTTATTTTCGTGGACTCATTGACAGCCTAGTGGTCTTCATGGAACAGGAAGCCATTAAAATGGTGGAGGTGATTCATGGGGATCGTCCCTCGGAAACGCCTGTTAAAGCCGCTGCCAGCAAGCCGTCCGCGAGCTGATTGTCTGTGAATATATCGCCTGCACAAAAAGAAAGCCTGGAAGTTAACATCACGCCGCTCATCGACGTGGTGTTTTTGCTGCTGATCTTTTTTATGGTTTCGACCACCTTCGAGCGGGAATCCGAAATCGAAATCATGTTGCCAGAAGCCACCGCCAGCGCCAAAGTGGCCGATGAATTTGTTCTGCAAGTCACGGTTGATGCCGAAGGCACGTTCTATGTGAACAACCAGCGAGTCATCAACACCCAATTGGAAACCCTCATGAAAGCCATGCAGGAAGTGGCGGGGGACAGAACAGACCCACCGATTATATTGAGTGCTGATGCCAAAACACCGCACCAGTCAGTGATCACCGTCATGGATGCTTCTCGACGCCTGGGCTTTGTGCATTTGAACTTTGCTACGGTCAATACGAACGATAAAAAGTGAGCAAGTTGCCATTGCCCGGTTTTTTTCGTGCAAATCAGTGCGGCCCCGTGAATGTAATGTTGGACAGCGTATAGAAGTATAAAACTGCACCACTTCTATTCGTCATTCCTGGCCTGATCCGGAATCCAGTGGTCTATATGACATTCTGGATGCCGGGCTTAACTGCATAATACTGGCTGGTAACGTTTCTGCGCCCTTATCCTCCCAGTGCAGCACTCGGAGACGAGCCGGCAACATCGCCGCCACCACCATCGCACCCGCCCCACTCTCTATTTTAACAGTTAACTCTATAATGTGTGGGCACCGCTGTAGTATCTCCAGTATGTCCGGTACCTCGGGCGTGACATTGGGAAGGTGTAGTTTGCGCACCCACGGCATGC
>NVUB02000168.1 GCA_002401775.2 Ectothiorhodospiraceae bacterium
GCCGTCACGTCAGCGGTCACTGGCAGGCCATCGTGTTGAGCGCGGGCGATCATTTTCGCCGCTCTTTCACTGGACAACTGACAGAAATGGGCTGTAACGCCTGTCAATTCAATAAGTTGCAACTCACGCGCTACTGCTATCGTTTCCGCTGCTTCGGGAATACCGGGCAGCCCCAGGCGAACGCTGACTGCACCTTCGTGGGCACAGCCCTGTGAGGCTAGCCATGGGTCTTGTGCATGTAAAAATACTGGCATGTTCTGGCTTGACGCATATTCCATTGCCCGACGCATTACTTCCGTGCTGGTAATGGCCGCCTGAACATTGCTTACCCCCACACAACCGGCCTGTTTCAAGGCACACATTTCCGCGAGTTGCTTGCCCTCCAGGTTTTTGGTCAAGGCTCCCAGTGACACAACACGGGCAAAACCTGCCTGACTCGCCCGATGGCGTATCAAGTCAACCACGGCGGGGGTATCTGTCACGGGATGGGTATCAGGAGGACACACTAGTGTGGTGATGCCTGATTTTGCGGCGGCCCGCGTTTCACTGGCAATAGTCGCCGTGTTTTCCTGGCCCGGCTCACGCAAGCGCGCCTGCAAATCCACCAAACCGGGGCAAACGACCTGCCCTTTGGCGTCGATCTTTTTATCCGCTGTAAAGTCCGCCGGTGCTTTACCGACAGCCAACACTTTGCCGAAGGCGACGTGCAGATCACTAAGCTGATCAACGTTATTTGCGGGATCAATGATACGACCACCCACTATGGATATATTCATGGGGTACTTCTCTTATCTGGAACGTTGTCCGAAACACCTTCCGTCGCTCCACCCTCTATAGGGGGGCGACCCAGGACCATGGACATAACAGCCATACGCACGGCAATACCGTTGCTCACCTGCTCCAAAATGACCGATTGTGGGCCATCGGCAATCTCGGAATCAATTTCCACACCCCGATTAATGGGCCCAGGATGCATGACGATGGCATCAGGTTTGGCCATGGCCAGCTTGTCTTTAGTGAGGCCAAAACTTTGGAAATATTCATTTTCACTGGGCAACATGGCCCCGCTCATGCGCTCTTTTTGCAGGCGCAACATGATGACCACGTCAGCACCCCGCAGCCCTTCTTTCATGTCGTGATAAACGTGTACGCCCAAACTTTCCACCTCGCTCGGGATCAGCGTTTTTGGTGCAACTACCCTAACCTCAGAGACCCCCAATGTGGTCAACGCATGTATCTGCGAGCGAGCAACCCGCGAATGCATAATGTCCCCCACGATGGCCACCGTCAGCGCTGCAAAGTCACCCTTGCGACGGCGGATGGTAAACATGTCCAGCAAAGCCTGAGTCGGATGCGCATGACGACCATCACCTGCATTTATCACGCTGATGTGAGGCGCGACGTGTTGCGCAATTAAGTGCGCGGCGCCACTGTCGCCGTGGCGTACCACAAACATATCGCATTGCATGGCTTCGAGGTTACGCAGCATGTCGAGCAGGCTTTCACCCTTTACGGTGGCCGAGGTGTCGATGTTTATTTTCAGTACATCGGCTGATAGCCGTTTGGCCGCCAGTTCAAATGTGGTCAACGTGCGTGTACTGGCCTCAAAAAACAGGTTCACCACGGTCTTGCCGCGTAACAGGGGGACTTTCCTCATCTGATGGTCACCCACGCCGATAAAGGATTCTGCTGTATCGAGGATATCCACAATTTGCTGACGTTTGAGGCCTTCAATAGTCAGTAAATGTCGCAACCGCCCCTCGGCATCCAGCTGTAAACTGTGTCGTCTCATGGTGTCTGCACCACCTCCAGCCGTAACGGGTCCGGCCCGCTGAGTTTGACGTGCTCATGCTCGTTTAAGGAGATATGCTGGCCCACAATATCAGCCTGTATGGGAAGTTCACGGCCGCTACGCTCACCTAATACCACCAGGGTTACCGACGCGGGACGACCATAGTCAAAAAGTTCATTGAGTGCGGCGCGAATAGTGCGGCCCGTATGCAATATGTCGTCAACCAATATAATGTGGCTATCATCTACCGTGGTCGGTAGCTGCGAAGGCATAACCTGTGGATTCATGCCTATTCGTGAGAAATCGTCCCGATAAAAAGAAATATCCAGTTTTCCCAATGTTTGCTTAATGCCCAGTTGCGCATGCAGTTTTTCAGCAACCCATACTCCACCGGTATGAATACCAACCATTAGAGCGTCCTCAACGGCACTACTGGCATGCCGGTCGGCAAACCGACTGCGCAATTTTTCTGCCATGCGGGGGATCAATGATTCAATATGGGGGGCTGATTGAGAATTCTCTGTTGCACTCTGTGACATCATGGTTTGCCTTTGCTGCTGCGCATTATTTTTCTATTCACCACTACTCTCCAGCCAGGACTCAAGAATGATTTTTGCCGCCACCTTGTCGATATCGGCGGCCTGTATTTTACGCGATTTCCCCTGAAGTTCTTCCGCTGCTTGCAATGATGACAGTCGCTCGTCCATAAAATGGGCGCGCAGATTGTAGCGCCCATTCAATTGATTCCCAAAACGTTGTGCCCGACGGCTCAGTTCACTGCCCGAACCGTCCATATTCAGTGGTAGGCCAACCACCACTTCATCTGGTTGCCATTGACCTATGAGCCGGGTAATTTCATCCCAGTCTGGTTTGCCATCATTCGCTCTTACGGTACATAAGGCGGTGGCCGTGCCGGTTAATTCCTGACCCACTGCCACACCGATGCGCTTAAGACCGTAATCGAACCCCAATAGCGTGCGGTTTTTATCAGAACTCATAATATTTCGGTATGACTCTTTAGTTTCGGTATGACTCTGCACGAGTACTGCGCTGCACCTGCACTACTCCTTCATAGATTACTGCGCTCTGCCGCGTAAAAGTATGCGTAAAAAATCATGCATGCCCTGACTCACCGGTTAATTGGAGGATATCAATACCAATCAATTTCGCGGCGGCTTCCCAACGTTCCGAAACCGCTGTATCAAATAATATCTCGCTATTCGCTGGCACATTGAGCCAGGCATTGCCTAGAATCTCTTCTTCCAACTGTCCCGGACCCCATCCCGTATAACCCAATGCAACGATACTGTTTTCCGGGCCACGACCCTCTGCCATAGCAATAATAATGTCGTTAGAGGTGGTGAGCGATATTTGATCCGTGACCGGCAAACTGGATTCCCAGCCAAAGCTACCTTTGTGCAGCACAAAACCACGCTCAACGTCGACCGGGCCGCCACGAAAAACGGGTTTTTCAATAATACTCTGTTGCGTAGGATGCTCGTCCATTTGTGCCATCAATTCGCCAACCGTTAAATTAACCGGTTGATTAATAATGATGGCCATGGCGCCATATTCATTGTGCTCACAGATGTAAGCCACACTGTGAAAGAAATTGGGGTCCAGCAATGTTGGCATTGCGATGAGGAATTGATGGGTCAGATAACCGGATTCGGCCATGGGCATATTATGGAGCCAAGGTAATGTCAAAGGAGTAACAACGGGTAGAGTAACAGATACTGTATTACGGGGTTGCACCAATAGCGGCATCACGTCGTTCATTACTATCAAAAATAGACGGCTAGCGGTACTCCACCGTAATCACCCATTAAACCTAGAATCCTCAGTTTGAAAGCAAAGACACATTTCGCTGACTATTTTGCCGAAAACCGCCGCCCAGCCTCAAACACCCAGGTGCGAGTAATCACCAGTTCATCCACTTCTTTACGGATATCTTCTGAAAACCGCGCAAAGGGCGCCGCCAGACGTACGATCCGTACGGCACCGTCGTCAAGAATTTTATGCCCCGACGACTGGCGTATGTCGATGGACTGGATGCTACCGTCATTTTTCAAGGTAACCGCCATTATCAAACTGCCCGACAACTTCTGACGTTTGGCCTGATCGGGAAAGTTAATTTTACCAATGCGCTCCACCTTGGCACGCCAGGCCTCTTCATAACTGGCGTAACGATATTCTTTAGTGCGTGCCGATATATATTTACGCTTGGGGCGGTGGGCAAATATTCGCTGTGTTTGATCAATTTCAGCCGATAAGCGAGCAATTTCCTTACTCCGAGATAATAACTGGGCTGCGGTGAGTTGTTGTTCTTCTGACTTGGGCGCATTGATACCTGCCGATATTTTCCGTTCAGAACGTGCTGCCGTCAGTAATTCCTGCCGTTGTGGCTCAGGTTGGGTGGCGATTTTTGTTTCCGGCACAAATTCACGCACATCACCTTGTTCTCCCGTTGCCACCACTGGGGCGACTTCCGTGGAAGGCCTGACCTTTTCCTCAGTATCTCCACCGCCCTCCTGATTTGCCTGAGCCAGAAAATCGGCATCTTCAATTTCTTTATCGCTACGGCTCTGTACCAGGGTCACTTCCAGACCGGGGAGCTTTTGTGGGGGTTGTTCCCGATCTTCCTGACTGAAACTAATACCGAGGATGATCAAACTGTGGAGGATAATCGCAAAAAACACCGTCAAGCTAAGGCGATCCCCTGTTGTCACCTTAGGTCGCATCGGTGGACGCGGCTTACGGGACTGTTGCAGGGGCGAGTCAGTTTGTGTTGCCTGTGCCGCCGTCATTTATTTGAAACCCTTATTTGAAGCCATTAATTGAAACCATTGTTTGAAACCATTTAGGTAACCATATGAAAAAACATGCCCTTCATTGCATTCACAAATTATTTTTCAGGAAGACTATTCAACCGCGACAACACGGTGCGGGTCAACCAGCCACTCAATATCCCCAATAGTGCGGCCAGGGACATCAGTAGTGGATAGAGACCTAACAATCCCGAATGCGGAACAAATAATCCATAGGCTAGCCAAAACTGACCCGTCATATGGGCCAGTGCGGCCACCACTGCCAGGCCAATCGGCCCAGGTGCCCAGGATGGTAGCATTCGTGATAGCACAACCATTATTCCCAGTGCCGCCACACTGAACAAGGCACCGGCGGCCGACAGAAAAAAGGCTGGCGATAAAAAGGTGCCAATTAAGATGCTCCCCACCAATACCCGTAACAGGGACACCCAGGCAGCCATTTGCCATCCATATCGGCATAACACTAACAATGTAACGACATTCGCCAGTCCGGGCTTTATTCCCGGCAATGGGCTGGGCAAGGCACTTTCGGCAATATGAATGGTAATTGCCAGGGCCGTAAAGCCGGCGATGAGGTGGTCATCCCGCGTGGTCTTAATGCGTTGGCTCATGGATTCGGTTATGGGTTGGCTCATGATGCTCGGTTAAAAATTGATGGCATCAAAACGCGGGTCACTGGCTAAAATCTGCAAACTGACGCGGTTTGGCAGGCAAATGGCCACTTCCCCGCCCTGTTTCAACCAGCCAGTATGCACACACAACTTGTTGGCGCAGGGTGAGGCTGTAAACCGTACTTGTCCATCTCTCACCTGGATATGACTCTCACCTAGCGGCCCCGGTACCACCAAATCATGGTCATGAAACAAATTAAGCCGCGCCCAGGGTTTGCCATCCAGTAATACCAACGTCTCTGCACCGTGGCCATCCGAGTGCCAATATTTGACATACAAGCCTGCGACAAGAATAAACGCCAGTAAAAGCACCACACTATCACCACGCGTCAGACCCCACCGCCTCACAATGTCTGGCTATCCGCTGATTTACCCACGGGTGTACTCATTGGCGGATTAACATTCGGGGGCTTAACGTTCACTGGATTAACATTCACTGGCTTAATCATCAAAGGCTGGCTCACCCGAATGCCAGAGGGTGCTGTCGCCTCAGAGCCTGACTCCGGCCCAGGTTCAAAATATAGGCGCTCCTGAATGCTCGGTGTTATCTGAATGCCGCCTTCTTCATCGACTAACATCACACCAGTAATGCCCATCGCTCGTGCGACGGGCAACCAGTCTTCTTCTTTTGGGCCCGCGACAAACAACGCCGTGGCCGCTGCATCTGCCAGGTCAGCTTGTTGTGCAAACACCGTTACCGAGCTTAAGCCTTTTGCCGGGTATCCGGTCCGCGGGTCGATGATGTGGTCGTAGCGTTTGCCTTCCCAATCAAAATAACGCTCATAATCTCCCGATGTAAAGACGCTTTCATCGCCTTCCACTTCCACAGAGGCGAGGATACCGGCCTGACGAGGGTGCCGGATCCCAATGCGCCAGGGCCGCTCGCCGTGGCGTCCAATGGCCCGTAAATCACCACCGGCATTCACTACCGCATTTTTAATGCCAGCTTCCTGTAAGAATTCAATGGCACGATCTACGGCATAGCCCTTGGCAAAGGCACCAAAATCCAGCTTTAGTGCCGGATTTTTACCTCGCATCTGCAACCCTTCCAGGTAAACGTCCGACATCGACGGACGTTGCTCAAGTATCGCGCGTATTGCTACGTCGCTGGGCGGTGGGCCTTTGGGTGGTTTATCACTGGCAAACCCCCACAGTGCAATGAGCTTACCAATGGCTGGGTTAAACAGGCCTCCACTGAGCAGTGACAGCTCTGAGCTGCGTTCTACCAGGGGCATAATCGAGGGCACCGCCGTAAATGTCTTGCCTTCAAGTAACAGCGCATTGACCCGCCCCAGAGGCCCAGCATGCCAGGCATGCCATGAACGGTGCATATATTCAAAATCTTCTGCCAACTGCGTAATCAGTCGTTGGGCTTCTGGCGCTTCCACACCCCATAATTTAATGTCTACCACCGTCCCAAAAACCAGTAGCTGCTCATGGTGAACGGTTGGCTTAGGACTACAAGCTGTCAGGAAAACAACGGCAAACAGTAGAATAAGACGGAAAAACGCATCAATCATGCAGACAATTCACCCTTATTTCCGCCAGCAGCCGATGTTAATTCAGCCGCAATGGCATCCATTAACTGGCCTGCTATATCCAGGCCATACAGGCTATCAAGCTCGCGAATGCAGGTCGGACTTGTCACATTAATTTCTGTCAGATAGTCGCCGATGACATCCAAACCAACAAACATTAGACCCATCGCCTTAAGTCGTGGCCCAACTTGCTCGCAAATCCAACGGTCGCGATCTGATAGTTCCACACCCACTCCGGTACCCCCTACGGCGAGATTACCGCGTGTCTCACCCTTGGCGGGCACACGCGCCAGGGCATAAGGCACAGGCTCCCCGTTAATCAACAATATACGTTTATCGCCCGCACTTATTTCGGGGATATAGCGTTGCACCATGGCATAACGCTGCCCATATTCCGTGAGGGTTTCAAAAATGACGCCGATATTGGGGTCGTCACTTCTTATCCGAAAAATAGAGGCGCCCCCCATAGCATCCAGCGGTTTAATAATAACATCGGAAAACTCTGCCAAAAAATCACGCAGCTTTGTCTGGTTGCGTGTTACCAGCGTTGGCGGTGCACATTGCGGAAACCAGGCACAAGCCAGCTTTTCATTGGCCTCACGCAAGGCCTGACTGCGGTTGACCACTAACATGCCTTCCGCCTCAGCACGCGCCAACATCTGTGTGGCGTACAAGTACTCAGTGTCGATAGGCGGATCTTTGCGCATGATCAATACGTCTAACTCACTTAATGCTATTTCCTGCGCTTCACCCAGGCTATACCAGTCGCTGGCTTCATCACGCACCACCAAAGACCGCAATTGGGCAAATGCTCGTCCGTCGCGCAAGAACAGATCGTCCATTTCCAAGTAATACAACGACCAGCCTCGCGCCTGAGCGGCCAGGGCCATTGCAAAACTGCTATCTTTATGTGGTTTTATACCACTTATGGGATCCATCAAAAGGACAAGCTTTATCATATTATGCTCATTGGCTGCTTTACACAGAAGATGACCAGACGACGAAAGAGTTTTCGACGCAGACACATCTGCCATTAATACATTTCCAGGGTTTTATGACCATACATTACAACACCGTGGACACCCTTGCTTTAGGCTGTACTTCACTATTTTATCAATATAAATTTCAGCATTATTGACCGTCAAGCTTTCAGTAAAAACAGAGCGCCCATTAAGGTATGGCACACTCTGGCCGATAGTCTGGAAGAGCTGCTGCTCAAACGGATATACGTATGAACAGCAACCACTTATGGATTGTACTTGAATAATGTGATAAATAAACGAAGCGATGCTATTGATTTAACAGGCAGGTTTCTGGGATTCGCGTTCCCAACCCACCCGTTCCGGCTGAATGAAAGATTTTAGAATTCATTAGCCAAAAACATCGCAGCATCAAAACCAAAAGATTCGTTTACGCGATGATAAGTGTCATAATTTGACACGGTAGCCTATCTGGTACCAATTGGTTATATAGTGCAGGTTAAAAATGCGCGCGGGGTTTTTCCGGACTGACAGCTCGAACTGCCAGCTAATGTTCTGCCAGCATTTGGGTTTGAAACCGTTTAACCCCCCAAATTTTCAACGCCTGTTCGCGATATTTATCGCACGTTGCAGGACGTTAATGTGATAACAACCTAGTTAGAGGTGAAGCGGTGTCGAGTGAAATTGAAGAAACTAGCCTGGAAGGCGTGAAAGTCATGGTCATTGACGACAGCAAAACCATTCGACGCACTGCTGAAACGTTGCTAAAAAAAGCGGGCTGTGAAGTCGTCACTGCCACCGATGGTTTTGAAGCACTCGCAAAAATTACTGATCAAAATCCTGATGTGATATTTGTCGACATCATGATGCCGCGTTTAGACGGCTACCAAACGTGTGCCCTCATCAAAAAAAATCATACGTATAAAAACACACCCGTCATTTTACTGACAAGCAAGGACGGTCTCTTTGATCGTGCTCGAGGCCGCATCGTTGGCTCTGATCGTTATTTAACCAAGCCTTTTACTAAAGATGAACTGTTAGGTGCTATAAAAGAACATCTGGCTGCCATTCAATAACACGAACAAGACGATTTAGTTGACATATAATAGTTAGCACACTTGCCATTAGTACATTTGGAGAAACATTCCATGACAAACATCTTAATAGTTGACGATTCACCCACTGAAATTCATGTACTGACATCAATGTTGGAAAAGCATGGGTTTTCCGTCGCGACGGCCAATAACGGTGAAGAAGGGGTAGATAAGGCCAAATCAGACAAACCAGATCTCATTTTAATGGATGTGGTAATGCCGGGTATGAATGGGTTCCAGGCGGCGCGACAAATAGCAAACGACCCGGAAACCAATAATATCCCGATCATCATTGTCAGCACTAAAGATCAGGAAACCGATAAAATGTGGGGTTTACGACAAGGCGCTAAAGATTACGTCACAAAACCCGCTCAAGAGAAAGAACTTATTAGTAAAATAAACAGCTTGCTTCATGCATAAGGTCATTACGGGTTTTTAAAGCGTCATACGTTGGCTCATCAATATAATAATATCAAACGGTAACTGGATACGTGGCTTCTCAAAAACATCCCTTTGATCTGCTCATTTCGATGCAGCAGCAAAGTATACAAAATGCAAAGGGCCTGCCTCAACAGGTTGAAACGCATTCTTTGTGGAGCGGCATTGGCTTTCGCATTGGCGACATCACCATGGTTGCGCCGCTCACTCAAGTCAATGAAATACTACATTACCCAAAACTCACGTTAGTACCCGGCACGCAATCTTGGATTAAAGGACTGGCAAATATCCGCGGGACGTTACTGCCCGTCATGGATTTACAAGCCTACCTGGGCCAGCCACCCATGCATTTAAGCGCTCTGTCCCGGGTTTTGATCATCCAGCAGGGCGAGTTAAACAGTGGTTTGTTAGTCGATGAAGTGATGGGGCTACGCCATTTCGAACCAGACAACCGGGTGACCCGGATCAGGAAAATGGATACGGGAACAAAGGCCTATATTCGCGGCGCCTTTGAGCAAGATGGTCGAACCTGGCATTTATTTGATGTCTCTTCACTATCTCAAAACCCACAATTTTATAAAGTCGCCGTGTAACACAATAATAAGTAGCACAATAATAATTCACTACCTTTTTTAATAACTGATTGCCAAAACTAGGGGCTAGGAGCCAAACCACGATGAAAATAGCATCCAATTCCAAAATTGTCGCAGATACCGGCATACTGATACTGGGCGCAGCACTATTGGTTCTGCTGGCCTCATCCGTAGCAGCCTTCTTCTACGTTGGCACAAACTCTGCTTTCGACAAGGAGTACATTAGTCTCGCGGGCGAGCAACGTGTGTTGTCACAAAGTATCGTGAAAAACGCCACTGAATCTGCCAGTGCCAATGTGACGGCCTTTAAATTACTCCGACAATCCCGCGATCAGTTTGAGAACAACCTGAACCTTTTGCGCGACGGCAATAAAGAAACTGGAACGCCGGCATCGCCGTCGGATGTCCAGTCACAATTACAAAGCGTAACCACCTTATGGGACGACTTTGGCAAAAATGCCGACTCCGTTCTACGCGCTGAAGGCACCATCCGCATGCTCAGTGAGTTTGTTGGCGCCATTAACGAAACCATGCCTAACCTGCTCGCACTTTCTGATGAAGTGGTTAGTTTAATGATTGAATCTGGCGCTAACGCCAGCCAAATTTACATCGCCAGCCGCCAATTGATGTTGGTGCCGCGTATTTCCGTTAATGCCAACAAGGTGTTGCAAGGTGGCGTTGGTTCCTCGGCTGCGGCTGAACGCTTTGGCCGGGATGCCGCCCTGTTTGGCCGGGTGCTCACCGGCATGATCAAGGGCGACCGGAAAATGAATGTACGACGGGTTCGGGATCCTGACGCACGCGATAAACTCGCCGAAGTTTCTGAACAGTTTGAAACCGTCCATGAATTAGTAGGACGTATATTAGAACAGACCCCATCACTGTTTGGCGCTCAAAAAGCATCGACCAGCATGGCCAAACAAAGTGAAGCGCTGCTGACCATTACCACAGACTTGCGTAACGCTTATACTCAATTGAGCAGCACTCGGATAATCACCACCACAACGGGTAATTTGCTGGGGGGTAGTGCTCTGTTAATCCTTATCTTGTTAGGCTATAAAATCCAGACAGACACCCGCAAGCGTCTGGCCGAAACCGCCGAACAGAACAAACAAAACCAGGACGCCATCATGCGTCTGTTGGACGAAATTGGCGATCTCGCCATCGGCGATCTCACCACGACGGCTACGGTGACGGAAAACATCACTGGCGCTATCGCGGATGCCATCAATTACACCATTGACCAACTTCGCCGACTGGTTTCCACCATCAATGAAACCACCGTGCAGGTCTCGTCTGCCGCTCAGGAAACGCAGGCGACTGCCATGCATTTGGCCGAAGCCAGTGACCACCAGGCCGAGCAGATTACGGCTGCATCAGCCGCTGTGAACGAAATGGCTATTTCCATCGACACGGTATCCAGCAACGCAACGGAGTCTTCCGCGGTGGCAACACGCTCCATGGAAATCGCCAAAAAAGGTACGGGTGCGGTGCAAAATACGATTCGCGGTATGGATACTATCCGTGAACAGATTCAGGAAACCTCAAAACGAATCAAACGACTGGGTGAAAGCTCGCAGGAAATTGGTGACATGGTTGAACTGATCAACGACATCGCCGATCAAACCAACATCCTCGCATTGAACGCCGCTATCCAGGCCGCTATGGCCGGTGAATCCGGTCGTGGTTTCGCGGTGGTTGCGGATGAGGTACAACGACTCGCTGAAAAATCGACCGATGCTACTCGCCAGATCGAAGCCTTGGTGAAAACCATCCAATCCGATACCAACGAAGCGGTTGCCTCCATGGAAATATCGACGACCCAGGTGGTTGAAGGGGCCAAACTGGCACAGAATGCTGGTGAGGCATTGGAAGAAATCGAAACGGTTTCTATTCACCTGGCCGACCTTACCACCTCTATTTCGGATTCGGCCCAGCAACAGGCTGCGGCGGCTTCCAGTATTTCGGAAAGTATGAATGTCATCCAGGAAGTCACCACGCAAACATCTGCCGGTACCAACGAAACATCGGCATCCATTGGTAACTTGGCAGATTTGTCCAATGAACTGCGCAAATCAGTTGCCGGCTTCAAACTGCCTGATTAATTGATCATTACTTATTACCACTTACCACGACTTACCACACACTTGTCACTACGGATGTAAAACGGTCACATCTTTAATGAAACCAAATATGGAATACCTACCTGGCTATGAGGAAATGGTCGTCAAACGACTGCCTCAAATGGAGCCCGAGCAGTTCCAGAAATGGGCTGCTTTGCTCAAAAAGCGCACAGGCATGCGCTTGCCGGATAACCGTATCTCATTTTTGGTCACCAACCTTGGCATGCGTATGCGTGAGCTGGGCATTAATGACTTCCAAATATATTACAACTACGTGTGCGCCGGGCGTGAGGGTGCCATTGAATGGGACCAACTGGTACACCATTTAACGGTTCATGAAACACGCTTCCTGCGACAAGAAAGTGTGCTGTCATTGTTACGCGACAAATATATACCGGCCTTTTGTCAGCAGTCAGAGACCCGCCCGCTAACCATTAATGTATGGAGCGTTGGCTGCTCCACGGGTGAAGAACCTTATAGCATTGCCATGGCGCTTGACGATCAACTGAATTCCCTGGCCTGCGACTTTTATTTAGGCATTACCGCCAGCGATATCAGCCGCAACGCGTTAGCACGCGGCCGGAAAGGAATTTATAGCCGGCAACAGATTAAAAATATTGAACCCCGTTGGCTCGATAACTATTTTACCGTCACCGACGATGACAAGTTTCAGGTAAACGAAAACTTACGTAAACGCGTTTGTTTTAACCACTTGAACATATTAGATGTTGGCGCAGCACCCATTGGCATGATGGATATCATTATTTGCCAAAATTTATTGATTTATTTTGATAAAGAGCAACGCATTCAAATTGCCAATACTTTAGCAGAACACTTACGACCTGGCGGACTATTGGTCTTGGGTGTCGGCGAGCTACTTAATTGGGAACATCCCAAAATTAAACGTTACCCCTTTGCAAACACATTGGCTTTTCAACACTGATAAAATGAAGAAACGATGCATAAACCCACGCACAGGCACACTAAATAATGATGAGTGAGCAACTCGATTTCACCACATTGACGTGGGTTAAAGATGAAATCCAGGAAAGCCTGAACCAGACTAGTCAGGCGCTGGAAGCCTTCATCGAGGACCCTACGGACACAACTCAGATCCGATTCTGCGCCACCTATCTACACCAGATATATGGCACGCTGCAGATGGTAGAGATCTACGGCGCTGCTTTGCTTGCCGAAGAGATGGAAAAACTCGCCAATGCATTGCTCAACGATCAAATTGCTCAAAAAGATGATGCCTTCGATGTATTAATTCGCGCCACCCTGCAAATGCCCAGCTATCTCGAAAGCCTGGAGCGTGGCCAGCCTGATATGCCCGTTGTACTAACTCCCCTGCTGAATGACTTACGGGCAGCACGCGGAGAGCCATTACTCAGTGAAAATGCCTTTTTCTCTCCTGACCTTACGGTAGCGCCACCCGAAAAACGCCTGACCCCAGGAAAAAACTACCCCGCCGCACCCGCGTACGCACGAAAATTACGGCCTATTTATCAAGTTTCTCTACTTGGGGTGCTACGCGATAACGACCGCGCTGGCAGCCTGAAAAAAATGTCTGCGGTATTACGCGAATTACAAAATTCCTCAGATACTGATGACGTGCAACAAATGTGGTGGGTCGCTGGCGGCATTATCGAGTCCCTTATCGATGAAGGACTAGAAAACAGTACGTCCGTAAAAATGCTCATGGGGCAAATTGATCGCCAGATCAAACGCATCATTGATGGTGGCGAACAGTCAATATGCGACAATCCACCCTCTGATCTAATTAAAAACTGCCTTTATTACGCTGGCACCTCCACGTCCAGTGGCCCACGCGTCAGCGCCCTCAAACAAGCCTTTAATCTCGAACAATTACTGCCTTACGGTGGCGCATTGGAAGAGGCAATGGATAACCTCAAAGGTTCCACTGCCGATATCATGGGCAGCGTTTCCTCCGTCATCAAAGAAGAACTGCTACAGGTCAAGGATCAGCTGGATATTTTTGTACGCAGTGCTGAACGTGACATCACCAACCTCAGCCCCCTTGCCGAAACGCTGGATCGTACCGCTGATACGTTGGCCATGCTGGGTCTCGGCGACCTGCGTAAGGTTATTCAGGACCAGGCCATCCATTTAGCCCAGCTCGTCGATACCGGTGAAGACCCCGTTGAAAGCGCATTAATGGAAACCGCCAGTGCCTTACTTTATGTCGAGTCCTCGCTCGACAATATACAAACATCGCAACGCGCCCATACGGAAGACGAAGCCCCTAACTTATCAGTGCAAAATGATGAGGACTCAAGAGTATTATTACCCGCGAGTGAACAGGTTCAAATCGCTAATCTGGTTATTAAGGAATCCAGACAGGTATTGGCCGACGTAAAAGAAGGCTTCAATACTTTTGCCGTAGAACCCGGGCATTTCGAGGTCATCAATGATGCGCCCGCCAAGCTGGCACAAATCCAGGGGGCGCTTGCCGTAATGAACCTGGATCGCGCCGCTAAATTACTCGGCGCTGCAAATGCTTATATTCGGGAAGACGTGCTCGCGGCGCAGACCACCCCAAAGCCTGGCCAACTGGATACCTTGGCCGATGCCATTACCAGTATTGAATATTACTTGGAAGCCATTGAAGAAGGTCGCGGTAGAGCCGATGCAGTATTAGCGGTCGCTGAGATTAGTGTTGAGCAGCTTGGGCACCCTGTTGAATCAGTTTCTTCTGTTATTAACGTTGAAGCGGCAGTGCCTGAATTTCAATCAGATGCAGTCAACGCCCCCCCTACTGAATTCATTGCCGCTCCGGATTTTGCGGAAGCTGCTGAAACGGATGAAATACCATCAGCGCAATCTCCAGAACAATCTACCGCAGCGGCAAGCGAGGCCGCAACGACGACGTCGTCTACGGCCACTGAACCTGAAGTCTTCCCTGAGGAAGTCATTGACGAAGAGATCCTCGAAATCTTTGTTGAAGAAGCGGATGAAGTGCTCGTCACTATGACCGATTGTTTACATGCCTGGCGTGCAAACAATGAAGACCAGAAATCCCTGGAAACACTGCGCCGCTCGTATCACACCATTAAAGGAAGTGGGCGGCTAGCGGGCGCCGTCGTCATGGGCGACTTTGCCTGGTCTATGGAAAACCTGCTAAACCGTATCCTCGACAACAAAATACCATCAAGTCCTGCCGTATTCACATTATTGAACAATGCTGAAACGGTAGTTAAGGGAATACTTACGCACCTTAAAAAAGAAAGTAATACACGGCCGCCGATAAGAGTTCTGGCCGGCCAAGCCGATGCCATGGCTGCCGGTACTCAATTTAACATCAGCGACATTGCTTCACCTGAGCTTATCGTTGTAGACGCTCCACAAGCAGAAGTCACCGCCTTTTCCGGTGAAGAAGACGTTACCCCACAAGATGATGCTTTGCTTGTCGACGTTACTGAGGATGAATTTGAAACCATATCCCCGGAATTTTCTACTGAAGACCTGAGTGACGACGAAGATTCTTTACTGGTTGAGGAC
>NVUB02000169.1 GCA_002401775.2 Ectothiorhodospiraceae bacterium
CCATTGGGATGTTGGGTCGTCGCGAAAATGACGCTGTAACCGATGTCCTGATAGGGGCGGAAGCGCTTTTTCAGCGTCTCAAAGGCCTTGTCACTCAGCAAGTCAATTTTGTTGATGATGATCACCGGCGGGATTTCAGTCATCTCCGCCGCGACAAGATAACGATTGATGAGGTCGATATCCAGTGTCGGCTCGGGTGCTGCCACGACTAAAATCTGGCTGATATTGGCGGCCACAGGTTTAAGCTGGTTATCCGCATCCGGGCGCTCCAACAAACTGTCGCGTGGCTCCATGGCCACCACCACACCGGTATTGTCCGGCCCTGCCTGCCATACCACCCGATCACCACAGACCAGCGAGGGCAGGTTGCGCCTTAATAAACAACGAAAGCGGTTTTGCTGTGCATCCTCAAGGTCGACTTGCGCGCCGTAACGGGTAATGACACGGCCGACCTGCTCAGGGCCAAGCTCGCTACCCTCTAATGTAGATTCAACGGCAGCTACCTTCTTGCTGGCGCGTTTAAGGCGTTCTGCCTGAATTTTCTCCGCGCACCAGGTTTGGCGTCGGTTTAACTTACGTTTGGTCATAAATGAGGCTGCAGTGAGGGAAATCGAGCAATAAAGGTCAGTGTGGAAGTCAAAAGTTGTATTGTCATATTACGGGATTAAAAGTGGTCGGGTGGAAGCCGTATCAGCTATCCGTTTTCAAAAGAGCATCGATCTTAGCCGCGCAAATAAAGTCATTTTCCGAAAGCCCGCCAATAGCATGAGTACTAAAGTTGATCAGGCATCGGTTATAGCCCACCTCCATATCGGGGTGGTGGTCTTCAGCATGAGCCACCCAGGCCACGGCATTCACAAAAGCCATGGTTTTGTAGTAATTTTTAAAGCGGAAGGTTTGGCTAATAACGTTGGTATCGTCGCTGATGTCCCAGCCCGTGACTTGTTGCAGCATGGTGGCCGCTTCATCCGGGCTAAGCGGTTTAACGCCACCCTCACAGGGTTTACAGGTTTTTTCGGTCAGATTAGTCATTTTGGGCCACTTTTGAGGTTATTTCATGAATTTATAGAAGTTGACGTTGAGGTATTCCACCACGTCATCAAGATTATCACTGGAAAATCCTGCGTTTGAGGCCGTATCGCAAAACTCAACACGGGCGTGTAAATCTTCAAACGTATGAATAATGCGGTTAGGGCGTGTGTATTGGCGGTTATCGTGGCACTTCATGCAATTTTTTTCATGCAGCGCCTTGCCAAGCGTGACATCAGGGCTACGCTCAGCAGACACTGCTGAGGACATAGCAATGCTGGATAATAGTAATACTGAGGCTGCGAAAATAGCCTTTACTGGCCAGTTTGCCACTGTATTTTTCGCCGTATCTTTCATTGTAAGAAGGATGTGAGTCATGGTTAAAATATCCATTAATTGACCAAAAAGCGGAAAATCCGCGAAGCTTCAACCGGTTTGGTGCCTATTTAATACCGGGTCGACACCTGATTGATACCTAACAAAGAGTTTAGTAGACGAAGGCTCTTAGCTAAAGGTTACGCCAGGTTACGCCAGTAGTGGCAGTAATAGCACCGTACCCGAGTGCTAGTATATTTTATTTACGGCTCTGTTAGTATCCGCAGGATATTTTAATTTACTAATGAACTAATTAACCGATTAACGAGGTTCGTATGTCCACACATTCAAATTCCAGCCCGGATTCGACGCCGCCGTCAGTGCCTAACGAAAAAAACCTGATCTGGATCGATCTTGAAATGACCGGCCTGGACACCCAAAACGACCTCATCATTGAAATTGCCACCATCGTCACCGACAGCGAACTGAATATATTGGCCGAAGGCCCAATGCTCGCCATACACCAAAGCGATGAAATTATGGCTGGCATGGACGAGTGGAACACCAAACAACACGGCGGCTCCGGCCTCACCGAACGGGTGAAAAACAGCACAACCACCGAAGCAGAAGCCGAACAGCAAACCATCGCCTTCTTACAACAATACGTACCCAAGGGAAAATCCCCCATGTGCGGAAACAGCATTTGCCAAGACCGCCGCTTTATGGCCCGCTGCATGCCCCAACTAGAAGACTTCTTCATGTACCGCAACCTCGACGTCAGCACCCTCAAAGAACTCGCCGCCCGCTGGGCACCAGACGTCGCCAAAAGCTTTAAAAAGAACGCCAGCCACCTGGCCCTCGACGACACCCGAGGTTCCATCAACGAGTTGAAGCATTATCGAGAGCATTTTATAAAAATTTAGCATCACCCACGTTGCTAAACACACGCTGCTAATTCTCGTTTTAACATCGTTCGTCCAACCGAAATTTTTATTAGCCGAGTAGGGTGGGCACGCTTTTTGGTGCCCACGCGGAAAACTTACCTTGCACGATTGCACAGTGCAGAAATTCAAGGGAAACACCAAAGCGTCAAAAAAAAGGATAAACGATATGACTGAATTGCCCGTGGTTTCCTCCGAAACCCTCACCGCCTGCACACCCGCAGAATTGATTGAACTCATCATTGAACATGCAGACCGAACACCGCGTAATGTTATTGATGAATGCGCACAGCGCGGTGAACAGATATTGCCCGTTCTGGCACCCTTCGCCCAAGCAAATGACTTACTGGAAAATGAAACCCCCGGCCACTGGTGGCTGCGCTTTCATATGGTAATGATCCTCGGATTGATACCCGGTGAGACTGCTGGCCTTCTGTTAGTAGAATTTATCCGCGGTATGTGTCGAGAAGAAGATGAAAATCATCAAGACTGGCTCGCAGGTTACTGGCCAGCCTTAATGCGCAATAAACCCCCATCCGTTATTGCATTGGTGCGAGACATATCTGTTGACAAAGAAATTGACTGGTATATGCGTACCAATATGATGGCAGCCGTATTAAATGATGCATATCAGCAAGGTGGGCCTACCCTGGAAGGCGTTTTGGACTGGGCAGCAGGGTTTATTACCAATGAAGCAGAAGATTGGGACTTTCGATGTTCTACCGCCAATGACCTGTTGAATTATCCGCGAGATCACCATCGCCCCCTGGTAGAAGCGTTAACCTCTGAAAAACATGGTTTAGCTGCTTTTTTCAGTGAAAAAGACATCAACCAGGCCTATGCGCGAGGAACAGATGGGCCTGATTCGGATACTTTCAGCGACCCATGGAAATTCTACAACAGCGAAGAAATAGAAAAACGTCAGCAGCGATGGCAGGAAGAAGATCGGTTACAGCAAGAATACTGGCTTGAAGAAAGCGATAGTGATCGTGACGATGTCGATGACTCTCCAAAGACTGATTTTAATGATGCTTCAGTTCACGAACCCTTCCAACGTGAAATGCCAAAGGTAGGCCGAAATGAACCCTGCCCGTGTGGTAGTGGGAAGAAATATAAGAAATGTTGTTTGGGTTTGGTGGAAGAATAATCAAATATTAACCAGTGAATAATTTTATTGAATCTCTTGGGGTTTAATTCCCCGCAGCTTGCCTAAAAGCGCCTACTTTTGGTTAAACCCCTAGGCTCCGCCTTTATACCCTCTGGGGCACCAGTAACCACAGGTCACAAGTGCCCCAGAGGGTATTCGCCGGAGTGACGTGATGATATTAATACCCCGCTTTCTCGTAGCGAGATAGCTCTTGCTGCGGGGTAGTTTATTGTTTAAAGACCCGCTTAACGATTTTTCCAGGTGTTGATAGTGACTACTTTCAGTAAACTTTGGGCATTTCGTGACCATCCGGGTAATTTTACCAGAATTTAGCACGTTAATGAGTGTATTCTGTTACTCCTGCTAACTTTCATAATTCGGCAAATTATTGATTCTTGCGATGAGAGGAGTGGTTCCTTTTAGTGGCTGTACACTCAGGTGTATGTCAGTGACATATTGTGCCACTACCTGGAAGTCGCAAGGAATGCTCTGGAATAATAATTTATATACGACGAGCTAAGTAAAAAAAGACTGCTTCAAATACGAAGCAGTCTTTTTCAGCAGAAAATAACAACAAGTTTTTTAATCCACGTGTCCGTAAAAGCACGACAAAATCCAAAAATGGGTTAAATATTGCAATTAACCGCAAATGAACATCCAATAGCATTGTTATTTTAAAAAGTATATAGGCAATGCAATGAGTTGGAGACTGTTTCGAGAGTTGAGGTTGCTACTGATTCAGCTACCCAATAGTAGACTCTGGGCAGTCTGGATTCTATTGGGTGTGGGGGTTTGTGGTTTCGTTGCGAAGCAATTTTTGTGAATAATACCAATGCACAGTGAAGAATAAACACATGGATACGCATAATGAATAAATTCATAGCTCATCGGCGAAAAGATGGGAAAGAGCAGTTACTTGTTGATCATCTTGGCGAGGTAAGTGATATTGCAGCACTGTTAGCATCCAAAATTGGTGCATCAGATTCAGGGGCGCTGATAGGTCTATTGCATGATATGGGAAAATTTAGTGCTGATTTTCAGGCTTATATAGGTTCGGCTACCGGAAAAATTAATCCTGATGAAGATGAGTATGTGGATTTCAAAGGGCTGAAAGGAAAGATCGATCACTCAAGTGCTGGTGCTCAGTGGGTATGGGGAAATTGCGATAAATGGGGGTCACAAGGTCAACTGGTCGGCCAAATATTGGCGCTGTGTATTGCATCCCACCATAGCGGCTTGATCGATTGCCTGAAACCGGCGGGTGAAAATGGCTTTTTAGGGCGAATGGGAAAACCCGATAATAAAACCCATAAAAACGAATCGCTGAACAGTGCGCCAGCACGCTATATTGAAAAATTGAATTTGCTACTCAATAAAAAATTGATTCAAAACGTATGGGGGCAATTGAGCGTCATTGCACAGGCACCTAATCAATCCATCAGAACGTTCAATATTGGATTTTTCAGCCGAATGTTATTTAGCTGCTTGATCGATGCAGACCGTATTAATAGCGCGGATTTTGAGTATCCGGAAAACAAAGAACACAGAAATAATATGCCCGTTGATTGGGCTACACCAATCAAGCGGCTTGAGCAGGCCATTAGTGAGTTCGATGGTGATAAACCCATTGATGAATTACGACGGAATATTTCAGATACTTGCCGTGAACGAGCCTTGGATGCACAGGGTATTTATACACTGACCGTTCCCACGGGGGGAGGAAAAACCTATGCCAGTCTGCGTTATGCATTGCATCATGCTCAACAGCATAAACTGGATCGAATCATCTATATCATCCCCTTTACCTCCATTATTGAACAAAACGCGGCAGCCATTAAGGATGTTATTGAAGACTCATCGGATACTACGCCTTGGGTGTTAGAACAGCACTCGAACCTGGAGCCAGAGAAACAGAGCTGGCATAGTAAACTGGTGAGTGAAAACTGGGATGCACCTATCGTGATGACCACCATGGTTCAGTTCCTTGAAGTGCTGTTTTCGGGCGGTACGAGAGGTGCGAGAAAAATGCACCAACTGGCTAATACGGTGTTGATTTTTGATGAGATTCAAACACTGCCCATTAATTGTACTCACCTTTTTTGCAATGCGCTCAACTTTATCACCAATTACTGCAAAACTACCGCATTGCTTTGTACGGCAACACAACCGTTGCTTGATCAGCTTAAATCACCCGAGAAAGGCCAGCTGGTGATTCCTCCTGAAAATGAGCTGGTCAGTGATGTACCCAAGCTATTTGAAGATTTAGAACGCGTAAAACTGAGCAACAAGGTTCGACCCGAAGGGTGGACAGCCGAGCAAATTGCAGCGCTCGCGTTGAGTGAATTTAAAGAACTTGGAAGCTGCCTGATTATTGTTAATACAAAATCATGGGCGCAGCAGCTTTATCTCGAAATTCAGACAAGTTCTGATATTGAGCAATATTCATTATTTCAACTGAGTACCAGTCTTTGCCCTGCACATCGTGAGGTAGTTTTTGAAAACGTAAAAAAACGATTAAAACAGAATCAACCCGTCTTGTGTATTAGCACCCAGCTCATTGAAGCCGGTGTTGATGTGGACTTTGCTTCAGTGATACGATTTCTCGCTGGGTTGGATTCCATCGCGCAGGCTGCCGGGCGCTGCAATAGAAATGGTTTGCGCAAAGGATCAACTGTTCATGTTGTTAATCCAGATGAAGAAAAAATTGATCTGTTAAAAGATATTAAAGTGGGACGAGATATGGCGCAACGAGTTATGGGTGAAGGGTTTGAAAATCTACTGGCACCTGATGCGATTAAGCAATACTTTAATTACTACTTTTATGACAGAGCCAAGGAAATGAGTTATCCCGTTTCAGCTAAAAAACTGGGTAGGGATGATGATTTGCTTAACCTGTTAAGTTGCAATAAATTAAATGCTGGTCGGAACAATAATACATTACTGCTTCAGCAATCCTTTATGACAGCAGGCAAGATATTTAAAGCTATTGATTCACCGACACAAGCCGTCATTGTTCCTTATGGTAAAGAGGGTAAAGATTTAATTGCAGAGCTGGGCCTAGTTGCCAAAGAGTTTGATGTTAAAACCTACAGAAATTTATTAAAAAAGGCGCAAAGGTTCAGTGTTAACGTATTCCCCAATGTATGGAAACAGTTGCTAAATGAAGATGCTGTTTATGAAATACAGCCCGGTGAAGGGATCTATTATCTTGATGAAAAACATTATAGTGGTGAATTTGGTTTGTCAGTTAAGCCGTGCAACAAAATGAGTTTCCTAGGAGTGAATTGAATGCACGACAAACCTAAAAACAGCATTAGCTTTAAAGTATATGGACGTTATGCCCTATTTACTGATCCGATAACCAAGATAGGTGGTGAAAAGTTTTCCTACCATCTGCCCACTTACGAAGCCATTAAAGGTGTACTGAAATCTATTTACTGGAAACCGAGTTTTATCTGGTATGTGGACAAAGTAAGAGTGATGAAACCCTTGCGCACTCAAACCAAAGGCACAAAGCCGCTGGTGTGGAGCGGTGGCAACAGTCTGGCCATTTATACTTTTTTACATGATGTGGAATACCAAGTCGAGGCACATTTTGAATGGAACGAACACCGCCCTGAACTGGCTAAAGACCACATTGATGGTAAACACTTCGCCATTGCCAAACGTTCAATCGAACGAGGTGGCAGGCAGGATATCTTTCTGGGGACGCGTGACTGTCAGTCCTATGTGGAAGCTTGTGAGTTTGGAGAAGGGCAGGGTGCTTATGATGATATAGAAGAGCTGGGTTTTGGTTTGATGTTTCATGGTTTCGATTACCCGGATGAGACAGGAAAGAATGAACTGCACAGTCGGTTTTGGGATGCCACAATGAAAAAGGGCATTCTAGAATTTCCGCGACCTGAAGCCTGTACTGTGAGTCGATTTATTCGCCCTATGCTGCCTAAACAATTTGAAAAGGGTGGTAATTTTCAGACTGTAGAGATTGAGGAGTCTATTCTATGAGCTGGATGGCGAAATTGTATGAAACTTACGAGGCAGGTATGGGGCTTGAATTGCCAGATTCCGATCAACTGATGCCGATTAGTCATACCTTGCAAAATGCACATATCAAAATCACCATTGATGGCGAGGGAAACTTTAGGCGGGCGGAGGTGCTAGAAAAAACACAGATTGTTTTGCCCGCAACGGAAAAGTCAGCGGGCAGAAGCAGTGGTGAAGCCCCGCATCCACTGGCAGATAAAATTCAATATGTTGCCAAGGATTACCCTGAATACGGAGGAAAAAAGAAAGCGTACTTTAATGGTTATTTTAAACGGCTTGATAGGTGGTGCAACTCAAATTACTCGAATAATAAAGCAAGGGCGGTAAAAAAGTATGTTGAAAAAGGTGTTGTTGTAAAGGATTTGATTAAAAGTAAGGTTTTGTTTATCGATGAAAAAAATTCATTGTTACTATTCTGGCCAAAAGATAGCGAAAGTGAAGCGCCCAAAATCTTTAAAGTTTTGCCAAAAGAAAAAGGTGTTCTGGATCAAGGTAATGCACTGATTTGTTGGAGTGTCGAGATTCAAGGTGATGCAATAAGTGATACCTGGAAAGATCATACCTTACAAACTGCTTGGGTAGGATATGAGTCGGAAAACAATGAGCAGCCTGGTTTGTGCTATGTCACGGGAAAAGTGGTGCCATTAGCCGTTAATCATCCTGCCAAACTTCGTCATACAGGGGATAAAGCCAAACTTGTTTCATCAAATGATATGTCGGGTTATACCTTTAGAGGCCGATTTACCGATAGCAAAAAGAGTATAGAAAAACAAGGCGCACAGTCGATGGGTGTATCTTTTGATGTCACCCAAAAAGCCCACAACGCCCTGCGTTGGTTGATTTCACGCCAAGGTTTTAGAAATGGCGACCAAGCGATTATAGCCTGGGCTGTGTCAGGTGAAGGTATTCCTCAGCCAATGGAAGATATCTGGAACCTGATGGGTGGAGAGATACAAGAAACACCTGTCTCGTTGACAGAAGAAGAAAGCAAGATCGATCATAGGAATGACCTCGGCCAGTCATTTTCAGTGGCGCTGGGTAAATACATGGCGGGTTATCGAGCCAAACTTCAAGCAGCAGATAACATTGTCATAATGGGGCTGGATTCCGCAACTCCCGGCAGAATGGGAATTACCTATTATCAGGAATTTTTCCCTGACGATTACATTGAGCGTATTTCAAAATGGCATAATGAGTTTGCTTGGTATCAACGTCATAAAGTTGAGATGGGTGTTGGTAAGGCAAAACCCATCTCAAAGACCGTGTGGCCCGTTTGCGCGCCTTCTCCCCGTGCAATTTGGGAAGCCAGTTATGGCAGCACAGTAAGTGACTCACTCAAGAAAAATACGATTGAGCGAATTTTACCCTGCATTGTCGAAGCACGTCCCTTTCCGCGAGACCTGGTTGATAAGGCCAGACACCGAGTCAGTAATCGTAGTGCCTATAAATCTAATGAACAATGGTTATGGGAAAAGCATCTGGGTATTGCATGCGCCCTGTATCGAGGTTTTTGTAAACGAGATCCAAAACAAACCAAGGAGTATATCGTGGGTTTAGAGCAAGAGAATCATTCAAGAGATTATTTATACGGCCGACTGCTGGCGATTGCCGAGCGAATGGAAGATATGTCGTTGTATGTGTCAGGTGAAAAACGCAGTACGACCGCTGCGCGTTTAATGCAGCGGTTTGCCGATAGACCGGCCTCGACCTGGCGAACTATTGAGTTGGCGTTGCAACCTTATATACAGCGCCTTAAAAATAATCGTGCCGGATTTTTACATAATATTCAAACTTTATTGGATGAAGTCATGGATAAATTTGTAGAAGGTGACTTCGTTAAGGACAAATCTTTAAGTGGTGAATTTTTGTTGGCGTATCATGCCCAGCGATTTGAGCTGAAAAATAAACAGCAATTAAATGAAAATAATGAACCACAAACTGATGGAGATAAATGATGAGTTTGCAACATAAAATTGATTTCGCCCTGATTTTTAGCGTTAAAAATGCCAATCCCAATGGTGATCCATTGAATGGCAATCGACCACGCACCGACTATGACGGTTTTGGCGAGGTTTCTGATGTCTGTATTAAACGCAAAATCCGTGATCGTTTGCAAGAGTCGGGTGAACTGATATTTGTTCAATCGGATGAAAAAAAGACGGATGGGATGCCAAGCCTGAAAGTTCGTGCAGAATCAGCAGAGCACGGATTAGGTAAAGACGCCTTTAATGTTAAAAAAACAACACCTGTGGAAACGGCACGATTAGCGAACGAAAAATGGATAGATGTTCGTAGCTTTGGCCAATTATTTGCCTTCAAAAGTGAGAATAAAGACGGAGTTTCTATCCCTATACGTGGCCCAGTCTCAATACAGTCGGCATTTAGTATAGAACCTGTCAGTATTACCAGTACACAGATTACAAAAAGTGTCAGTGGTGAAGGAGATGGCAGTAAAAAAAGCTCAGACACAATGGGGATGAAACACCGAGTTGATAGCGCTATTTATGTTGCCTTTGGGGGGATGACACCACAACTTTCTGAGCGAACGGGGTTTAATGAAGAGGATGCGAACAAGATAAAACAGGTCTTGCCAAAATTGTTCGAAGGTGACGCCTCTTCGGCACGACCAGAAGGCAGTATGGTCGTAGAGAAAATAATCTGGTGGAAGCATAACTGTAAATCTGGCCAATATTCATCAGCAAAAGTTCATCGCACACTGTCTGTAAATGGTGACGGGAGCTATACAATTGCGAACCTGGATGGTCTGGAACCAGAAGAAATTGATGGATTCTGACTAAAGGCCCACTACTCCTGCCTCCCAACTCATTATCAACCAAACCGAAGACGGGAAAACCCGTCTTGAGGTACGGCTGGACGTCGAGACCGTCTGGTTTTCCCAAAAACTGATGGCAGAGCTGTTTCAGGCCAGCAAGCAAAATATCAGCTTGCACTTGAAAAATATCTTTTGAAAACAAGAGCTTGTCGAAGGGGCAGTTGTCAATAATTTATTGATAACTGCCAATGATAACAAGAATTATTACAATAAAATTCTATAACCTTGACGGTGTTATTGTGAAAATCTGGATTTTGAGATGCTGGCTAAACAGGTTACGGAGCAAGATAAAGGCCGTATCAAATGAATGCTGAGAGACGAACGTTCATACTTTCCATTGTTACTCCATGGGTAATGTATTCGAAGGTGGCAGTATGAAAAAACTCATCCGAAAATTCCGGAATACTGCATCAGACGGAAAAAAATACTTAACACCGTTCTCCAATCTTGACGCCATTATATCCGTTGGTTATCGCGTCAACTCCAAACGTGCCACCCAATTTCGCCAATGGGCATCCCAGGTACTGCGTGAATTTTCTGCCAAAGGCTATGTGCTGGACAACAAGCGGCTTGAAAAGGGTTCTTTTCTAGGGGAAGTCTATTTTGAAAGGCTAATGTCCGAAATTCGTGAAATCCGACTTAGCGAACGCCTGTTTTATCAGAAAATCTCAGATATATATGCCACCAGCCTAGATTACAATCGAGACGCTGATGCGACCCAGGTATTTTTTGCCAAGGTTCAAAATAAGCTCCACTTTGCGCTGCACAGGGATGTGCGAGTGTCGCGTGAGGCAGGATGCCATGAGTGACCCGTACACGGCCATACAGCGGCCGAGTTGATTATGCAGCGTGCTAATAGTGAAAAAATACACATGGGGTTAATATCCTGGAACAATGCGCCCGATGGCAAGGTTATCAAAACTGATGCGAGTATTGCCAAAAACTACCTGAGTAAAAATGAGTTGGAATTGCTGGGGAGAATCGTTAATGTCTATCTTGATCTGGCAGACGGGCGAACCAAGCGAAAAATCCCAATGACCATGGAAGACTGGAGCAAGCGCCTCGGTCTGTTTCTTGAATTTGATGAACGCGAAATATTGCAAAATGTGGGGAAGGTCACAGCCCAAATTGCCAAAGATTTTGCTGAAAGTGAATTTGAAAAATACCGCATTATTCAAGACAGACTCTTTAAATCAGACTTTGATAATCTACTGGAACAGCAACAAAAAGAGATAGCAACAGGTCAATCGAAAGATGTCAACGAATGAGTGACGAATCACAAACCATCATGCTTTCCGCATTGCAGCACTACGCTTATTGTCCGCGTCAGTTTGCGTTAATCCATATCGAACAGGTATGGGCAGAGAACTATTTTACGGCCCATGGCAATTTATTACACGAGCGCGTTGATAGTTGTGACCCAGAGCAACGCGGTAATGTCCGTTATGAGCGTGGGGTTGCTGTAAAATCAACTCAATTGCGTATCACTGGTAAACTCGACTTGCTAGAAGTGGAAGGAAAACCACCCACAAAATATTTTCCGGTGGAATACAAACGTGGCAAGCCCAAAATAGAAGATTGGGACAAAATCCAACTTTGCGCACAGGCTTTGTGCCTGGAGGAAATGCGTGAGGTTACTATCAAAGAAGGGGCTTTGTGGTACTGGCAGGTCAGAAAGAGGGAACCTGTATCGATTGATGACGCATTACGTGCTGTAACGCTTGCCGCTATCGAAGGCGCCCATCAACTGCTTTCATTGGGCAGAACGCCACCCCCCACCGATAAAAAGAAACGCTGTCGTGCCTGTTCACTGGTGGATTTATGTGAACCTGATGCCTTTCGCCGTGATCATTCTAGTGAATATGTCGAGGGAATTTTTGTAGATGCAACGGGAGATAGCCCAAATGAAAACTGATATGACCTTGTTCGAAGATTACCAGATTCGCCGGGTATATGACGAGGAGACTGAAATTTGGTGGTTTTCAGTGATTGATATTGTACAAGTATTGACCCAGCAGGCTGATTATCAGACGGCTAGAAATTACTGGAAAGTGCTGAAAAACCGGCTGAGTAAGGAAGGTAGCCAACTGGTTACAAATTGTAACCGGTTGAAAATGACTGCATCTGATGGAAAACAACGATTTACCGACGTGGCTACCGCAGAAACCTTGCTTCGACTGGTGCAATCCGTACCCAGCCCTAAAGCCGAGCCCATCAAGCTGTGGCTGGCAAAGGTGGGTTATGAGCGAATGCAGGAAATGGCTGATCCGGCAATGTCCCTTAAGCGTGCCAGAGAAACCTGGCAGAAACACGGCCGTAGTGAGAAATGGATTCAACAACGCATGACGGGGCAGGAAACCCGCAATAAACTCACCGATTACTGGAGTAATCACGATATTCAACAAGGTGAGGAGTTTGCTATTCTTACCAATATCATCCATCAGGAATGGGCCGATGTCAGCGTCAAAGACCACAAAAATTTGAAAGGACTCAAAAGCCAGAATTTGCGTGACCATATGAGTGAAGCAGAATTAATTTTTACCGCACTTGCTGAATTATCGACCCGACAGATTGCAGAAACTGAAGATGCAACCGGTATGGATGACAATAAAACTGCCGCCAAAACCGGTGGCGGGATTGCCAAAAAAGCGCGTAAAGAGTTGGAGGCCAAAACGGGTAAAAAAGTGATTACCGCTGATAATTATTTACCGCCAACAGGTAAAAATTTAACCGGAAAAACTACAATCAAAAAGCCATGAAAAAACTACTCAACACCCTCTACATCACTCGACAAGAAAGCTATTTACACAAAGAACGTGAAACCATTGTTATCAAACAGGGTAAAGATAAATTAGGGCAGTTTCCCGCCATCAGTATTGGCAATATTCTTTGTTTTGGACAAATATCCGTTTCGCCATTTTTGATGGGGTTTTGTGGGGAGCAGGGCATAGGCTTGGCTTTTTATACGGAATACGGCAAGTTTCTGGCGAGAGTGCAGGGTAAACAAACCGGTAATGTATTATTGCGGCGCGCGCAATACCGTTGGGCGGATGATGACGAAAAATCATTAAGCATTGCGCGACTGATGGTTGCTGCAAAAATAGCTAATGGCCGTTCAGTTTTAATGCGCGAGGTTCGTAATCATGGTGAAAATGCAAAGTTAAGTGGTGCCGTCGAAAAATTGGCCGTGAGTTTGCGGCGTGCAGAACATGCAGAATCAGTCAGTGAAGCCATGGGTATAGAAGGTGATGCCGCCAGTACCTACTTTGGTGTTTTCAACGCACTATTACGCGGTAGTGGATTTATTTTTGGCGGGCGTGTTCGTCGGCCACCGACAGACCCGGTTAACGCGCTATTGTCATATGTTTATATGCTCATCACCCATGAATGTTCTTCTGCTTTGCAGGGGGTAGGGCTCGATCCCTACGTAGGTTTTTTACATCAGGATAGACCGGGCCGGGTCAGTCTTGCACTGGACTTACTGGAAGAGTTTCGTTCTCCCTGGGCAGACAGGTTTGTATTGACGCTGATCAATCGTAAGCAAATACAACTAAATGACTTCATTACTGAAGCCAGCGGTGCAGTGCGATTAAAAGATGATGCCAGAAAAACACTATTAATCGCCTGGCAAGAGCGTAAACAGGTTGAAGTTATGCATCCTTACCTTCAAGAACAAGTACCTATTGGGTTGTTACCTCACTGCCAAGCCATGTTGTTGGCTCGGCATATAAGAGGTGATACAAAATATTACCCGCCTTACATTGTGAAATAAACATGTTAGTACTAATAACTTATGACGTGAGTGTTACCTCAGATGGTGGGCAAAGACGTTTGCGAAAAATCGCTAAAACATGTCTCGACTACGGCATGAGAGTCCAAAACTCAGTATTTGAATGTGAAGTCACTCCAGCACAGTTTGTCGTGTTAAAAAATGAATTATTAGCTATCTTTGACCCGAATGAAGACAGCATTAGGTTTTATATGCTAGGTAAAAAAGGCAGACAACGAGTAGAACATGTGGGTGCGAAGCATGTTGCTGACCCTTTTAAAGACACCTTGATTTTATAATCGCTAACCCTTGGTACTCACCAAAACCTAGGGCGGTTAGCGGTAGGCTAAGTCCCTGTTTTTAAAGACTTATTGTTTTTGAGCGCATTATGCTCATTTTTTTTAGGTTTCATACCCTCGGTTAGCGGGATAAGGTTGCCTTGTCTTTTAATTTCAACGAGTTAGACTGGAGGCGTCGCGCCCTTTACGGGCGTGTGGATTGAAACCTGCGCGATGTCATAGCCATAGTAGGTGCGCCATGTCGCGCCCTTTACGGGCGTGTGGATTGAAACTATTTTGCCCTTAACCATTACAGCTACTCCTGGCGGTCGCGCCCTTTACGGGCGTGTGGATTGAAACAGCAGCACACCGAAATGGCTGTATGGTGCCTGTTGGTTGCGCCCTTTACGGGCGTGTGGATTGAAACGGCCGAGATCCCAAAACGTATCTACAACCAGCCTGTCGCGCCCTTTACGGGCGTGTGGATTGAAACGCTCTGTGGAGGCTAAACAATACTGCTAGCGGGAGGTCGCGCCCTTTACGGGCGTGTGGATTGAAACTTGAAAAGCACATACACGAAAAAGCTCGGTGCATTGTCGCGCCCTTTACGGGCGTGTGGATTGAAACTTCATTGGTGTGGGGTGGTAGTTCATCCCTATCAAGTCGCGCCCTTTACGGGCGTGTGGATTGAAACTTTGCACAGTTGCGCGGTGCTTCTGGCCTCGTGAGTCGCGCCCTTTACGGGCGTGTGGATTGAAACGTTTTTTCCGTGAGCCAGTCTGCCGTTGTGATGTGTCGCGCCCTTTACGGGCGTGTGGATTGAAACGGTTAATAAATTGTTCATGGTTGCTTCCTCAAAGTCGCGCCCTTTACGGGCGTGTGGATTGAAACAACGCTGATACTATCCAAGGGCAAAGGCAAATCATGTCGCGCCCTTTACGGGCGTGTGGATTGAAACA
>NVUB02000017.1 GCA_002401775.2 Ectothiorhodospiraceae bacterium
AGTGGTTAACCCGGTCGATACTTCAGCGCCGGGTTCCTACACGGTGACTTATAACGTCGTTGACACTAATGGCAAATCAGCCATTCAAGTCACCCGTACCGTGAATGTAGTGGCCAACGCTGCACCGGTTATCAACCTGCTAGGCGCTAACCCTGTGAGTGTTACCGAAGGCGCAACGTATACCGATGCCGGTGCTACGGCGAGCGATGCCGAAGACGGTAACTTAACCGCCAGTATTGCGGTGGTTAACCCAGTCGATACTTCAGCGCCAGGTACTTACACCGTGACTTATAACGTGGTTGATACGAATGGCAAGTCGGCCGTTCAAGTTACCCGTACCGTAAATGTGATCGGCAATAATGCTCCGGCTATTACGCTGCTCGGTACAAGCCCCGTCAGTGTGACCGAAGCTGCAACGTATACTGATGCGGGTGCTACCGCGAGTGATGCCGAAGACGGTGATTTAACCGCCAGTATTGTGATCGTTAATCCGGTTGATACCGCTACACCAGGTGCTTATGTGGTGACCTATAACGTGATGGACAGTGATGGGAAAGCCGCCATCGAGGTGACCCGGGTTGTTAACGTAGTGGGTAATAACGCACCAGTGATTAGCGTGTTAGGCGACAATCCAGTCAGTGTGACCGAAGGGACACCCTATACCGATGCCGGTGCAACGGCGACGGATGCTGAAGACGGTGATCTAACGGCAAGTATTGTGGTGGTGAATAATGTTGATATCTCCGTGACGGGTACTTACACCGTGACTTACGATGTTAACGACAGTAATGGTAAGTCTGCCATACAGCTAACGCGGACAGTCAACGTAGTTGGTAACGCCGCGCCAGTCGCCAGCATTGTTGCACTGAGTGACATTACCGCTGGCGATACTGTCACGCTTGATGGATCAGCATCCAACGACCCTGAAGGAAACGTTATCAGCTTTGATTGGCAGTTTGTGTCTGTACCGGTAGGTAGTGCTTTAACTAGCGCCGATATTGTTACCAGCACATCGCCAATGGCGTCGTTTACCTCTGATGTTGCAGGCACCTACGAGATATCACTTGAAGTCTCTGATGGTGATCTGTTGAGTCTGGTGCAGCACACGATTGTGGCAGTGGCCATTGAGAATGTTATGCCCATGGCAGATGCTGGTGCTGATCAAAACGTGATTACGGGGAGTTATGTAACCGTGGATGGTTCCTTAAGTACGGACCCGGATTCACAGCCGTTGCCATTAACCTACACCTGGACATTTGTCAGCGTACCAGCTGGAAGTGCATTGACGGATCTACAAATTGCCGATGCAACATCGATTATTGCCGGCTTCAGTACCGACGTGGATGGTGATTATGTCTTGATGCTGACGGTGTTTGATGGACAGGATAGCGCCACGGCATTGGTGACAGTCACTGCCACAGCGGCCAATGTCCCACCGACAGCGGATGCCGGTAGCGATCAGGTTGTCAGCCTGGGAGACATTGTGTTGCTGGATGGCTCTAACAGTGATGACCCGGACTTCGGTCCAGCGGCATTGAGTTATGCATGGTCATTTGCGTCGGTGCCTGCCGGTAGCACGCTAAATGCTGCCGACATCACTGGTGCTGGTAGTGAGTACCCTAGCTTTACGCCCGATGTTGTTGGTGACTTCTTAATACGCCTCGATGTGACGGACAGTGCCGCGAGTGACTTTGATCAGGTGGTTATTAGTGTCGGAGCTGCACCTGCAACGCCTGAAAACCTGATAGGTCGAGCACGTTCATACCATGTCAATCTGGTTTGGGACCATGTTGTTGATGCCGATTCGTATAATGTCTATCGAACACTGGACAGTGAAGAAGGCTACACATTAATGGGAACCATCGCTGCCGGTACTACGGTGTTTGTCGATGACATGCCTACTGGTACGCGTTACGCTGATTATTATGTGGAATCTGTAAACAGCTTCGGTACAAGTGCCCCTACTGATGATGCCCGTGTATTTCCTGCGTTACGTTCGCGAGGAAGATAAAGGGCGCAGGGTAACAAGACAGTAATAGCGAGTGGGTGATTATTTTGGAAATAACGGGTTTATTAAAAAATGACCGAAAAGTTTAATTATCAGTGTAGTTTTATCAAACAACTGCTTGCACTTGTTGTGGCAGCGGCAATTGTGCCCGCTATTTCATTTTCTGCCTCATCACATCAGATGGGGTTGGACGACCTAGTAAAACATGCTGACCATATCGTTGTCGGTAAAGTGGCAAATGTGAGAAGCGAATGGGCGAATGATAAAATTTATTCCCTGAGTACTATCGTGGTCACCGATAATATTAAAGGTAATGTTGCCAGTTCATATGTGATTACCACGTTAGGCGGAACCGCATTTCACCCCCGTTTAAAAGCGGAAGTGACTATGGATGTTTCGGGTGGTTTGTATTTCTCCAAAAATGAAGATGTTATTTTATTTACCAAACAAAATAACATCGGGAATCATCAAGTTGTCGGAATGTCCCAGGGGAAATTTAATATCGTGTCTGAAAAAGACAGCGGTGAAAAAATGGTTCCCGTCGCCAGTAAAAAGATTTACAGCCAAAAACTGACAAAAGATTTATTGACGCCAGAATCAAAATCAACGTCGAATGATAAATCCGGGGATAGAACTGCTTTGGCGGGTGATCAACTCGTCATTAAAAAAGGCACAATAACCCTGGCGGATTTCGTGACTAAAATCAGAACAAGAATAAACAATCAGAAGAATAAGCTTCAAAAATAAATTGACCGATTAGTATTTTACACACAAAGAGAGAGCATCGTTAAAGTGAATATAAAACCACCTTTATTGATGGCGGCGTGTCGTTTTGTTGCTTGCAGTGCAGTGTGCATGGTTATGGGTATTGCCGTAGCTGATGATGCCAGTATCCCTATACCTCCAAAGGTCACGAAGATAAAATATGTATCCCCAGTATTCTTTTCGACAAATGATCCAAATATAACGGTAATGGCGAATGATCCTGGTGTTACCCAACAGCGTAATAAAATGGTGAAGTTGACAATAAATCCTACTTCAGCGTCAGCGGGGAATACCGTAAATTCTGGGCAGTTGGGTGCTTCACTGAATGCAGTAAATGTAGAAACTATTACCTTTCCCGTGAAGCCGGTACTCGTAAAAATCAGCAATACTGCTAGCAATTTTTTGTTTGTCGATATAACAAGCCGCAACGACGTTAGTAAATCATCTCAGTTACTAACGATGTCTGACGAATCAAGAAGATTGCAGATCGAAGCGGCTAGGCAAATGGCATATAAAGCTAAAAGAAATAATTAAATTCAATAAAAGTACGTGAGTACGGTACTTAAATATTGCGCTCAGTTAATGCACTTGCATATTAAAGGTTCAGTCGGAAAACAGTGTTAATGGCTATTCATCTTAATCAAATTATAAAAATTGCGGTGTGTTCCCTGACCATGCTTGCGGTGTCAGCTACAGTGCTGGCAGGCGGAAACCTGGTACAGCAAGACCCTGCCAGTCCTGGTAATGTCATTGAACGAAAATGGGATGACCGAATGCTTCCCGTTAATTGGGTGCTCAGTGCGGATGGTAATCCAGGGTCAGGTATCTCAAATGCGACCATTGTAGGGGAATTTACCGCAGGGTTTGATGCCTGGGAATTACTCTCGACGAGCCGGATGGACTTTACCTATGGGGGAGAGCAGAACAGAAGAACCAGTGGGCTGGATGGTCATAACCTGGTTACTTTCACCGACCCAAGCGTTATTTTTCCTCCCGGTGTTGTCGGCTTTGCCACCACATTTTCATTCAATACTTCAACGACAATCTCGGACAGTAATAACGATTTAGATGGAGATGGCACACAAGATATTCCTAATGGGGTTTACCCGGCGGGGACTATTTTTGATGGCGATATCATCTTCAATTCCAGCTTGCCGTATAGCACCTCGGGTGTAAATGGGACATTAGATATTCAAGCCGTAGCATTGCATGAGATTGGTCATTTTATCGGACTGTCGCATTCCTCTTTAAGCGCAGCGGTTATGTATCCTTTTTTGAATTCCGATACGGCATCAGCGCGTACATTGAAAAATGACGATATTGCTTTTTCATCACTTTACTATCCACAAGAACCAGCGTTTTCTGCGGCGTTCGGCTCCATCACTGGTCGTATTACTAACGGTTTGGATGGCATACGTATTTTGGGAGCCCATGTCTACGCAGTTGATACCATGACAGGTCAAAAAATTGCGGGAGCCTACAGCACGCTGGATGGAAGTTATACCATTCCGTTGGCAGCCGGAAACTACTTTGTTGCCATAGAACCACTGGATGGCGATCCTGCTGCTCTTGACCCAAAAAGAATTAACCAAGTTATTTCCGGAACATTTGATACGAGCTTCTCGGAAGAGTTTTATGATGCGAATGAATCAAACGTAGAAGCCGATTCACTCGCGGCTATTCCCGTCACTGTTACGGCAGGTTTTCCGACACCCAATATTAATATCATAACGAACACTGTTGAAGTGCCGGGTGTAGGGTTGGCAATTTCTCCGGGCATTAATTATTTCGCATACCCAGTATCTGCCCCGACTGATTTAACCTCGTTTGATCTTTTGAGCGCATTAGGTGGTGATACCGAAATAAACGCCATTGAAGGGTACAATACCAGTACCGGTTTATTTGAGCGTACACATTATTCTGAGGGTATTCCGGGCGGGGTCGATTTCAGTATTAAACGAGGCGACGGTTATATCGTTTATTCCCAAGTTCAAAAAGCCGTTACCTTTACCGGTATACCCGATTGCCCGGATATTTCTGTCAACGTTGGTTTAAACTTGATCAGCGTACCGTGCCCGCCCGCGACTTACAGCGCGTATAACTTGTTGAAAAACCTGGGTAGTGAATTCGAAGTTATCAGCGTACAAAAATACAATCCATTAACCACTACATTTGACGTTGCACAATATACGGCTAGTCTGCCAAGCGGTGTTGATTTTCCCGTGGTTAACGGAGAAGCTTATATTGCGGAAATGAGTGTCAGCAAACTCAACGTCAAAGTGCCTGGTCAAGGCCAAATATTCCCTCCGGCAATTTCAGGTTTAAGCCCTGGACGTGGAGTGCCAGACAGCATTATCGTCGTTATCGGGCAAGGGTTTGATACCGTCGCTACCAACAATTTGGTGCTTTTTGGTGGCGTTGCAGCACCCGTGTTGTTTTCTACCCCCACAGTGTTAACCGTTAAAGTACCCTTAACGGCAGCATCAGGTTTGGTCACCGTTACGGTGGATAGCAAAGAAAGTAATGGCGTAGCGTTTGTGGTTGAGAGCCGTCTGATTACCGAAAATGCCAGTGGCGACACGGCGATTATTTCCGGACAGACTGCGCAAGGTAATATCACCGTAGAAGGTGAGCAGGATCGTTACACCTTTGTCGCGTTTGCGGGCACCAAAGCTACCATTAGCGCCCAGGCCGTTACCGCAGGCATCCCTGATTTAATGTTGATGCTAGAAGGCCCTAGTGGTGCGCTATTGTTGACCGATGACGATAGCGGGATTGGTACTGACCCTTTAATCAATAACTTTACAATTCCGGCAACGGGTGAATATACGATTGTTGTTACCAGTGTACCGGGAGCGGGTTCTGGGCCATACAATCTTTCACTGAATATCAGCAATATTTCCACTGCGCCTGCTATATCCATATTAAGTGGTGACTCCCAATCGTCATTACCGGGCAGTGCTTTACCTTTTCCATTGGAAGTGCTGATAACCAGTTCAACGGGCCAACCACTCTCTGGCGTTGCGGTAACATTTACCGCTACAGACCTGAACTTAACCGCTCCAGTTAATGGCTTGTTGATTAATGCCGGTACGACTTCAGTGTCAACCAATGGCAACGGTATAGCGACAGTTCAAGCCACGTTGCCTACCACACAAAATACTAACTACAATATCGTGGTTACTGTGCCGGGTTATCCCGCGCAAACAATGGTTGTCGGAAGTATTGATTCTCAGGTCGCTTCAGTGGTGCTAACGGGAAATAATCAGGATTGCGGGGGGGATGGCTGTTCTGTAGATACTGATTTGCCGAGTGACTATTCCATTCAGTTTAAAGATATCTCTGGAAACAATATCGACAACGTATTAACACAATGGAAAGTGGTTTCAGGTGATGGTTCATTATCCGGGTTTAGTCCTACGGCCTCATCGGGAAAACAGACCACCGGTGCCGATGGGCTGGCGAAAGTCAGGTTTAAAATGGGCACCGAAGTGTATTTTGACGATACACGAATACGCAAACCCCATACGGTAGCCGTAACCGTACCCGGTCAATTAAGCCCGGTATTGTTTGGTTCAAAATCCAAGGCGGGTGCTCCCAATAATATTTATTCAAACCGTACGAACTTTTCTCGGCTTACCTATAACACGGCGCGTTTAAATGCGATTTACATCACGGTAACGGATGTCCACGATAATCCCGTTGAAGGTGCCGTCGTGAGTCCATCAGGAAGCGGTGGATTGACCATTCTTCCAGGGTTGTATGAAGGTACATATTTCCCTGACTTCATGACAAATGTTGATGGCCTGTGGGTTGGCCTGGTGAGTGCAAGCAGTGTTACACCAACAATTGATGAATTTGGCGGAACGGCCTCAGGTGGGTTGGCAGCCACTTATTCAATTTCGGTGAGTGTAGCGGGGGTTGGGGCATCTGAATCATACAATGTTGATGTCGATATGGGCCCGTCGATGGTCACCCAGTCTCTGCAAGGTGACAGTGCCATCATTAGTAAGGATTTGACGAACCCCGTTAGGAAAAGGGTATTCCGATATCAGCGTATTGACACATATGCCCCAGGTAGCGGTGATGATACCGACTCAGGCGATTGGCGAGATGAAGGTTTTAACCCAACTAATCTTTCTTTTATTCCTATTGAAGGCGTGTCCATTAAATTTACCAGCTTTCGGGAAGATGGAGAAACTGAATCGGGGGCTATTAATCCCACGAAGATAAATGGTGCCGCCGAAGCTATGATGACTACGGACGCGCTTGGACTTGCGGAAGTCAACGTCAAAATGAGTGATGTGGGTGGCTCGATAAAAATCAAGGGAGAAGTGATGGGTGGTATTACTGTTACTTTTAAAAATGATGGCGCACGAGGTGGGCAAGATGGCCTGGTGTTACATGACCCGGTTCAACCATCCAACCCAAATACCTTTACGGATGAAGATAGCTTTGCAGAAACCACCAGTCTCATCGCGACACCAGTAAAGTTAACGATAACCATAGATGATAAAAATGGATTAATGCCCAATCAGGTTAGCGGGATTGATTTAACCACCCTGCAAGTCACTTTAATGGGGGCTGTTACTAAAACATTATTTGATGGCGCAACAAATCCTGGCTTGCCACTGGGTAAGTTTCCATATTTCACAAGAATTTTCTTAGATGGTAGTGAGCAAAGTATTTGGCCAACGGCCGCGGTGGTGAATGCGGGTGGGTTTGCCGATATGGTATTAATTTATCGCCCTTCCGGCAATGAACTCAGCCCTGGCACTAATAACATACAGATTTCAGGAAGTTTGAAAGATAAAGTGGACAATACGGCTCCATCCACCAATATCGATCTTCCCTTTCCATTTTAATGAAAAAAGTATTTGGCAAGCTTATTCCGTGAACTTATACAGTGTAGTCATTAGTAGTCATTAGTAGTCATTAAGTGAAAGAGTGAAGTGAAAGCATTAAGCGAAAGAATTTAGTGAAAGAACCTAGTGAAAAAAAAGTGACTCTATTTAACAAAATGAATAAAGGCTGCACGGTAGCACAACAATTTTTTGTATTGTTGGTGTTGTTGTTAATGTTATTTTCCTCCAGTATTGTTATGGCTGAAATAACCTTTACCAACATTAAGGTAACGGATGTTACCCCGAATTCCTTCACTGTAAATTGGAAGGTTGATACCGCTTCCACGGCAAACCTCAATATTTATCTTGATGTTCTTAAAACACAGGCAGCCACTGGTCTTATTATTGCTCCCCAATTCACAGAATCTAATAATACGACTTTGGCAACGCTGGCCGAAGATAGCGGAATTTTACGCGTCAGGGTCAGCGGGTTATTCGCAAATACGGCCTATTTCTTTGAACTAGTGACAACGCCTAAAGTCTCTGGAATTCCACAGCTTTATCCTGCTGTCGGCGCATTACCTTCGGTGAAAACCTTGGCGAAAAGTTTCCCAGTGAGTAACGAAAGCCTCAGTGCTGATGTGTTTAGTGTTGATGGCACCACTGCCGCGACGGGCAGCATTATGATTATCAATGTTGGGCCAAGCCAGTACGGCGTTTCTCATATGGTCGGCGATGGCTACAACAGCTCGTATGTTGCGGTTAATTTATCGAACTTGTTTGATGACGATACAGCGCGCAGTCGTGCTGTATCTGGCGGAGAGCTGGGCAGTGTAAGAGCCTTCGGTGGCCTCCTGGGGCAAACCGTTTCACCATTAACGATACCCGCGAACGAACTCCTTGGCGAAGCGCAACAAATTGTCGTTTCACCGCTGGTTTTGCAGGCCGATGTCGATACTGATTCTGATTTGATGTCAGATCTTTTTGAATTGGAAAATGGCCTTGCCATTGGAACCAATGACGCGAGTGGAAACCCTGATCTCGATAACCTGAGTAACCTTGAAGAATACCGTGCCGGTACTGATCCCAATGAACAGGATACCGATAATGACGGACTCAGTGATGGCGATGAAATTAATATTCACAATACCTTGCCAATACAAAGCGACACGGATCAAGATGGCATTTCTGATGGCGATGAATTTCTCACCACCAATACCGATCCGTTAAATGCGGACTCTGATGGAGATGGCGTTAATGACGGTCTGGAAATTCTGTTTTCCACCAATCCCAATGACCCCACAGATACCCCCATACTTGATACAGATGGCGATGGTGTCGCGGACGCTATTGATAACTGTCCTACGCTACCAAACCCCGGCCAGCTGAATTCAGACAGTGATGACAACGGCGACATATGCGATGACGATGATGACAACGACGGTATTCCCGATGGCCTTGATAACTCTCCAGTAAATCCAAATCCTGGCCAGGAAGATATTGATAATGATGGAATCGGTGATGCATCAGACAACTGTGCCATTGATCCAAACCCAGGGCAGTCTGATAACGACAACGACGGCCTCGGAGATGTTTGTGACCCCGATGATGACAACGACGGATTAAATGATTTTTCCGATCCCGGTACGCCATCCAATAACCCGTTTCAATTTACCTCGTTGACCTCTTTTGTGGGTACTACCTTTGCGGCTACCGCTCAATCGAATGCCTTTGTCAGTGTGGGAAAGTTTGATTTATCCACATCGACGTTAGTGACCATCGGATTCTTTAATCTCTCAACGCGAGTATTTACACCCGAAGTTTTAACGCCGACAGAACTGGCAATGACGGGAACATTTGTCGTTGGAATCGATAATAATAGTTGTCTGTGTGTGGAAGTGAGAGAGGGCGACTTCATCACCATAGACACCGATGCTGGGCCAATGACAGCGGTATTCCCCGCGATCACGGCGTCGTCTCCGGTTACCACGCTAGTACTGGTGTCTGAGGATGGTTCGACATACACCACTTTTTCAGCAGCAGGTGGCACGTTATCTACATTGATTCAATCTGCACTTATTCCGCAACCACTGGATAACTGCCAGTTCATTGCTAATGCTGACCAGCTGGACAGTGATGGCGATGGTATAGGCGATGTCTGCGACATCACCCCGGAAGACCTGGACGGTGATGGTATCTTGAACGGTAGCGACAACTGTCCAACAACGCATAACCCGGATCAGGCAAACTTTGATGGCGATGCAATGGGTAATGTCTGTGATGCCGACAATGACAATGATGGCCTGAGCGATGCCTATGAAGTCACTGTGTTGGGTACAAATGCCTTTGCGACGGACTCGGACACCGATGGCGTTAATGATGACCTTGAAGACTTTGATTTTGACGGGTTCTCGAACATCGCCGAACAAACAGATGGAACAGATCCACTCGTCCCCAACGCTGTACTGCTCAAAGGGCTTAATCTGTTTAACTACCCGACCACCGTACCGACCGGAACCACGGCGTACTCGTTATTGTCTTTACTGGGTGGAAGCGCCTTTGTTGATAAAATACAACGCTATAATGCCGGTTTAAATGTCTACGAAACAGTAGCCTATATCGCCGGGTCACCGACGGGACTGAACTTCCCCATTACCACCAGCGAAGGTTATTTGGTCACCATGAAACAAACTGCCCCGCAAGCACTAGCAGGGGCACTGGTTTGCGGCACAAGAGCCACTGTTGCAGGCGTTAACCATATTGGGTTCTCGTGCATTCCCCCTGGCGGAAGTGCCTACGACGCATTAACCATATTAGGGGGAGACGGTGTGGTATCCGCCGTGCAGCGGTTTAATGCAGAGACAGGTTTGTTTGAAACGGCAACTTATCGTGCTGGTCTTCCAGTTGGTATTGATTTCCCCCTCATCAATACCGAGTCGTATATCGCGCATATGATTGCTGGAAGTGGTGGCGCCGGTTTCTCACTGCCAGCCCCCTTTATTTTCCTAACCTCACACACGGATGGGCAAATTGTTAATAACCCAGTCATTACGATCTCCGGCATTGTCAGTGAAGCCACTAGTCAAGTTACGGTTAATGGTATCTCAGCAACGGTTAGCGCCAGCAGTGGTGACCCGACTTTCAGTGTGGCGGCTATCGCCCTGGTGGAAGGCGCAAATATTATTAGTATTATCGTTCGCGGCTCTAACAACCTGACGTCAACCCGTACGATTACACTGGTTCTGGCCACAGCTCCCGTGCTGACCGTCTCGCACCCCATTAACGGGCAAGTAACACATTCGGGCACCTATAAAGTTGACGGTAGCATTTCTGACCCCCTAGCAAGCATTGATGTGAACGGAGTGGCTGCCGTTATTACGGGTAACAATTATGTTGCCGATGTGCCGCTTAGTGTCGGTTCAAATACACTGACGATTACTGCAACGGGTACCAATACTGCGGTGTCTGTTGTAGCAGCATCCGTAACCTATCAGCCAGTGGCATTAACCCTAGAAGCGGGAACATCCCAGACGGGATCGGTTGACTTTATAACGACGCCAGCAGTCTACAATCAGGTAGGAACACGTAATATTTCCTTCGCAATACCCGCGGCATTTACCTATGCAGACAATGGCCAGGTAAAGGTATCGCCACAAACACTGCAAATCAGCTATACCATTAGTGTGGATGCCGCTCAGTTAGCAGGTGTGGTTCCTTTCACTGTCACCTATAAGTTTAAGGACACGACCGATAACACCATCGTCTTACGAGAGGAAAATATTGACTTCATCGCCACGGTAACGCCTGCCTCCGGGCCGCCTGTGACCACGGTAAGCTCACATTCCGATGGCGCGACCGTAATCGCCACGCCTATCACCCTTGCCGGAACAGTGTCTGACTCGAGCGCGACAGTTACGGTTAATGGCGTGTCTGCCACCGTTTCTGGGAATAGTTACAGTGCGAGTGTGGCCCTGGTAGAAGGGGCGAATACGGTAACGATATCGGCAACAAATTCATTCGGGACCAGTAATCAGATGATCACCATCATCCTGAATACAACAACAGTCATCACGGACGTAACGGTGAATGTTGGAGGCTCTGTTGCCAACACCCATGACGTAGTCACCACAACGACATTGTTTTCACAGATCAACACCTACAACTGGAGCGTACTATCAGCGCCCGCATTTTTAACCTACACCGATACCGGCGTAACACTAATGTCGCCGGATACCGTGCAAGAAGCCTACACCGTAGATGCAACGGCGGGAGCAATACCAGGCTCTTATACAATATCCGTGCGGTATAACTATTTTAATAGCGGCACATTACTGTTTACGGATGACTTTACGGTTGTTGTTGATGTGAACCCATAAATAGTGTTAATCGAGACTGATATGTTAAGAAAATATTTAAATTTAGTGACGTCATCAACACACCGGTCAGGGAGTGTAATACCTCTTAAATTATTCGTTTTGTTGTTTGTAGTAATTGGTCAGGTCAATGCTACTACTCTATCAAAAACTGATATTCCTGGATTGACTTTGGATAGTAGTCGAGTCAAGGTTCTGAAAGCAGACCCTAAAATTGCTAGTCTGTTTGCGCTTAATAGGGTGCTTCAAAAATATGAACACTGGGTAGAAACTGAAAATAAAAAGATAAAAGCGCTTCTTTCTATTTCCACTACTGATCACTCGTTGGCATTGACTGTTTACAATAATGCAGGATTAGTAATAGGCCAATTTACACCAAAGTCGCAATTTATTGTAATCCCCGCTTCGAAAGATCAAATTTGGATTGCTGGAAAAGAAAGCGGTGAAGGTTATTTGCATCTAGATGGAAAAATCCGTTACAGGGGTTTATATAGTTACAGTCCAAGTGGGGAATCACTTGCCACGGTATCTAAAGAAATAACAGGTGGTATTACTGCCATGAAAGCAACTGCTGATGGTGGTGTGGTCGCACTTACGGCTGTTGGTCTACTCGCAATTGACACGACGGGGTCCATTTTTTGGCGGAGAAATGATAGTAGTCATAAAATTATTTCTTCACAAAAAGGTGATTTATTTGGTACGGAGTCATGGGATCGTAATGCTGATTCTCGTACTATTACGTTGTATGGATTAGAAGGAGATATTTTATATTCAGCAACCGATTCAACAGATTCACGTGTCAGTATAACCAGCATATCAAAAAATAGTAAATACATAGCTGTTCAGAGATTCGTATCTTCGGCACCATTGAGATGGAATATCGTGATACTTGAAATAACGGATAGCCGTACTATTTTAGTTTCTCATTCAATGACCATTAATGGTGGCCCGATGCAGGTTGAAATATCTAATAATGCTGAGATATTTGGTTTTGTCGTTAACGAGCGTGTAAAAACAGGTTTCGTAAGAAAAGCAAGTTCGTTAGATAAACTAGGTAATAAGCTATTTGAATATGTGCCCAGTGAATCAGATAGACAAAGCATGAATATATTAATGGAAAATGGAAATCTGAAAATAAAAAAACGAAGCGGAGATATTAAGCTGGAAATTGTGAGTCCAGCACCATGAAACAAACATTATATGGCTTAGTGTTATTTGCCTTTTGTATGTCTTCTGTAATGGCAGAGCCGTGGCCTTTGGCGCCAACTGGTGATGCCCATAAGATATTTACTGCATATGGTCAATTTGCTGAAAATACTGGTGGATCTGGTTTTCATTTTCACGAAGGCATTGATATTTCAGCAGCAGATGGCGAAAACGTTTTGGCGGTGAATGCGGGTAAAATTGAAGAAATGACGGCAACCGCATCAGCTGATAAATACTCTCAATTCATTACTATTTCACTGACGACATCACCAAATATCGGGTGGGCCTTTGGTCATCTCCGATTTTCCATAAACCCAGCCACGGGTATTACCTGGGTGGTTGGCGACTCCGTTAGCGTCGGCGATGAAATAGGTGTTGTTGATAAATTAGATGCCGGTTCAATTTTTTCTCATTTGCATTGGGAATATGTTAATGATAGTGATGGTGGGTGGAGTGCTGCTGGCACAAGACCGCCCGCACTGAACGGCGATCCTTTAGAGTTTGCTTCTCCGGCTACTGATACCAAGAAACCAACGGTGACCGAAATTCATTACCGGGACGGAGATGATGAGGGGGTACCAAATGCGAAGTACCATACCACCGTCGTAGACTCAAAAAAAGTACTGTATGGCAATATTGATATAGTTGTGAGAGGTGAAGAGCAATTTTCCACGAGTTTTTCGATACCTTTAAGTATTCAGAGTATTGAATTTAAAGTGGATGGCCCTGCCAATATTGTTAAACAAGTTTTAGAAGAATTCACGGGCACTTTCATTAACTCACCAGGGTCATTTGGAAAATTCCGTAGTGCAGGCCTGGCACAAGTTATATATGAGCATGATGATACTGTTAAAAGTAATCAGGATCTATTAACAGGCGCGACAAACAAATTTTATTATATTCTTACTAATAAAGACGATGACAATGATTTGGAGCTCAGTGATAGTGATCGATATTGGAATACTGATATTAATGACAACCCATCCTTTAAATGGAATGCGAAAGATGTCACGGGAGTCTCAGCTAATGCGGCTAAACATACATTAAATTCGAAATTTAACGATGGCGTTTATAAAATTGATGTCGTTGCCAAAGATGAAGCGGCGAACACCAATATAGTATTTGAAAATGAAATTATTCTCGACAACTGGCATCCACATGTAAAAAAGGTCGAGATTGGTTCACCGGTTAAATATTTAGCGGAGTGGACAAAAAACGGCGCTGACAACGATCTAATATTTATCACGACGAAGAAGGAATTTTTAGGGGTTGGGGAACATCCGATTACAATAGAATTTACTGAGCCAGTAACTGAATCCGCATTACCTACTCTAAATATTGATTCATTTACTATGGCTGTTATGTTGTCAACTACTGAAGTCGCCAATAAAAAGAAAACTTGGGAAGGTATTTTAACTCTGACTGCAAGTGATAATACACACGACGGTGAAAAAGTACTCACCATTGAGGGAAAAGATTTGGCTTTGAATAGTTTAGATGGAGCGCCAGGATCAATTGCAATACGCGATAGCACTGGAGTATTTCAAGATACTGATAACGGTGCCAACAAAGATGCATTACATAAAATTAATATTGATACTCAACCTCCTGTCGTAACTCTTAATGTTAGCACTACACTATAATATTTATTCTACATTTATGAATAAAAATATTAGTGGGGTGTTGGTTAACGGACATACTTTTTAACAAATAACAATGGAAATATGCGAATTCAAACGATGACGGTACAGGAGAGGCAGACTCCAATGACAGCCGACATAAAATTTCCACTGATGCCAGGGCTCCAACAACAAGATTACCGGTCACGCCATAACTCATGCGGTCTAATCAATGTGAAAATGGCAAAAATAGCCGTATAAATTTTACTAAAAAGACAATAACGTGAATACACTATATAAACTGACATCTTACGGGATTGCTGTATTATCAGCATTCTTATTGAGCACAGTTGCCACAGCCGGCCAGCCGGTTGCGCCTGACATTAGCGCCGCATTTTCCTATTTAAGCGGGCAACAGCAAAGCGACGGATCATTTTCAGTTTCCACACCCACGACCACTAATTACCACACAACGGCACGTGTCGCTCAGAGTTTGTCACAATCATTTCCTGGCAGTGCCGAATTTTCGTTAACGCAAACATTTGTTTCATCGAATATATTATCCACCAATGAAGATTTGGCACGTCGTTTATTCGTCACTAACTCCGCCGTGGATTTATCGGTAATTCAAGCCAGCCAGAATGCTGACGGTGGATATGGTGCAGAGACAGGATTTTCAAGTAATGTATTAGACACCGCCATTGTCGTGGCGGCCATGAAATCGGCGGGCGCACCCGTCGGTGCCGCTGGTAGTAATGTGATTATTCCCGCAGGCGGCGCTCATGTAGTCACAGTTGAAGTACCAACCGATGTCCTGTCAATGAACATTTTGATCGAAAGTGTTACTGGCTCAGTCGAAGTCAGAATTGCAGAAGGTGCAGAACCCGGTGCTGCTGGCTTATTTTTCACCGTATCCACTGGCAACACCTTTATCACTCTAACCCCGACCACTTCACCTTCACTGCTACCGGGGACTAATTTTATTAAGTTTTCAGCCCCTGCCGGGGCGACATTATCCTTCTCCGTAAACTATGCCACACCGACCGAAACGACCGATGCTGCCACGGGTGCTTTACAGTATTTATTAATGGCACAAAATACCGATGGGGGATGGGGGTTTCAGTCTAAGGATGATGACAGCCGACTCTATTACTCTTACTGGGCCGTAAAAGCCTTGGGTAACCGTATTGATACCACCGCACAAACTGCTTATGTGCTTGCAAACGAACAAGCAGGCGGTGGGTTTTCAGACTCTGGCCCCGCAACGGTTTTTGACAGTGCCGTTGGATTACTCACGCTTGCAAACTCAGGTTCCAATTCCTTAGCCGTTGCCCCTGATTCAGTGACCTTTGTCGAATCTGCACAACAAATAAACGGTAGTTTTGGTAATGATGCCTTTGTAACCGCGTGGGCACTGGATGCACTTTTAGGTGTTCGGTCACCGATTGCACCCGATATAACCAGTAATGGTGGAGCAGGTACAGGGCAAAATTTCATCACCAATCTCGGCGTGACAACCATAACGGGCTTTGCACCCGTAGGCACTGCAGGTATTGCGGTTAACAATCCATCAGCAATTACAACGTATGATCCCACTACCGGGCAGTATGTCATTACCGTCAATCTTAGTGAGGGCATAAACACTGTTCAAATTGCCGCATTCAATCTCAGCGGCACTCTGGGTGATATTATATCGGTACAGGCAACGCGAGATTCATCGTTAATTGGCCAAAACATCAGTCTTATTCAAGGACTAAATCAAGTCGGACTCGCACTAACGCCCGCAAACGGATTAAGTGCACAGGGATTACTGTCATTGCTCGGAGTCAATGCAACGGAAGTGCAGCAGTTTAATACAGTGACTGGCCAATACGATTCTGTAAAAACTGATGGCTTTGGAGGATATACCGGCTCCGATTTCAGCCTGAGCGGACTTGCGGCCATCAACGTGATTATGTCAGGGGCAAGTGCCACCAGCGTAGTGGGTGATCTGGTGACTGCGGGAACGGTTAATTTGCAAGCTGGTATCAATGCCTTAACCATACCTAATCCACCCACAAGCCTAGATGCCTTTGGTTTGCTGGCATTAATCGGTGATGAGACTGTGGTGAGTAGTATGCAACGCTTTAACCCCACGAGTGGACAATTTGAAACGGCCATCTATAGCGGTAACCTGACGACGGGTGTTAATTTCGCCATAGAGAGCGGAATAGGATACTACGTTCATATGCAGGTCGCTCTTACAGAGTTCGTATTACCGGATAATATTGATGTTTCAGTGGCAATCTCAAGCCCGATTAATGGTGCAACAATCACATCATCGCCACTGGTAGTTACTGGCGTTGCCAGTGGGGCAGAACCCTTAACCGTGACCGTAAATGGTGTAGCAGCAGTGGTTACTGGAAATAATTACACCGCCACTCTTCCGCTGACTGGGGCAGGTGTCATCCCCATAACAGCGACTGTTATCGACAATGTTGGCGCATCAGCCAGTAGCAGCATTAACATTACCTATAATTTTGTTGATTTTGTATTACCCGTTGGAACAAACACAAGCGGCATAAAATCATTCTTCACTACACCTGCCGTGATCACTCAGGTCGCGTTTTACACACAAGCAATTTCCGGCCTTCCCGCCGGGATGACCTATACCACAGATGTCTTCCAATTGTATGGCGATGGCAGAGTGCAAGTAAGTTACACAATTGCAGCATCGAGTACCGTAGTACCCGGTATTTATATCTTCCAGGTAACCTATGGATTATCAGATGCCAGTTCAACGCCTTTGGCCCCATTAACAGATAATGTCTTTACGTTTAAATTTGAAGTGGTGCCATAATCAAAGGTAGCGAGTGTCCGAAATTATAGTTATTAAAATAAAAAGGATGTGGCGATTCTCGCCCTAGATGAGTAAGCCTACTAAAAGCATGATGAAAGCCTTGCCTCAAGAAATTGAACATGCTTTTAAGGAAAGAACTTATCCAGGGGACAATGAAATTGTGCAAGAAGCGACCGGTGACCCAGGGTACGAGGGTAATCGTTTGGCGATACATTTTAAGGGTGTGAACTGGCAGGACCTAGATTTAAAAACAATAATTTCTAGTGGGACATTGGACCCTGCAACATTTATATATTTATTGACCCCGGCGGGGTTCGCCTATTATATGCCGGCTTTTTTGCTGTGGTCTTTAGATGTGGACTCCGCACCTGGACTGGCTGAGACTTTGATGTTTTCGTTGACGCCTTCTGTTGGAAAGGACTCAGAAGATTGGGAATGGAAGCAAGAGCATATGACGATATTTAACCAGCAAGAACGAGATGCGATCAAGCATGCCTATGACTATATCCTGCCTCAATTGGAAGAATTTCCACTCGTAAAGAATTAATAGAAAAACGGTGGAATGTTTCATGGCTATTTTCTATCAGGTTGCCTAAATTATAAGCTTTAGGTTTTTTCAGAGTATTCCAAAAATTTAGTATAAACGCATTAGTCTGATTGAATAGATTAAAAAAATATCAAAATTATGAGATCAAATATGAAAACACAGTCAAATTACAGCGGTGATGGAATTGATATATATTTATTTAAACGACGGTTTGTAGTCGTTGTTGCAAGTATATTACTAATTCCTTTTTGCTGGCTCGCGACAGGTGCAGATGTTTGGGCAAAAGCAGTAACGGCACAAGATGACCCAGCGCAGTTTATGCAAAATATGGCTGTGTACAATAAAATTAATGTATCCCGTTCTCCGCAGAGTGTCAGTGGCGGTTCTAAATATTCCGCAAGATCTGCACTTAGCCGCCAAATCCCCTCTGTAAAGCACCCAACACACTCCGAGAGACAAGCAGTAAGGCTTCAACAGGAGGTCGTCGGTGAATTAATGCAATTGAGAAGCAGCAAAAAATTATCTAAAAACAATCTTTCAACTAAATTATCGGCTATTAACGAAAAATTATCTGATTCTCATCAAAAAATATTAAAAGGATTTGTTGCCACTGAAAAGCTATTGGTGGAAAGCCGTATTGATAAGGCTATTATTGAAAGACAAAAAACACATCATTTACGTTATGTGGAAAACTGGGATATTTTACAGAAAAAAATTAAGGAAGCTGAGCTTTCACCAAATTTAGAAAAAAGAAATAATGCACTCGATTCTGCAGTTGAGTTTTTAAATACATCACACGATCAGAGACCTCAGCAACCCATTAACGTCAAAAACTTACCCTTTGCCGTCTCTAAACCTGTACAAAGAAAACCCCGTTCTAATTGGGGGGCTGGGTTAGATGAGACCATCGTTCCTGCTGATGATTTCATTAAATCGATCCTTGATTTCATTATCGAGCCTGCAACGGCTGCTTTGGCACCTGTTAATGCAGCTGATTTTTTGGGTACGGAAGATGTGCAGATAACGCCCGAAGTTGTTGCACTTGCCGCCTCTTTAGGTAACCAGCCAGTCGCAATATATGATTGGGTAAAAAATAATATTGATTTCTATGCATCCTATGGTTCTGTTCAAGGTTCACAGCTGACACTTGAAATGAAAAAAGGGAATGCGACAGATACATCCAGTTTATTAATTGCTTTACTCAGAGCTGCTGGCATACCTGCTAGGTTTGTTACAGGAACAGTCAATATTCCAGTTTCCGGCGTTATAAGCTGGTTAGGGAATGTCCCTGACGCTAATTTTGCACAACAGGTACTTGGTTCTGGTGGTATACCAAATGTGGCAATAGTTGATGGCTTTGGGAACATAATTTCTTTCGATATTGAACACACCTGGGTAGAAACTTATGTTGATATGATTCCCAGTCGAAGTGCAATACACGTAACGGGTGATACGTGGGTGAAAATGGATGCATCATTCAAACAATATATTTCTACAGTAGGGTCAAATATAATTGCAGATGTACCTATTACCCCTGTTTTAACGGCTATACAGGATTCATTGACTGTTGATGAGTCATTAGGAAAACTAAGCAGTGTCGATGCGGATGTATCAGCACCCGCCATAGAAGACTGGGTTAACCAGATTATTGATTATGCGGAGCTTAATGGCATTAACCCCACTCCAGCAGCGATGTTTGGGGATGAAAAAATCATACAGAGTATCAATACTGCCATACCAGGAACTGTACCTTTTACAATAAAATCAAACGCAACCCCGGTAGCTGACTTGCCTGTAAGTATCCGACATAAAGTATTGATTAAAGGTTATTCATCATCGTTTAATCGTACTCTGGGATCTCCTGATTTTTCTGCTACTGTTAACCTGTCGTCCCTCGGCAGCAAACGACTTGGGTTGAATTTTGATCCGGCAACTGCCGGCGATAGTGCTGTTTTGCAAGCTGCCATAGATGCCTCTTCAACATCGCTCCCAATATCATCAGTTAATGTTGTTCCCCGCTTAATGATTGATGATGTAATTGTAAATTCCGGTAATATCATTGGAATGGGGGACGACTATTTTTTAGATGTTACTATTAGTGGTCCCGATGGTGCAGTCACGTTGCCATACGATGTAGTGGCGGGCGATATTATTGTAATTGGGGTTACGGGGAATGGATTCTCGCCTGATGTATTACAAAATAGAATTGATGCATCGCCAGTAAACACATCTCTCGAATACTTGCACCAGGTGAATTTACATTACTGGACTGAAACTGACTTTCTTAATGAACAGTCTGCTAATGGAATGGGAGGGTATATCGTCAGGTTACCTTCGGTGGGTTTATTTAGTTCACCCTTAACGGTGACATATGTTTTTGGGCAGCCAAACACCGGCGTCTATGCAAGTAAAGTGATGGATGTTAAACGCTCATTTATTGGTGCCGCAGCAACAACGCCTACTGAAAAAATACTGCTTGTTAAACAAGCGGGATTTAATGGCTCAACTATGGAAGGCACTACCTTTGATCAGTTTGAGGCGACAGTCACAGGAACGCCACAAGTTAAATCCATCGATGCCATGAAACTTCTTGCAGCTGCGACAACACAGGGTATTCCAGTATATCGAATAACCCCATCGAATCAGGCGACGGTTTTTCCCTTGTTAAATCTTGATGCAAGTGACGAAAGTGCGATTAGTTCTGCGCTTTCACAAGGACAAACAGTATTAGCTCCTCAAAATAACATCAATATTGGCCCATGGAGTGGGGCTGGATATATTTTACAAAATGAAACTACTGGGGAAGGTGCCTATCTCATTTCTGGGGGGTTAAATGGAGGTGGGTTACCTGATTGTTTGGAAGAATTGGTTGGGAAAGTTGTACCTATTGTTGTAGCAATTGTATTTGTAATTTTTGCGGCAATTTTAATATATTTACTGGCGATGGCAATTGCCGCCATCATTGCTGGAGTCGGTGTTGCCGCCGCTGGCGTTTGGGCAGCATTTTTGCTTATGGTCACTGCATCATCCGTTATGGCGTAAAACCGGGTTAATTAGTAATAAGTAGTTGGAGGAATTATGTTTGTAAATTACTCTCAATATTTAGTTTGTTGTTTTTTTGCACTGGTATTTCTAACCGTAAGCAACACAGCCTTTTCAAGAGGTTGTGCATCGCCTGCGAATGTAGGTTGTTCAGTCGCAGAATGTGAAGCATTGCAAGCTACAATGAAGGTGACCTGTGGAAAGGTGTCTTCATGTGAAAAAATATCTACGGGTTGTTCAGACTTGCAAGCAATGAAAGGGAAGTGGCTGGCATGTTATACCGAAAGAAATATTATAAATAATCGTTGTTATGCAGGTGGTGACTTAGGGCATCAGATGGCAGCAGCCTCAGCTATTGAACATGTGGGGAAATGTGAAAAAATGATTGCTCTTCCAGAACCCATTGGATGTGCCGATCCATGCCCGTAAAATATTAAAATTATGAAAACAGCTGAAAAAATATGCTCTGATCTGGAAGTTGCTTTCGCAAACCGGCCCTACCCGGGCGATGATTTTATTGCAGACACAGCGGAAGGTGACCCAAGTTACGAAGGTAATGATGCCGCTGAATTTTTTAAAGGCATGGACTGGAAGGATTTTTCCTGGTCTGAGGGTTGGGCGTACCCGGACTTTTTCGCATTTTTGACACCGAAAGGATTTGCCTATTATCTGCCGGGTTTCTTAAAGGCATCATTGCTCGATTTTGATCAAGCCTTTGAGGTCACGCAAACGGTCTGTTTTACATTGACCCCGGTTGAAACATGGGAGCAGCCAGCACTAGTAAAAATGAGATCTGATGGTTTGCTGCAGTACCAAAAAAATAAGCTGGACGAATTCTCTCAGCCGGAGAGAAAGGCAATTGTTAGTGCGTTACACTATTTATCATACGAATATAAAAAAAGAAATTTTATAACTGAAGTTCCCTATGAAGAGTTGGCATTGTATTGGGATATATTGGACGACGTATAAATTTATATGACCAAAAATTTCTCACTATCACTATCACTATCACTGTCACTGTCAATGTCAATGTCAATGTCAATTTTTATTTCAATAAATATATTATTCGTCGTCATGGGCAGTTTTGGTGTGGTGAGTTTTATCTGTTTTGGAATAGGTTCATTCGTGGCTTTCAGGGGAGTGGCCACGGGCATGGAATATGAGCCTTCTCAAGTTCGGTCATGGCTTCGATGATGACAAAAGATAACTACGTCCTGTGTTTCGATATTCGAGTTCAGATTGAAGTTCTGAATCATAAACCAAGCTCCGAAGTTTCTACAGAATACTCGCACCGTTGGTCTGAAGATAGAAAGCAACATTTCCTCTTCCGCCTGGATGTAGAGACACCAATCTCGGTCGATCGCAATGTAACGGAAATCATTGACGAGCCACACTATGATGCTAATTCTATAGGTTACACTGGCCCATTATCACCATACTGGGAAAGTCTGGATGCACTACGGCTATTTATTAAATCATCAAAACTGAACGCCAATGCGTATTTTCTGTTATCCATTACGTTGAATAATGCCTTACTGACAGACACGGAATTATCTTTTTGGAACGCATTGTTGGATAATAAAAGTCAGGCCTTGCAGAAGACTGAATTATTTGAAGGGCTGGCAACTCCAAACCGACTGGATGAAAATTGGGAATTTATTGGCTACGACGTTGCCGATACAGGCTTCACCAGTGCTCTCAGTAATATGGGTTTTTCCGATGGTGAAAACCCGTCTGAATTGAGAACAGAATGGAGCGATGCCTTAAATAGACATCATTTGTTTGATCACTCTGATGCTGCTCTACGATTTAAAGCATTTTCAGACCAGCGAGTTCCTGAACACGCGCCATTTTTTGTGTTTGGACTGTGGCGAGTCAAAGACGATTAAGTTATCTATACCTACTACAGATACCTCGAATGACCCACTAATTATCAGCAGTTCAATTTTCACCACGAATAATATCGACAGGTTTAAATTTCAGAATTTATTGTGTTGACAGTAAATTTCAATGGGCGTAGAGTCCCGCCACAATCATATCAATCTAAATCAAACAGGAGGTCTTAATGTTTCGTATTTCTACACACATGAGCCTCGTGTCCTTTACCTCCCGGTAAATTTTACCGGTCTGTAATGGCCGGGCTCCTAACAAACTCAAACGTTTTTTAACATCGGAATATTCGGGTGTGCTGGATCACTACGTCCATTGTGCGTGCTTTTATGTCCGTGTTTTAGGAGTATTACCTGCAAGTCAGCAAAAAATGGATCACTGAAGCGACACTATTGTGCGCGGAATTTGGTCCAGAAGATGGAATCGATCCCCGATACTTGATTGATTCTCAATACTATCAGAATGAAAACCTGACGACTTTACGATTGTCTAGTGAAGTGTCTAGTGAAGTGTCTAGTGAAGTCACAAAAATTGTGACGATGGTGATAACGGGGGAAATGAGCCATCCGGTTCTTCAATCAATTCAGGTAGTTGATGTGGAAACAGAAGGAAATGGTCAATTTATCCGTATTGTCGTTGGACATCATTCTACTGATTTAGCGATCAATGAAAGGCAGGTATTGATGGAATTGACTAAAATTCAAGGCTACCTTCGCTCAAGCATTGCACAAAGAATCAATCATAAACGAGTACCGGCAGTAAAGTTTCGATATGTCGGTTTATTGGAATCGAGGTGAATCAAAATGCCTATTCAAAAAATTATCAGCAAGGGCCGGGTTCCGGTAAAGATATACACCCATGAGGTGGATGAAATGGCGATGCAACAGCTATACAACATGGCTCAATTGCCTTTTATTCATAGTCATTTGGCAGCAATGCCAGATGTACATGCGGGTAAAGGGGCCACCGTGGGATCGGTCATTCCCACAAAAGGTGCCATTATCCCTGCCGCAGTGGGTGTCGATATTGGCTGTGGAATGAACGCGATTCGTTTAACGATTAAAGCGGATGACCTGCCAGACAATATGCGTGCAGTCAGGTTAGCTATCGAAGAAGCGATACCCGTGGGTTATAACATGCACAAACATGACCGGGCCAGGGAGTCGACCATCCGGTCATTATCAGGTGGATTAGACAGTATTTTACGTAAACATAAAAAGATCTACTCAATGCAGAAAAAGCCCTATCAGACATGGATTCGGCAACTTGGAACCTTGGGTGGCGGTAATCACTTTATCGAAATTTGTCTGGATGAAAATCAGGATGTGTGGGTTATGTTGCACTCGGGTAGCCGGGGTATTGGCAATGTGATCGGTCAGTATTTTATCGCATTAGCGAAAAAAGATATGGGACAACACATCGTTAACTTACCCGACAAAGATTTAGCGTATTTTACACAAGGTGCAAAACACTTTGATGATTATGTGGAAGCCGTTGAGTGGGGCCAGGATTATGCCATGGCCAATCGTCGCGAGATGATGCAGTTCATTTTAGAGGCCTTACGTAAAAAATTCCGAAAATTTGGCATTACCAAAGAGGCGATAAATTGCCATCATAATTACATCTCTCAGGAATATCATTTTGGCGAACATGTCTTTGTCACCCGAAAAGGAGCGATTAGGGCAGGAGAGGGTGAATTGGGAATTATCCCGGGAAGTATGGGAGCTAAATCCTTTATTGTAAGAGGAAAAGGTAATCCACAGTCATTCAACTCGTGTTCTCATGGCGCAGGCAGAAAAATGAGTCGATCAGCTGCAAAGCGTCAGTTTTCGGTGGATGACGTGAACCAACAAACCCAGGGTGTTGAATGTCGTAAAGACAAAGGCATTATTGATGAAATACCGGGTGCTTATAAAGACATTGACACCGTCATGGAAAATCAACATGACCTCGTTGAAGTTGTACACACCCTTAAGCAAATTGTTTGCGTGAAGGGTTAATTATTAATGTTTAAAAGGAGAATATTATGTTGGTGAAAAATATTGATAACAGCACAGGAAACGTGCAGAAATTGTATAAATACCGGCTCAACCCGTATAAAAAGGAATATTGTAATGAAGAACGAACTTATCGATGAAATAATTGCCTGCTTACCGCATGAAAGGACGGTTTTTCGATATTTTAAAGGGCAATATGCATACCTGCTTTTGTCTTATGCTGCACAGCGTTATAAGCATGTACGGGAGATAAAACAATCGGCTTACCAGCGATTATTGAATCATCCTGAGATTAAAACATTACTGTCTCTCTCTGGAAAGGGGACTATATCTCCTGATACGTTTGATTATTCGTGGAAAAATACAAGTGAGTCTTTTGTATTAACGCTGGATCGCTGGGGTAGTGCTAATCGATACATTGATCAAGTCACACGGCCTGGCAGTAATCTGGTTTTGCAGCTTAACTTTTCAGAGAAACACAACCGGGCATACCAAAAAATGGTCAAGCCTATTGACGAATTTGTATTTAATTACAATGGTCACCCGGTGATGGCTAAGAATAAACGCCATTTTTTTAGGGACACACTGGCCTGGTCACGTCTGGATATTGATTTTGAAAAAGGTGAAGTGTTAATAGAGGAAATACAGAGCGATTGGGTACGCCGAGTAAAAACCTGTCTAACTGCCATTAAATCAGGAAAACCACATTATTTTTTGAATATTTGTGATTGTGAACCCAAGCAATTCATTGCTTATGTTGAAAATGTCCTGGCTCCAATGTTAGTAATATGGTCAGAGGCAATGTTAATGGCAACGATTTCCTTTATTTATACTGAACTGGGCATTCGGAAAATCTTTTATCATACTTACGAAACAGGGAGTCGATTAAAACAAATAACGGGAAAACCACCACGGTCGATTTATTCTGACTTACCGCGGAAGTTTTGTTTTGAGCTTACTGATGAGGCACCTGTCTTTTTACAACAGGACAAATACTTCAAACGTACCCAACGAAAGATGAAGAAAATCAATTGGTATCAACTGGAACTATAAGGAGACAATAATGCCAAGACAAAGAGACTGGGTTGCTCGATCACCACTCATGCGAAAGGGTGGGGCCCACGTAAAATCAAAAACCGCACAACGCACTCGTTCTCGACTGAAATTAGAAGATGAGTTGCATGAATGGTATGAAGCGGATGTCCCGAATGAAAATTCAGACGAAATGAAAAAAGAAAAAACTACGGGGAGCCAATGGCTCCCCGTAGTTTTTTTATTGATGAGCTAATCGTGAATGATCAATTATTCACGTTATAGATTAGGCTTGATGCCTTTATGCAGAGACCCGTAAGAAGTACGTCGGTTATACGGTATTCCTGCCGTGACCAAATTTTCCACATTAGTGACAGGTTAAACAACTCCTTTGTTCATATTATTGTTCTTATTATAGTTCTTGTTGACATATTCCTTAATAGGAATATGATGTTGTGATGGCTAGGACAAGCACAACTTTCGACATATTTACTGCGATAGCGGAGCCAAAGCGACGAGCGCTCATTGAATCGCTCGTTGGTAAGGAACTCACTGTTAATCAGACGGTAGCGCTAATGGGCTGGAATCAGCCTATGGTTTCAAAACACCTCAGTGTCCTGAAGCAAGTAGGGATCGTCTCAGAAAGAAGAG
>NVUB02000170.1 GCA_002401775.2 Ectothiorhodospiraceae bacterium
ACGTTGCATAAAATAGCGTACTTTGAACATGCCTCAGAAGTGGTGCAGTTGCTTATGATTTGAGGCCGTCAGCGACATGGATGTCGCTGTCGAGCTTACAGGGATGTATTTACGCGTGCCTCAAATTATAAGCAATTGCATCACTTCCCTTCAGATTGGCACACTTTCGATCCGAAAGTTAACGTATTTCTGGATATCACTCGCAGTGAACTCCAGAAACAGACAAATAATGATCATTTACGCTTTATTGGTAGCCTATTTATCATTTTTTGCACTCGATTTATGCAACTGTAAGGTCTACGTCGTGTGTGCGGGTTGTGTCTCGCGACTCTCTAGGCTACTAATCACAAACTCCCGTTGTAATTGCACTAGATTGGCAATAGATTTCGTTTGATGGTCTTCACCAGACTCTATTTGAACCGGTGTACCTGGCGTCAGTCGGTGACTGTGGTGTAAGACTAGCTGCGAAACTTTTGTTGAATTGTCGTTGGCAGACGACCGTTTCTCTACGCGACTGTGTAACAAAATTGCGGGTAAAGCCATATCACTTTTATTCAAAAACTCGCTTTGTACCGCCGTTGCTTCAGCGGCATGGGAGAGAATACGAATGGTTACTTCAATATCTTTGCTGAGGTTACGATTCAGTCTCACCACATACCCTAGCGTCGGTTTTTTTAACCCTTCTCGTGAATATGCAAATGCCACCAGCTGGCCAATAAATAAGGCCGTGGTAAATTGAGATTCACGTGTTTTCATGTGTACCCCGCCTGCGCTCCTGTCCATTACAAACCATTGTCCCGAATCATTTGCATCTAGGTCGGAGGCAATGAGGGCCGAGCGCCCGGCCAGAGCATCCCGTAAATCATGGTCTTCCACATTTTCGGCGGGTGTTTCATCTTCTTCTTCAGCCGCCATATCAACCAGCAATTTGTACACCGACATAAATCCGTTGTACACGTAAAGAATTTTTTGACCGATAACATGTTCCCGGCGGTCTTTTCTTTGCTTTAAGTGCAAACCATCACACATGGCATCAATGGTAAGCAGGTTCGCTAAATCATCCTGGTCGGCTACGGTACACAGTCCTTTTTTTCGGGAAGTGTCCTGGGTAACGTTATCTGTTGTTGATTCTGTACTTAGGGTTGATTCTGTACTTAGGGTTGAATTTCCGGAGGAATCAGAAACGGAATCAGTCGTGGTTTTGTTTGTGGCGCTATTTTCCGTTACCTTTGAGGCATTATCAGCAGCGGTTTCAACAGACTCAAATCGCTTGAGTAAATTTTTATGCTCCGTCATCAACAACGCATCGAGAGGCGCAATATCGATAATCACCCCTTTCAAGGTCTCAGGCGGCGGCACTTCGCCAATTTCGTATTCGCCCCGGTCTTTCAACCACTCCCGTTGTAACTTGAAATATTTAGTATCCTGACGTTTGAAATACGCCTGACAATCCTGACCGGGGTACACCAACACTTTGCCGCGCGCCAGTGCTTTTCCATGGTCAGGAATAATGGTCAGGGAATCAATGACGTGTGCAATTTGAACGTCGACGACGTGTAGTTTTTGGGAGGCAATGGTATTGCTATCCAGTAAGCCGTTTACATGGATCGACAGAAAAATAACATTCATCGACACCCTGCTTGGCGCGCGCCGTTCGAGGTCATTGGCTTTTCTATCCAGTGTCACCTGAAGACAATTCAGAGCCGGATACTGGGCATCCATGTCTTCACATTGGGATAGCGCGAAATAAACTCGATTACAATCGCGCCAGCCTTTTGCGGGCATTTTTTGATAGCGCATCGCACGTAGATGCTGTTCCGTGCGCACCAATTCCAATATTCGCAATGCCGACAAACAGGCCCGCTCACGAACCCGTGCATAACGGGCATCGGGTAGCGCAAAATCCTGGTTCAGCAAGCGTTTATGGCCCGTCGCCAATTGTTCACACACGTTGATTGCCGCTAACAAGCCTTCACGCCGATCATGGGATTCAGGTAAGGCTTGCGTTTTATAATACTCTGAATAGATCTTACGCATCGCCGGGCACGCATAGTCCATCGCATGTTCAATCCATTCTCTGCGTTTGTTATCAGGTACGCGTTCGGCATTAATTCGCTTTAGATAAACACCAATTTCGCGCAGTTGCTCAATGGGATGTGGCGTTAGCTCTCGCCAGCTTTCAGGAGGGGTATTTAATGACTGGTTATTCGAGAACAAACGGCGGCTGCGCATATGCACTACGGGCACGTCCAGTTTTAACGGAAAAATCCGCGGCGCAATGGTTTGCACCCCGTTGTTTGACCAAGGCATCCAGTTTAACCAGTGGGAAAAATCATGCGCCATTCAATAAACCCGTACATCAAGTTCGACTACGTTCACTGCATATTATCAGCACTTGCCGGTATTTTTTGTGTGATCAGTCCGTTCACTGACACTTAATCCATCTCGTTCGTTCCCTTTGCCGCTGGTGATTTTGGCGTAGCCGAAAGTTCATCCACGCGTTGAAAGCCTCGGGGTAATTTTGCACCACGACGTCCCCGCTCTCCCACATAATGCTCCAGGTCTTTAGCCTTAAGGGTTAGGTGACGTTTACCGGAATAGATCGTTAAGCTGCCACCGGCGGGCACCACGGCAATGCCCACCACAAACTCTTCCCGAGCTGCCACCTTCGCAGGGGGTATGCCAATAATTTTATTGCCCTTGCCCTTGGACATTTCAGGCAATTCCAGCAACGGAATCACTAACATTCGCCCTTCCGTTGTCACCGCCGCAATGCTATCAGTACTGACATCGGTTACCGAACACGCTGACATTACCCGCGCGCCTTTGGGTAAGCGCAACATTGCTTTACCCGATTTATTTTTGGCGTATAGATTTTCCAGCTGTGTGACAAAACCATAGCCCGCATCACTGGCCAGCAAATAACGGTCACTGCCCTTACCCGCGAGCACATCCACAAAACCGGCGGCGTCTGGTGGTGTTACACGCCCGGTGAGAGGCTCACCCTGCCCTCGTGCCGATGGCAGCGTATGTACCGCAATGGAATATGAGCGCCCGCTGGCGTCGAGAAACACGGCCTGTTCGTTGCTGCGTCCCAAAGCCGCGGCCTTAAAGTCATCACCGGATTTATAATTCAGGGTGGTGGCATCCACTTCATGGCCTTTAGCGGCCCGAATCCAGCCCTTTTCAGACAACACAATGGTAACGGGCTCCACACTGATTAACGCGGTTTCATCCAGAGCCTGAGCCGCGTCACGGGAAACGATGGGCGAACGTCGATCGTCACCGTATTCTTCGGCGTCGGCGATCAATTCTTTACGCACCAGCGTTTTCAAACGGGCTTGCGAACCCAGGATTTTTTCCAACTTATCACGCTCCGTGACCAGCTCTTCCTGCTCGGCGCGGATCTTCATTTCTTCCAAGCGCGCTAACTGACGCAACTTGGTATCAAGGATGTAATCTGCCTGCTCGTCCGACAGCATAAAACGCTTCATCAGCACCGCTTTGGGTTCGTCCTCAGTGCGAACGATATGAATCACTTCGTCGAGATTCAAAAATGCGATGAGCAAACCGTCTAAGAGATGTAAACGACGGATCACTTTTGCCAGTCGATATTCCAGGCGGCGACGTACCGTATCCGTACGGAACACCAACCACTCCTTGAGTAGCGTACGCAGATCCTTAACCTTAGGCTTGCCGTCAAGGCCGATGACGTTCATGTTCACACGATAGGTTCTTTCGAGGTCTGTCGTCGCGAAAAGATGCGCCATTAATTCATTGAGATCAATACGATTGGAGCGCGGCACAATCACCAAACGTGTGGGGTTTTCATGATCGGACTCATCCCGTAAATCCTCCACCATGGGCAGTTTTTTCGCATTCATCTGTGCCGCAATCTGCTCCAACACCTTATTGCCCGACACCTGATGCGGCAGCGCCGTTACCACCACCGCGCCGTCTTCATTCTCCCACACCGCACGCATACGCACCGAACCGCCGCCCTTCTCGTACATGGCGATCAAATCATTACGCGGTGTGATAATCTCAGCGTCCGTGGGATAATCTGGCCCCTGCACAAACTCACAAATTTCCGAAAGAGTGGCCTTCGGGTGATCCAGTAAATGCACACAGGCACCCACTACTTCCCGTAAATTATGCGGCGGAATATCCGTCGCCATACCCACTGCGATACCCGTAGTACCGTTCAACAACAGATTCGGCACCCGCGCCGGCAACACCGACGGTTCTTCCAACGTGGCATCAAAGTTCGGCATCCAATCCACCGTACCCAGCCCCACTTCCGACAGCAACAACTCCGAATACTTCGCCAACCGCGATTCCGTATAACGCATCGCCGCAAAAGATTTAGGATCGTCCGGCGCACCCCAGTTACCCTGCCCGTCCACCAACGGATAACGATAAGAAAACGGCTGCGCCATCAACACCATCGCCTCATAACACGCCGAGTCACCGTGCGGATGAAACTTACCCAGTACATCACCCACCGTACGCGCCGATTTTTTATACTTAGCGCCCGCCTTCAGACCCAGCTCGGACATCGCGTAAATAATACGCCGCTGCACAGGTTTAAGACCGTCGCCAATATGCGGCAAAGCACGGTCCAAGATCACGTACATGGAATAGTTTAAATAAGCGTTTTCAGTGAAGGTTTTGAGAGGCTGTTGTTCAACGCCTTCGTAGTTTAGTTCTGTTGTTTCGGTCATTTTTTAGCTTTTCGTAGCGTGGGAAGGTCCCACCGATTAATTTAAATAACGTATAAAAAAGATGGCAATATTGTTATGAATTATCACATATACATTTCATCTTGCGGATAAACGCATCCTTTCTATCTTTTGAACCCTGTACCACTCCACGATATTTTTTTAAGTAATTTTTAATTTCCTGAAGAAAAACTCTTCGATTAAGACGCTTCTCTCCATCTTTTTCTTCAACCAAACCTTCCGAGTTAGTTCGAATCACCCAACCATTTCTTGTCATTGCCTCGTGCAAAAGGGCGCAACGCACATTGTTATAAAAATCTTTTGCTAAATCAGGACTAAACATTGCTTTGAAAGGCTCCCTTTTAGTCAAAAAATTAACGTATATTAATCTACTCGTTCCATTCCCATAATCATATTTACTTCGAGGAGGACCACATTTAAAACACTTACCCTCATAAAAAGTCTCGAGCGCCTCAATTAGAGAACATAACAATGTGGTTATAGCAAACCCCTCTCCTAAAGCGGATAAGTTATCTTGAATTTCTTCTGCTGGTTTGATATATCTTTCATTCAAACGATCTTCGAAAAAATCAAGTGCTTGATTCCACAGATCAACATTTCCGAAGTCAACCTTTATTTTTAATTCAAGACTCAACCAATCTTTATCGGTTTTATCTCCAGCAATTTTCACTATGCTGTCATCTCCAGCCCGTAGGTTGGGGTTAACAAAGTGAACCCCAACAAAATTAAACGTGTACGTTGTTCCGCAGCTAACCGTCCAGTTGTTTTACTTTTTTCCTGGCGGAAGCTGCGTGTTCATTTCTTTTGTGTGGCCAAAAGAAACGGAACCAAAGAAAAGGCCATCCTACGATTGGGTCGCTACGCGACTTCCCTGCGCTTCTCGCCTTCATTGGCGCAAAAAAACTCACTCGCTGCGCTCCCTCAAACAAATTTTTGCTTCTCCCAATGAAGGCTGCGATGCTTGGCTGCATCGAAGGGGTTAAGGTCAAAAACCCATACCCCGTAGGGTGGGCACTGCCCACCATTGCGCAAACCCCAACAACACTTGATTGGTGGGCAGTGCCCACCCTACAAAAACTCATTCTCCAAATATGTCGTTTGGTGAATTATATTCACCGCCCCAATCTTCACTGTAAATGCCTTGTCTGACATATCGATGATTGGCGCAAAAAAAACTCACTCGCTGCGCTCCCTCAAACAAATTTTTGCTTCTCCCAATGAAGGCTGCGATGCTTGGCTGCATCGAAGGGGTTAAGGTCAAAAACCCATATCCCGTAGGGTGGGCACTGCCCACCCTACAAAACTCATTCTCCAAATATGTCGTTTGGTGAATTATATTCACCGCCCCAATCTTCACTGTAAATGCCTTCTCTGACATATCGGTGAAACGTGGAGTGTGGCCACGCTTTTACCGTTGTTACCAAACCATGTTTAACCGGGTTGTAATGGATGTAATCCGCATGTCTCTGAAAATCTACTTCATTTCTAATTTAATGTTCCCAAAAACGTCGTTGCCAAATGGTGTTTTCTCTGTGCCGTTGCTTTGAGTTACTCAATTTCACATCACATTGAAAAAGATGCTTTGCTTGCTTGGTATAGCCAGCTTTTATCATTCCCCATCGTTTGGAATAATCTGCATCCCCGTCTGGTAACGTCCACATACAATGCAAATGGTCTGGCAATAAAACCCAAGCATCAATAGAAAATGGATGTTGCTGCCTTACATCATCAATTACTTGTCGAAATATCGACCGACTTTCTGGTTTATCCAATATTGCCTGTCGCCGATGGGTTACTACGGTGAAAAAATACGTTGCTCCCATAGCTTTTGATCGACGGTAGTTTGACATAACCGTTTTTCAGCAGAATATTTTGGTGGGCAGTGCCCACCCTACGAATATAACCATTTACTTAGCCGCTCCTTGGCTTCCTTATCACTAAAACACTTCCCATCACGGATATCCGCCTGCCCACGGCGAATCTTCTCCAGCACATAAAGGTAATATTGAATATCTTCAATACTGGCATCACTGGGTATATGACTGATCAAATCTTTCACAACTTATACCTATAATATGTAGGGTTTACCCGACAAACACACTACACCTCCACCAAATCCCCTTTGCTTTCCAACCACGCCTTGCGATCCGGTGCGCGTTTCTTCGCTAGTAGCATATCCATCAATTGATGGGTGGTGTCACCCGGTTCTATGGTCAACTGCACCAAGCGCCGCGTATCGGGTGCGAGTGTGGTCTCACGCAATTGCTTGGGATTCATTTCACCCAGCCCTTTGAAACGTTGCACGTTAATTTTGCCACGGGTTTTTTCTGCGGCGATGCGATCCAGCACGCCCTGTTTTTCGGCTTCGTCTAACGCGTAATAGACCTCTTTGCCGATGTCGATGCGATACAGCGGCGGCATGGCAATGTAGATGTTGCCTGCGTCCACTAGCGGTTTGAAGTGGCGCAGAAATAGCGCGCACAGCAGGGTGGCGATATGCAAACCGTCTGAGTCGGCGTCGGCGAGTACGCAGATTTTGCCGTATCGCAGGCCGTCCAGTTTGTCGGAGCCGGGGTCTACGCCGATGGCGACGGCGATGTCGTGCACTTCCTGTGAACCCAGCACTTCGCTGGCGTCGACTTCCCAGGTGTTTAGGATTTTGCCGCGCAGAGGCATGATGGCTTGGAATTCTTTGTCTCGAGCCTGTTTGGCGGAGCCCCCGGCGGAGTCCCCTTCTACCAGAAATAATTCGCCTCGGCCGGGGTCGGAGCTGGAGCAATCGGCGAGCTTTCCGGGTAATGCCGGGCCTTGGGTGATCTTTTTACGGATCACTTTTTTACCGGCGCGCAGGCGGCTTTGGGCGTTGGCGATGGCCAGTTCGGCGATGGCTTCTCCGATGTCGGTGTGCTGATTCAACCACAGACTGAAGGAGTCTTTTACGACACCGGAGACAAACGGGGCGCATTCACGGGAGGATAGCCGTTCTTTGGTCTGCCCTGAGAAGGCAGGCTCGGCCATTTTCACGGAGAGGATGTAGCTGACTTTGTCCCAGACGTCGTCCGGTGCCAGTTTAACGCCGCGTGGCAAGAGATTACGGAATTCACAAAATTCACGCATGGCCTCGGTAAGTCCGGTGCGTAGGCCGTTGACGTGAGTACCGCCCTGGGATGTAGGCACAAGATTGACGTATGACTCACTCACGGACTCGCCGCCTTCAGGCAGCCACAATACAGCCCAATCGGCGGCTTCGGCGTTTCCGGCAAAGCTACCCATAAAGGGATCGACGGGCAGTGTTGGTAGACCTTCCAAGGCGTCCATTAGGTAGTCGCGCAGTCCGTCTTCATACAGCCATTCGCTGGCTTCATCAGATTTTTCGTCGTAAAAGCTGACTTTCAGGCCGGGGCACAATACGGCTTTGGCGCGCAGCACATGTTTGAGGCGCGGTACGGAAAATTTGTTGGAATCAAAAAACTGCGGATCTGGCCAAAAACGTAGGGTGGTGCCCGTATTGCGCTTGCCCACGGTACCCGTTTCTTCAAGATCGGAGATTTTATTGCCGTCGGCGAAGGAAATATTGTATTCCTTGCCGTCTCGCCGCACCCAAATTTCAAGGTGTTTGGACAAGGCATTTACCACGGATACACCCACGCCGTGCAGGCCGCCGGAGAATTCGTAGTTTTTATTGGAGAACTTACCGCCGGCATGCAGTTTGGTGAGGATAACTTCTACGCCGGGAATCCCTTCGTTGGGATGGATATCCACAGGCATACCGCGACCGTCATCGCTGACTTGTAAGGAGCCATCTTTGCTCAAAATGACGTCGATTCGACTGGCGTGGCCCGCTATGGCCTCATCCACGCTGTTATCGATCACTTCCTGCGCCAAATGGTTGGGGCGTTCCGTTTGCGTGTACATGCCTGGGCGTTTACGTACCGGCTCCAGGCCGCTCAATACCTCAATGGAGGCAGCGTCGTACTTATTGCTCATGTTTTATTGCTCATATTTATTGCTTGCTAGATGGCGCAGTCTACCCGCCTCTGACGGATGAGGCGAGCCCTGATATTTCCTAAAGAGAACAAGCCATTTGCCGATAACTATTGAAGAATAAAGCACTTAGCGGAACACATAGCAAAACCCTTAGCAAAGCCCAAGAGCAATGATTTCACCGACATGACCAGCTCGAACCCATCCCTCCCACACTCAAGCAATCATTTTTTGCTTCGCAATATGAGCATCGGCCGTAAAATCAGTGTTGGTTTCGGTGGTTTGATTTTGCTGATGTCGGTGAGTATGGGCATCACCCTGTTAAAGCTCGATAACATCAAACGCACGGCGGCTTCCGCCATCGAAGAACGCCAACCCGCTGCCAATTATTTTCAACGTCTGTCGCAAAACCTCAACCAAACCATTGCGCTCATCAATGGTTATATGCTGACGGGAGAACCGGAGAGTAAAGCTGAGTTCTATTTAATTGCTGACGATATTGCCGATCGGTTAGAGGGTGCACGCTACCACAAGATTTTCCAAAACCTGGGATTAGACGACACCTTTAGCCAATCCCAAGCCTTGCTTCAACAATTTCGCCAGCATGCAAGAGAACTTTTTACATTACGGGACAATAATCGCACCAACCTCGGGCTGATATTGGCGGAAGAAACGCTAAACCTGCCAGCTCTTACTTTTTTAAACCAAATCAATATTCTATTATCCAGCGATGACATCACATCAACCGACCCTCAAATAATGAAAGCAATTCCTATATTGTATGAAATACGCTACAACTGGATACGAATAATGTGGTCACTCAGTCTCTATCTCACGACCCAGAGTGAAGATATGTTGCTCAATTTCAATAGTTTCAACGAGCATATCAGCAATTTGATGAAAAAATTGAATCGTCTCGATGTCGACATCGGTTTTGGTGAAATTGAGACAATGAACGAAGCCCGCGCAACCTATATTGCAAAACTGCCTGCCGTATTGGAATTATTTCAAACCAAGGCCTGGCGAGCTGACACTCATCTACTGCAAACTAAAGTACAACCCATTACTGATCAATTGCAAAACCTCTTCGAGAGCACCGCCGACAATCTGCTTGAATCGGCTTTCGATAATGGTGAGGAATTGACTGCTGCACTCTACCAAATACGCATCTCGGCCATTACCATCATGGTGCTCGCACTATTCTCAGGAATCCTGCTTGCATTTAGTATTTCTCGTGGCATTTTACCTCCCATTCGGCGTCTTATGCAGGCAGCAGGCGAGGTAGCCAAAGGCGATCTAAATGCCGAGGTTATGATTACCAGTAAAGATGAGATCGGACAACTCGGCACTTCATTCAATGCCATGACCGATAATTTACGGGTCGCCTTTTTGAATGAGCAGGAAATATTAGATGAGCTCCAAACCCTGAATCAAGATTTGGAAAGTCGTGTTGAAAATCGCACCAAAGATCTTGAAGAAAGCGAAATTAAAATTCGTGCCATTCTCGATAATATCGGTGAGGGTATTTTGGTCATCAATGAAGCTGGCATCATAGAATCACTCAATCCCGCTGCCATGACTATCTTTGCGATGAAAGATGATGTTGCCATTGGTCTCCACAGCTCCACATTAACCACTGTCGCAAACGATGATGACTTTACTGAATCAAAACAAACTGAATCAAAACAGACCGAATCAAAACAAGATGATCATTCAACATCGGAAACGATCAAAACTGATATTCAACCTAAAGAATACCTTGGCCTTCGTCCTGATGGAAGTACGTTTCCTATGGAAATTGTCGTGTCCGGCATGCTTATTGGCAGTCAGCGCATGCGGGTTTGTATCGTTCGCGACATTACCACTCGCAAAGAAACCGAAAACACACTCGCCGACGTCCAGAGCCAACTGGTAGATACTGCACACAAATCTGGAATGGCCGATATGGCAACGGGTGTATTGCATAATATTGGAAACATACTCAATAGTGTTAATTTGGCCGGTGAAGAAATTTACCGGATCTCAGGTAAAAGCAAAATCAGCGGTTTAATAAAGGCTAACGAGCTCTTAAAAAATAACCAGGACAACATAGATGAGTTTCTCACCCAGGATTCACGTGGCAAAAAATTACCCGAATACTTTATAAAAATGGGCAAAGTATTGAATAATGAGATCAAGAGCATTCGAAAAGAATCCAGAGAATTAATTGCCAAAACCACAATGATGAAAGAGGTTATTAGTACACAGCAAACCTATGCAAAATCTGGCTTTCATAGCGAACGACTCAATCTGCCCGAACTGGTCACAGATGCCCTAAAAATACAGGAGTCATCACTCAAAAAATGGGGCGTTAAACTGGATACTTATTTTGATAACACGCCTTCGTGCACTGGCCAAAAATCCAAACTGTTACAAGTCATTACCAACTTGATAAAAAATGCCAAAGAAGCCATGGACGACAACGATCAATTCAACAGACCCAAAGAACTTCACATTCAAACGGGTATTTTAAATAATTCTTCAGTTTATCTGACGATAAAAGATAATGGCTGTGGAATCAGTGAAGAACAACTGACCAAAATTTTCAACCACGGTTTTACCACAAAGGAAACTGGCCATGGCTTCGGTTTGCATACCTGCGCAAATGCAATGACCGAAATGAGAGGGACTTTAAAGGTTGACAGCGACGGCCCACAGAAAGGTGCTTGCTTTACTGTTACAATCCCTGTGTCAAAAGCAGCATAGGTTACAGGCCTGATAAAAATTAAATTGAGGACATTATGGAATACAATACCCGCATTCTCATCGTTGATGACAACGAATCCATTCATGAGGATTTTCGCAAAGTCCTTATTCATGAAAAAAATGAGGATCACGCTGCACTGGATGACCTCGAGGCAGAATTATTTGGCGAAGATGATGAAAACGCTTCCCCTGAAATTGTTGATACCAACATTTTTGAATATGAGGTTGATTCCGCCCTGCAAGGACAGGAAGCCCTTGCAATGGTCGACAAGGCGGCACAAGAAGGTAAGCCCTACAGCCTCATTTTTATGGATGTTCGTATGCCACCAGGCTGGGATGGCATTGAAACCATAAGCCGTATTTGGATCAAACACCCGTACATTGAAATGGTGCTCTGCACTGCATACTCTGACTACACCTGGGATGATATCCTCGAGAAGCTGGGGAGCTCCGATAAACTGTTATTTCTACGAAAACCTTTTGACGCGGTTGCCGTTCAACAAATGGCCCTCAGCCTCGTTAAAAAATGGAACCTAGGTGAACAAGCGCGAAACTATGTAAAAAATCTGGAACAGGAAGTTCAACAGCGCACGGTACAACTCAAAGAGTTACTCAGTGAGCTGGAGGCAAAAAATGCCGAATTAGCGGTGAGTAATGACCAGCTTAAACATGCGGCTTTACATGATGCGCTCACCGGCCTACCCAACCGTATTTTATTCCACGACCGCCTGGATCAAGCCATAAAACTCGCCAAACGGAACAAAACCCAATTTGCCGTGGCTATCATGGATCTGGATGATTTCAAACAAATTAACGACCAACGCGGCCACTTAACAGGCGATTATGTACTAAAAACTATCGGCGACCGCATCTCAAATATTTTACGCGCCAGCGATACCATTGCTAGGCTAGGTGGCGATGAATTTGCTTTTGTATTGCCGACCGTTGACCGGGAGTCACCCAAAACCGTCGCCGAGAAAATAATGGCTGTATTTAAAGAATCCATGACCATGGACAGTGAAGGTGAAAATATCCTCATCACTGCCAGCATTGGCATTTCACTTTATCCGGATCATGGGCGTGAAATAGATGATTTAATTGGCAAAGCAGATGCTGCCATGTATTTAGCTAAACGCGCGGGTAAAGACATTGGTGTTCACCAAGAAGTAGAAAAAGATTTAACTACTATAAAATAAGCATTACAAGACTCTATTCCTAACATTACCTACCCTGACCATTAAACCTGGAAGGATTACAGTTGGGTCTCAGGAGCCTAGGTGCCAAAAAAATTGGCGGCGATCACCTCGTCTTTTTAGATTGAAATAGCTATTCCCACATACCAGACAACATAAGTGAACGGTTACTTTACTGTATCGCACTAGCAGACGGTTATAACACTGAGATAACGGGAAAACGATTATCACTGACTAACTAAAGTTTCGGAGTTCAGATTAGGCTATAGCCACGGGATAACCACGTGTATATAAAGAATGATTACGTCCGTATTTAAAAATATTCATGAAAGCTGTCTTTCCTGTTTCGCCTATAAAAATAGGCAAGAATAGATTATTTGAATATCGACTAAGCTAATATTTTATTGGCAAAAAGACAAAAATTCTATTTTAATTGGAATAACGAACACCGGAATTTGAGCTACTCAAAAAATCATCGAAAAAGGTTCATCGTACAGGAGATGCCACAAATACGTCTTTGTAAAAGCATCAGCCGCATCCATACGGCTGGACGCTTTTACACATCGCATCCTTTTCAGGTGTATCATCAAGTAATCTGGGGGTCACATACCCATCACACCGACATTACTTTACTTCTTTTAAAACCTTAATAATTCGAATACCTTTTTTACCCTCAGCCAAATACACTGGCACATAACCAATAGCATTACGATTTTTGGCGACAAACAAAGCCACCAATCTTTCCCGTTTGGTTTTCGATGGATTTTTAAGAGTATTATTTATTTTTCGCTGAGATTCCGCAGTTGCCGAAGCCTGCCCACTCATTCCCAAAACATTACGTGCAAAAACATCGCGGGCTTCTTGATTATTGGGTAAATTATAAATTTCAATTTTTTGTCCACTGCGCCACGTTATCAGTCGATCCGAATAAATATTTTTAATATTTTCAATCGAAAGCACTTCGGGGTTTGAACGATTTACGATCACCGCAACATCGGCGGCCTGGACTGTGCAAGCCACAAACAGGAACCCGGCGAGTAAGCCTTTGAGGCCTATTTTCATGTTTTTCATGATGTTTTCACCTTTGTATTTTTTCCTATTTAATTACCGAGATACCCGACGATGCTGACTATAGTTTTTTCATAGTCTTTAATCGCTGAATTTTCATTATCTATCACATGATGCTCAATTTTTATTGTTACATTTTCGTTAAAGTGGTAATTTGCAAAAATGCTATTAACACTTATTTCTGATTGTGTTGCGGTATTGGCAGAATCATTATCGTAACTATCGGTACGCACTCCTAAAGTGTATTTATTCCAGTCATGCAACAATTGGGCGTAGGAGCCTTCCGCTTCAGTAGTATCCCATTCAGCATTAGCCACTTCGAACTGTAACGTGGTCTGGCCAGCCCTGATTTTTCCATGAAAACCCGTAGCAATAAGTTCTTCGCCCGATTTTATTGAGTCCTGCGGGTCAACATAATAGCTAGTACCTAATTCAAAATGATTCAGGACGGGAAATATAAATGACATTTTAGCACCCTTAGATTTACTGCTATTATCATCCGTTTTACCTGAGTTAGCACTGCGCCCGTTACCCACATAAAGATCGTAACTCAAGAACCCGGACCCCACAACGACAGTACCAAATACCTGTGTACCATCAACATTTTGCGGGAATATTTTGCGGATATGTTGCGGGCGATTCTGGGTTGGAACAAAAGTCGGATAGTGATCCACTGACCAGATACCGGCTGGAGTGAACATGCGGCCAAATCGGAAATTCACCTCCTGTTTCCAAAAATATGTCATATTTACCGCCTCAAGAAATATTTTTCCTTCAGAAGCCTTAAGCGGGTCATTTTTTCCAGTTCCCTCAAATTTCGGCGCATCCTCGTACTCCACTTCAGAAAAAAATCGCCACTTATCATTCATGTTTTTCTCAAAAAACAGGCTCATGTGGTGCAAACGAAAACCATCTGGTTTACCCGGCTGCGAAGTCGAAATAAATTCCACATCCGTATAGCCGGAAATAGTCATTTGACTATCGACTCGAGTATTGATGTCGTAAAGGCCTTCCGTAGAAATAAACAATTCTTCTTCCATTTCAAGCAACTTTTCTTCCATTTCAATCAAGCTTGTGCTATTGGAAATTACGGGAATTAATGCTAAGCCAACCCCAACCACTAACATACTTATCTTAAGCATACTTATAACCTCACAGCAATTATTGCATTTCATCAAACTCGATGGTTTGACAACCAAAATACTGAAAAAAACATATAATTACCCTGCGGAATACGAATAACTATCAAGTCTTCATATACAGGTAACTAATAAGCAAAGAAGTAAAGTCAACAGATCAAAACATTCACTTTTTTAATATAATCATTTTTAATATAACCATTTTTTAATATAACTATTATTAATACACAAAGGCATAGCGGACTAACATTAACTTTCTTTAACAAAAAGTATTTGTTGCCCCCATAACAGAAAGCAAAGGTGAAAAATTTAACTTCTATTTGTGCGTGTATGTCCGCTGCATAGAGAGAGAGAGAGAGAGAGAGAGAGAGAGAAGGGGAAGGGGAAGGGGAAGGGGAATATAATTATGATAATGGACATCGCATCATTATTTGCTATCAGTACGCTCTTGGTAATTTAGAAGACATTACTTGTGTGGTATTAGTCCGTTCAGTTCCAAACAGAAGAACGAACACCCAACCTGACCGTAACCTTCAATCCCCCTAGTCCTGCGGAACACTCCATGATTAACGAACCGTCATAAGTCTCCACAATATCTTTTACGATCGACAAGCCTAGGCCATGCCCAAGGGCTGACTCATCAAGACGCACACCTCGAGTTGTTAAACGTGCAATCTCTTCGTCTGGACATCCGGGGCCATCATCCTCAACAATAAATTGCAAATGCTGTTCGTCGCCGTTTATTTCGCAACGAACTTGATGATCAGCCCATTTGCAGGCGTTATCCAACAAATTACCGATCAATTCCAACATATCATCTCGATCAAACATGAAAACCACCTCTGTCGAGAGCCATTGAATATCCAGTTTTTTATCGACACCATTTTGGCGAACCTCAAACATGCGTTGCAATACATCGACCAATATTGGCATTTCTTCTTGTGGCGAAAAGCGGGCACCAGGGCTTCCTTGCCCCATTAGTCGTGCACGTTTTAATTCTCTATCCATTAATTGACGAATATGGTGGGTATGTTTATTCAGTTCTTCAAAAAAATCCGGCGTTGCGGGACGATCATCTTGTTGAGCACTCGACTGTGCGCCTTGTTGAGACAACTGTGTCAACAAACTGAGCGGCGCTTTGAGCGAGTGCGCCAGGTTCCCCATTGCATTGCGGGATCGTTGTAACCTTTCGGACAATAGCCGTAACAAGTGATTGACCTCCTGTACCAGGGGCCGCACTTCATCAGGTACTTCTTCGGTTAATGTCAGTAATGCGCCTTGTTGCAGGTTTTTCACTTCTTGACGTACCTTTTCTAACGGTCGGAACGAGCGCCGTACGATATAGTGCTGGATCAGTAACAACACCATTAGTACAAGCAGTGACAAACCGGCAAAATACCAGTTAAAACGTACCAGACTTTTTGATAATGGTGTCAGGTCTTTTGCAACGGCTACGGTAATTAGGTGGCCCAATTTTTGAAACCCGCCAGACCACACCAGTAATACCTGTCCGGAGGGACCCTTTTCTCGCCATTGCCGTGTATCCCCTTTTTTTAAGAGGGGTGTTTTCAGGGTTTCATCCCACAAAGAACGTGAATAAATTTCCTTTTCCTGGGTAATAACTGAAAAATAATGGCCGGAAAAAGGGGTCTGGTAAATCGTCCCCATCCGTCCTGCGGTTAATTGCAAACCATTATTGTTATCTGCTTGTAAACCTGCCAACAAACTGTCGGCATCATGCACCAAACGCGCTTGTACAAATTCTTCACCAAACTTTTCAATGGCGCCGCTCACCATCCACCACAGCAATCCCATCAACAATATAACACTGGATGCCAGCCCTAAACGTAAGCGCTTTTGCAGTGAAGTCACCGAGGGTCTCCAAACACATATCCCTGGCCGCGCTGTGTACGAATGATTTCTTTGCCCAGTTTTTCTCTGAGTCGGCGCACATACACCTCGATTACATTACTGTCTCGGTCGGCATCGTCTTCATAGACGTGTTCTGTCAGTCTACTTTTGGAGAGTATTTTGCCGGGGTGGTTCATAAAGTAGCGCAATAAACGAAACTCGGTTCCAGTCAGAGATAAACATTCGCCCTCTTCCGTTTTCACTTCCTGGCGTTGCTCATCCAAAATTAAACCTGAGACTTCCATCACTGCATCGGCACGGCCAACACGGCGGCGAACCATGGCATCTATTCGTGCCAGCAATTCTTCAATGTGAAAGGGTTTCCCTAAATAATCATCGGCGCCTGCACGCAGCCCGTCAACGCGTTCATTCCAGGCATCACGCGCGGTAAGCACAATCACCGGTACCGTATTTTTCTGTTGGCGCCACGCTGACAGAACGTCAAGACCCGGCTTTTTTGGCAGTCCGAGATCAAGAATCACCGCATCGTAATCCACTTCACTGCCCAGGAATTCTCCTTCGACACCGTCATGAGCCACGTCAACCGCAAAACCTGCGCGGGACAAATCTTTTTTCAGTCCTTCGGCCAGAGCCACGTCATCTTCAACCAATAACAATCGCATCTTAGTTACTCATTTGTTGTGGCATTTTTAGTGCGTTTCATCGCACCCCACTAATATGGCGTCAGTAAGGAATGGCACGAAGATAAGCCGAATACTGCCGTCATCCCGGCGAATACCCTCTGGGGCACTTGTGACCTTTGATTATAAAGGCCGGGATCCAGAACCCACCATTATCGTCAGCCCTCTGGATTCCGGCCTTTATGCCCCAGAGGGTATTCGCCGGAATGACGGATGGAGTGGATTTTTGACTTAACTTCGTGCCATTCGAGTCAGTAAGTAAAAGGCATAGTATTTTACCCTTTCCTCTATCTCCGGCCCCTGTCCTTAATTAATTTTCCCGCTTTCGCTTAATTAACTCAGCACTGGCCGCATCAAAATAAAGTTCCCATACTTCGCCGCGCTTATCTAATATTTCCACTTCATACACATAACGGCCGTCTTCCTTTTCCAACTCAACTTCAATCACCCGTCCTGGGTGCTCACGTCGAGCGACTTGAAGAATTTGTTCCAGAGGCAATATTTCCCCCATATCTTTTAATTGCCGTGCTTTATCATGGTTCACATCAGCGCGAGCAAAGACGGCCATTAATAAGCTAAACAATACGATAAGCGCAACACGCCAATTTTTCATTCTACTCACTCTATATGTCACTTTCTGGCAAGTTGTAACCGCGAAACAACGGAGGGGCTGCCAGGTTCACCCCCCACCGGCCATTAATCATCCCACTGACTATACCCGGGTATAGTGACCTGATGTTCATTATAGAATCCTTCAGCCGCTTGTGTATGGCAAAGTTCGCAATTACTGAATGAACGCACTTTAGGATTACCCTTGACCATTTTTGTCGATAATTCATGATGCTTGCGTCGGAAATACCGGGTCTCACTAATGCGTAATGGAATATCGTTTTTATTAATCGAGCGCGAAATACCCCGTGACCTTTTATAACTGGACGTATCAGCGGCATATTTTACGAGGTAGTCAGTCAATTGTTGAGCATCGGGCAATTCCAGCTCCGCATTTTCTCCAAAATGGGCCTCCAACCCACCCATGAGCCGTTGCCATGAACGAGCAGGTAATAAGCCAGGCTGATAGGGGAAATGGCAGGCGCCACATTCATCGTTGTAAAATGTATTTTTTACCGGGGCAACATCGAGCCGGGATTGTTTAAAGATATTATCTCCCCAACGCTTTTCATGCGTATCATCGTCACTACTAATAACAATTCCGCTGACGGTAATCAATCCTAGCGCAATCCCAAATATGTTTATTAATACCCATGTCCTTGTCTTCATAACGGTTGTCTTCATGCTCGGTACCTCCAATTTATTACTGTTATTAGCGTTGAATAAAACTCAAAAAATCGCCCTTTTCCTGGGCCGTGCATTCACGCCCCCAGGTCCACTTACAGTTACGTTTGAACCATTTACGGATTTTTTTTGCACTGCTCAGGCGTTTCTCGTTGACCGAAGGGCTAAGTGCATCAATCACTTTCCCCGTTTTGATATGCTTACCGGCTAAACGTAAGTTGTTGCCGTGGCAGGTGGTGCAGCTGCGAACACGGCCATCCTTACGATTGACCACTTCTCGCTGCCACAATTGCTCACCTCTTTGTGCATTGAATGGCCCCGCGCCATTGTCCTGATACAGCGCCTGTTGGTCGTCCACTACCGTGGCCCAACTCACCAACGGCGCCGTCAATAATCCAAGAGATAAACAAATAGCCAGGGTTCTATGGCGCACATTCATGACACATCTCCTTTTTGCGCCTCTGGCTTCATCCCATTCACCATGGACTTCACCAGGTTTTCCTTATGATGGAAACTGGCCATCAACACGCCCATCACGTGAAAGAACACCAGCGCCAACGTCGCGTTGGCAAAAAATTCATGCATTTCTTCCAACACATCTGTCCAAAAATCACTCGTCCCTGCCAAACTTGCCGCCAATGGCCCTGCCGATTCATCCGCACCGTAGATTGCCAAGCCACTCACGGTGGTCATCACCAGTGATATCAATAGCGCGATAACCATGGCTCCACCTGCTGGGTTGTGGCCCAGATAACGACGTGGATGCCGCGTTAAAATCGACTTCACGTAGGCCCATACCTCTCTGGGCTGTTGTACAAAATCCGTAAAGCGCGCATGCCCCTCCCCCACGAACCCCCAGACCAACCTGAAAACGATAAGCCCGCCGATGAGATATCCGGCATAGACGTGTAAATCCATAAAATCGTCTTCTGTGAAATAGGCGATAAAAAAAGCACTCACTAGAGACCAATGAAAAATACGCACCAGTGGGTCCCACACTTTCACTAACCTGGACGCTGCTTTATCTTTATAATTTCGCGGCGTATCAACCTTTGTCGCAGTACTTACTATTGACGATGAAATGGAAGTATTCATACCCGTTCTCCTGGTTAAAATGAGCTTTTACCGTTGTTGCATCACAAGTTACGCCGGTAAGCTGAAACCAACCTGAAAAACCCCCTGATTCGCAAAATACTTTTCGCTCGTGTTTTTCCCGGAATTCTCGGCAAAGTATTCCAGCAGAATTGACCCGACCTGAGACCCTGGGTTACCGTACCGGCCATTGCTACATCGCTACACATCGCTACATAATCGTTAAAGATCAGGTAAAAAATCATGGCCAAAAAACCGCAAAAAACACCGGACTTTGAGACCGCTCTGGAAGAACTCGAGACCCTGGTGGAACGTATGGAAGAGGGAGAATCCAGCCTGGAGGATTCATTAAAAGATTTTGAACGCGGCATCGAGCTCACCCGCGGCTGCCAGACGGCATTGGCTGAGGCCGAGCAAAAAGTGGACATTTTGCTTAAAAAAGAGGGGACTCCTGAGAAGTTTAAGGCTGACGTTGATTAGAGCGTTGCGGTTGAGTTAGCACGTTCCTTAACAAAGACATTCCTATTGAAACGCCCTTTTATCGCTGCTTTTTAAGCGTGTTTCTCCACTAATAACTACCTGTCCGAAGGAATACCCGTGTCATTACCCTCGTTACTACCCTCGTTACTAAAGACGTACCAGGCCCGCACCGAAAAGACGCTAGAGCATTGGTTGCCCTCCGCCAATATCAATCCGTCGCAACTGCATGAAGCCATGCGTTACACCAGTTTGGACGGCGGCAAACGAGTACGTCCTGTGCTGGTCTATCTCACCGGACAAATGCTGGGAGCCTCACCCGCTGCTCTGGATGGCCCGGCCTGTGCGCTGGAGCTTATTCACGTTTATTCCCTGATTCATGACGATCTTCCCGCCATGGACGATGATGAGCTACGCCGGGGCAAACCCACCTGCCATATTCAATTCGACGAAGCCACTGCCATTTTGACGGGTGATGCCCTGCAATCCCTGGCCTTTTACATTCTTGCCCACGACCCAAAAATGGTGTCCGATGCCAGCCAGCGTCTGAAAATGGTGGAAACGCTTGCACTGGCCAGCGGTTCGCGGGGGATGGCAGGCGGTCAGGCTATCGATCTCGCAGCCGTCGGTAATGCGATGAGTCTCGTCGAGCTGGAAAATATGCACATCCACAAAACCGGCGCACTGATTCGCGCCAGTGTGAAACTGGGGGCATTAAGCCTGCCCGATGCCAACGCGGCGCAGCTGGAAAAACTCGACCATTTTGCCAACTGCATGGGGCTGGCCTTCCAGATTCGCGACGATATCCTCGACATAGAAAGTGATACGGAAACACTCGGCAAGCCGCAAGGTTCTGACCAGGCCCGTAACAAGCCCACTTATCCGGCGTTACTCGGCATGTCTGAAGCCAAACGCCGTGCCGATGAGTTGCATCAGGAAGCCATTGATAGCGTGGCCGACTGGGGTGAGGCCGCCCAACCTCTGCGCGATATTGCGGAATACATCATTCACCGCAAAAGTTAAAAATGCCGCTTCAGATAAACTCGTGGGTAATATTCGCCTTGGGCTAGATGGGCTAGATGGACTAGATGGACTAAAGGCTAAGGGCAAGGGCCTAGGGATTAGGCCTGTGGGGATTCAGGCTATTAGGAGTCACCCTGGTGATGCTCTCGCAAAGGCGCAAAGAGCGCAAAGAAACCTAAATATTCTCTCTCCTTTGCGTACTTGGCGGCTTTGCAAGAGTTAATCCCGTACTTGCGAGCCCACTACTGAGTGTCAGACAATCTTAAATACGCCAAAAACCACTGGTACGCAGGGTATCCTTTATTCTACTCATTCAGTAGCCAGTGTTCCTGAAGTACCCGGAAACTGGCAAATGACACGGTGCTTCACCTTATAACCGGCCTTAAACCGATCTTAAACCGGCGTTAAAACCAGCCCTAAACCGGCCCCGCCCAGCCCTAAAAACAGTGCGCAATGCTCGCCCTTTGAAACCTGTACGGGACGATAAGAATATTGAGTTTTCAGGCCAAGTACATCCGCGGACAAAGCTGGTATAATCTCCACCCGTTTTAGATTGCAGGTTTCAATACACCACATGTCAGATTCGCGCGCCTCTTCATTACAAGAGTCATTACAAGAGCCAATACTGGGGCCATTGTTGGAGAGCATTAACAGCCCCGACGATGTCCGCCAACTGGACACTGACCAGCTCAAGTTGCTGGCAGATGAGCTGCGCGCCTTTCTCATTCAAACGATAAGCCAGACGGGTGGCCATCTTGCCTCTGGGCTAGGCACAGTAGAACTGACTATCGCCCTGCACTATGTATTCGACACCCCACAAGACAAACTGGTGTGGGACGTCGGGCACCAAAGTTATCCCCACAAAATTCTCACTGGCCGTCGTGAACAGATGTCGAGTCTGCGCCAACAGGGTGGGCTTGCCGGATTCCCCAAACGCAGTGAAAGCCCCTATGACACCTTTGGTGTCGGCCACTCCAGCACGTCTATCAGCGCAGCATTAGGCATGGCCATTGCCGCACAAAAAAATGAAGGCGAAGAGAGTAAGAAAGTCGTTGCCGTGATTGGCGACGGTGCCATGACCGCAGGCATGGCCTTCGAAGCTCTCAATCACGCAGGCTCGCTCGACGCCAATATACTGGTGATCCTCAATGATAATGAGATGTCCATTTCGCCCAACGTTGGCGGCTTGTCTAATTATCTGGCGCGCATTCTCTCCGGCAAGCTCTACCTCACCGCTCGCGAGGGTTCAAAAAAGGTATTGAGCCAAATCCCCAATATGTGGGAATTTGCCAAACGGATCGAAGAGCACGCCAAAGGTATGGTGATACCCGGCACGTTGTTTGAAGAACTGGGATTTAATTACATTGGCCCTGTGGATGGCCACGACATGGACACTCTGGTAAAAACCCTGCAAAACCTACATTCATTGAAGGGCCCGCAGTTTTTACACGTTGTCACCAAAAAGGGAAAAGGCTTCGCGCCTGCCGAGCAAAACCCCTGCGCATTCCACGGTGTTGGCAGCTACGACCCCGATACGGGCGAGTCTCTCTCCAAAGGCAGTACATCAGCCAAAAAAGCCGGGCCTACTTACACACAAGTGTTTGGTGAATGGCTCTGTGACATGGCCGCTGAAGATAAAAAACTGATGGGCATCACTCCGGCGATGCGCGAAGGTTCAGGGATGGTGGAATTCTCCGAAAAATTTCCTGACCAGTATTTTGACGTCGGCATTGCCGAGCAACATGCCGTCACACTGGCGGCGGGTATGGCGTGTGATGGTCTGCACCCGGTCGTGGCGATCTATTCCACCTTTTTGCAACGCGCTTATGACCAACTGATCCACGACGTCGCCATCCAAAACCTGCCGGTGATGTTTGCCATCGACCGCGCCGGGCTGGTAGGCGCCGACGGCCCGACTCATGCGGGCAGTTTCGATCTTAGCTACTTGCGTTGTGTACCCAATCTAGTGGTGATGGCACCGGCCGATGAAGACGAATGCCGTAAGATGCTTAATACCGGTTACCAGCACAAAGGCCCCAGCGCCGTACGTTACCCCCGGGGATTTGGCCCGGGGGTAACGCCCGTAGAGAAAGGTGACGCGCGTTTTGATACTCTACCCTTGGGCAAGGCCACCGTACTGCTTTCCGGTCAACGCGTCGCCATCCTTGCCTTTGGCAGCATGGTAGCCCCAGCGATTACCGCTGGAGAGGCTTTAGGGGCCACCGTCGTGAATATGCGCTTTATCAAGCCGCTGGATGAAAATCTGATTCTGGAAATGGCCGAGCAACACGAACTGATTGTAACGGTAGAAGAAAATGCCGTGGCCGGCGGCGCGGGTAGCGGTATCAATGAATGCCTGGCCGCGCGCGGCGTCAATGTGGCCGTCCATAATATGGGATTGCCCGATCGTTTTGTTGATCATGGAGAACATGCCTCCCTACTCAGCCAATGTGGTTTGGATGCAAAAGGTATCAAAGCAGCGGTGACGGCCTTGTTAGACCAAAATGGTACACAAACCTATTGTTCGCAATCCTGATGTTTCAGCACAGGCACCGGCCACAGCAGATGTAACCAAACCAATTGTTGCCAAACACGAGCTAATACCTTACTATTTTAATCAGTTATTATTTTACTTATCGAACGTCTTTCAAAATATTATGCCTGCGAAGTACACACTCAAAGTTGTCAGCGATTTTGCCTCTGCTCACACCCTGCGCGATTACCCCGGTGCCTGCTCACGCATGCACGGCCATAACTGGAAAGTTGAGGCCGAAGTTGAGGCAAGCCGGCTCAATAATGTCGGCATGGCGGTCGATTTCAAGGCCATTCGACAACAGGTACGCAAACTTACGGATATTCTGGATCACCGCTACCTCAACGACATCAAACCCTTTGACATGATCAACCCTACCGCTGAAAACATAGCCAAGTTTCTTTTTAATGGCTTGGCGGAAGTACTGGATGATGAAAATATTCGTGTTAAGGCCATCACCCTGTGGGAAACCGAACGGGCTTGCGTACGCTATGAAGAGAATGATTAGAAACGAGTGACCAGCCGGGAATTAATCCCCCTAGCCCCTCGATACTGAATTAAAAGGAACAGATGTGACTACCACCACGAATACTACTACCAACGACATTGCTGACGTACAAAACACGGAAGACACCCGTAAAATTGCCATCAACAAAGTGGGCATCAAGGATATCCGTCATCCAGTGCGCGTTCGTGACCGGACGGGCGGCGATCAGCACACCATCGCCAATTTCAACATGTATGTGAATCTCCCGCATAATTTTAAAGGCACACACATGTCACGTTTTGTGGAAATTTTAAATCAACACGAACGCGAAATTTCCGTACAGTCTTTCAAAGACATGTTGGTGGAAATGACGGATCGCCTGGAAGCGGAGTCCGGACACGTTGAGATGAGCTTTCCCTACTTCGTCAATAAAGCTGCACCAGTCTCCGGTGTGAAAAGTTTATTGGATTACGATGTCACCTTTATTGGCGCCATCGAAAAAGGCAATCACGAGACAATACTCAAGGTCGTCGTACCCGTAACCAGTCTGTGCCCCTGCTCCAAAAAAATATCGGAACGCGGCGCCCATAATCAACGCTCTCACGTCACCCTGACCGTTAAGACCCAGGAATTTGTCTGGATCGAAGATTTGATCGACATTGTCGAAAATATCGCCTCTTGTGAACTGTATGGACTGTTAAAACGCCCCGATGAAAAATACGTCACCGAGCGTGCATACGACAATCCCAAGTTCGTCGAAGACATGGTGCGAGACATTGCCACGGCGTTGAATGATGACCAACGCATTAGTGCTTACATTGTGGAATCAGAAAACTTCGAATCTATCCACAACCACTCTGCCTACGCATTAATTGAAAAAAACATGGGCACGTAGTCTGAGCATCGTCCAGACGTCGACATTCCTTGCGGCAAGCAACCATAAAGAATATTGACGGTAAATATTAACCGTAGGAGAGGCTTCAGCCTCGATCATACTTCGACGTAGTACGGGTCGCGGCTAAAGCCACTCCTAAGGGGACACGTCGTTATTTTAACCCAGGCTATCGATGGCTAATTCTTCAACCTGGGCGACTGAAGTGACTGGGAACAACAAACGAAAAGCGGTTCCTTTATTCATTTCTGAATCCACCAGAATATGCCCTTGATAACCGTGCATAGTGCCATGCACCATCGGTAGACCCAGACCCGTTCCTTTACCGACATCTTTGGTACTAAAAAATGGATCAAACATAGAGCCAAGCACTGCATTTGGTATACCCGAACCCTGATCCGCTACTCTTAATTCTACGTATTCACCTTCAAAGGCTTCATGACATGACCCGCATGTGCCTGACAAATGTGCGTGATGTTGCAGCGAAATATCAATCTTCCCACTATTATTCATCGCATCTCGGGCATTAATACAGAGATTGGTCACCATCTGATGAATATGTTCGGGATTTGCTAACACCGTTGGAATTTGGGAACGCATACTGATATTCAGCTGCACCGCTGATGTTAATACCGGCTTTAACATTCGCTCAACATCATTTAATACCGGCAGCAGTAATGGTGCTTTTAATTCTCCCTCTGCTCCACGACTAAAAGACATTAATGTTTCTACCAAGCTTTTAGCCTCAGTTCCGGCACTGTGGACACTTTCGAGAAAAAACATAAGGTTCTTTTCTCCGGAATCCGCGATTAGCTCTTGTGCCAATTCTGTATAACCGATAATCGATGCAAGAATATTATTAAAATTATGGGCAATTCCCCCGGTCAAGTTACCCACGGCCTGCATTTTTTGAGCCTGCTGCAAATCTTTGGCGAGTTTCTTACGCTCCAGATCCGCTTGACGCCCATTGGTGATGTCATCACCGGCGAACAACAGGCCAGAAATTTTTCCTTGATCATAAATCACACTACTGTGCCAGGCGATTAACCGTCGTTCACCTTTGCGTGTGACCAATTGTGATTCAAAAAAACCCAAACCTTCCATATTACCGTCTACCGCATAATCGAATATCGCCTGAATTGGACCTCGATATTCCTGAGGTATAATCGCTTCAAACCAGTTACAGCCCATAATTTCCCGTTCGTCATAACCCAGAACATCACAACCCTTGCGATTGACCAGTGTTATATTTCCCTGAATATCTATTCCTAAAATCATTACTTCAACAATATCCAGATAACGGTGCCCATCGCGACGTTCTCTATCCACCTCGCCCTGAAGCCGAAGTAAACGTTCCCCGGCTCGTATACGGGCAAGCAATACACGAGGGGAAATTGGCTTGGGAATATAATCATCGGCGCCCGCATCAAAGGCATCCACCAGTAAATCTTCATTATCATGTTGAGTAAACACCATGATATATAAAAACTCACCTAATTGACTTTTCCTTAACGCACGGCAAACATCCAATCCGTTCATACCGCTCATAAGCCAGTCCACCAACACAATTTGCGGACGGAAAAGTTCAACCTGAATAATACCCTGTTCGCCGCTTAGTGCAGTATCAACAACATGCCCATGGTGTTCCAAACGAATTTTTATTTCCTGGCACAGCAGATCATCGTCATCGATAACCAAGATTCGCATACCCTTCACAGTATCACGTAACCGTGAAATCGATGCGGAAGAATCATGGGTGGAAGAATCAAGGGAGGAAGAATCAAGGGAGGAAGATATTGCGGTAGTCATTTGTTTCTCCTTGCGAAACACTGTTGTGTGAATCCATTCACATAACCTTCATTAACAACCGTTAACTACCGTTAAAAGACGGTTAATTTCTTTAACGACCTTCATCGTAAAGACTACTTAATTTAAAATTCATAAACATCTATTTCATTAACTAAAACTAAAACATTTTTTATGGACGCAATACCATTAAACGACATCAAAAAAATAATTCATTGTTACTTTTTAACGGCGTAAGTCAATTGCCCAATGATTTTTTTAAAGCATCTCGAAGTTCTTGAATACCAAATGGTTTTTTCAAAATACTGTCCGCCCCAACAAGCTTGGCCGTTGGTAAATAATCAAATGCGCCCGTAATCCCCCCACCGCCCGATATTGCAATTAAACGCAAATCCGGATAATCTCGTTTCAATTCAAGAATCATATCAATGCCATTTTTATTGGGCATAACAAGATCAGAAATCACCAAATCAGGCATTCCTTCATGATATAACTTAATGCCTTGTCCGCCATCTTCTGCCACAATTACTTCATGATTATCCGCTATTAACATATGAGAAAGCATTGTCCGCAGCGGAGCTTCATCATCCACAATTAATATTTTAGCCATTATCAGAGCCTCCTTCAGAAAAATTCAACATCACCACTCGCCATATCTTGTTGACTAATGGGCGATTGCTTTTGCTTTGAGTCCATTTTTTCTATCGGTACTGGAATAGAGTATTTTTTCACTACACTGGGGTTGAGGGTGGACGTAGGCGTGGATATAGAAGCGGCTGTGTATTTTTTTCCTATCGCACTTCCAGTAATATTTTCGTTATTAATAGTGAAATTTTCTGCACCCACTTTAGTGTCTGGCCGTTTCAGGTTTCCGGAAAGGCCTTCTTCACCGGCAACCATTTCCAGTACAGCATCAACTCTATAGTTCATGTGTTCGATTAGCTGGCGAGTCATATCTTCAAACTGCAACGAACGCACTGCCGTAGAAACATCTTGTTTAATGCATTCAGTGATCGATGACACTTGTTGTAACTGATTTTTCACATGTTGATTAATTGACTCTGCCTCATCCATCAACTCAGATATCCGATCTCTTGATGATACGGTCATATTCATGTCGCGAGATGCCATTTTACCCACGACAACACCCGCAATCTTCATCGTTTTTTCCATGTTGCCATATTGTTCACGGATTTTATCGCTGAAATGATTACTGCGTTGAGAAAGCGCTCGTACTTCATCTGCCACAACGGCAAACCCACGCCCCGCCTCCCCCGCACGTGCGGCTTCTATGGCAGCGTTGAGTGCCAATAAATTAGTTTGGGAGCTAATACCATCAATTTCTCCCAACATTTTATTAACAGCCATAATCTGCTCCGACATTTCGCTGAGGCAGCTTACTAATTCATTACTGCTATCACGCATGGCAAAAATACTGTCAACAAACAATTGAATAATCGTCGTGGACTCTTTGGTTAATTCACTAATACCGGTTCCATCAGAGGAATCTGTTGTTACGCTGTCCATCGTTCTCCGCACCAGCTCTTCCTGACTCCGGGATTGCGATTCAAGACCAGTAAAACTTGTTAACAGGCCGCCAACGGCGGTCGCCAGTAAATCCAGCAATTGGTTCAGTTCATCTTTGAATGTGATTAACTGTTGCTGTATCTCAGCGTTATTACTTTCATTATCTTGCGGATCATTATCTTGATTATTCGTGACACTTTCTTCGAGGGAAGAAAGCCATTGCAATTGCTCACGCCGTATACCAAACATGCAAAACATCCAGGCACCACTGAGCACCAGGACCGACAATAATGTTACGGGAAGTGTAGGCCAGACCCAAGCAATCACGATTGCAATAGGTAATAATACAATTGGCCAGTAGACCATCAGCGGGGGCCTAAGCTCCAGGATTTCCGTGCTCTTCATTTCACCATCCTTGATAAAATTTTCGATGCTATTTCAAAGTGGTCCTGTAATCTTTACACCAGTGCCAATGGTGTTCAACAACAGGCTATTAACCTCGTAAAAAGCCGAACAGATTAAGTGCTACTCAAAAATACACATAAGACGTTTGACTGAAACCCTGGCCGAAAAACCTCGAAAAAAATATCACCTTTTCTAATGTCGACCTTACAGGCCATCCTTGCCTTCCGTGATACTAGTGTAGTTTTTAAAAACTTCAAGAAGAAATACCGTAACTAATGGTTTCAGTTGGTTTTTTTAAGACGCAGCAATTCCCCCTCGTGTCGCATTTCCAACTGACTTAAAAAGCTCATTCCAAGCAGTACCTGCACGGGAAAGCCCCCATCTATGACCACAGCCACAATATTCCTCAAGGTAATGTCACCCACAGATACGACCTTTAATGTAACCCGGTAGGCTTTGGTTACACCGGATGCCGTTCCCACAAAAGTAGGCTCTCCAATCACTCGAAAATCTATCCCTAAACGGGTTGCCTGTTGGGCATTCATGGCAATGGTAGTCGCCCCCGTGTCGACCAAAAAACCAACCGGGAGGCCATTAATACTACCAACGGTACTGTACATACCGTGCTTATCACGAGGAATAGTCACCATGACAAATTTACGTGTCTTGAAGGGAGTCGTCACAGCATTGCTGTCGCCTAATCGTAATCGACGGGGCAGCCCATCAATGGAGACTTCGACATGCTCAGGGGCGATACGCAGGACACGGATACCCGATTTTTTTGCCTGACCCACGGCCAGCATGATACGTTTCCCATCGACCAATAACAGCGCTTTACTGCCCAGAATACCTTGTAAGACAACTTGTCGCGGCAGTTTGATGTCACCTTTTGAGTCAGCCACACACAGCATTGAAAAGGTTGATAACATACCCACTACAATCACCCTCAACCACCAACGTGGTACAACAATTTTCATCATGAAACCTATCCGAATTTTTCAACATATTGCTTGCGAAGGACCTGGCTATCTTGCCAGCATCCTGGAAAATTATAACATTCCCTCTGAGGTAGTGCGTATAGATGCCGGCGAGTCACCACCCCCGCAAACCAACGACGTCAGCGCCCTGGTTTTCATGGGAGGCCCCATGAGTGTAAATGATGATCTTGAATGGATATCACAAGAACTTTCGCTGATACGAAAGGCTGTCGATGAAACATTACCCGTGTTGGGGCACTGTCTGGGTGGACAACTCATCAGCAAAGCGTTAGGTGGTACGGTTTATGCCAATCCGGTCAAAGAAATTGGTTGGTTGCCCATTCAGAAGATAAACAATGCGCAAGCCTCTGACTGGTTGCAGGACGTTAACGATAATTGTCTGGCCTTTCATTGGCACGGAGAAACATTCTCCATACCCAGCAACGCTACCCCCATCCTCAAGAGCCAGCATTGTGCGCATCAGGGTTTTGTTTCGGGGAACACCCTGGCCCTGCAATTCCACGTTGAGATTACCGGTGAAATGGTGCGTGAATGGGCTAACCTTTATCACCACGAACTTGCAAGTCCCAGTGAAACCGTACAATCGGCACAATTAATGACCGAAAATTTGGAATTCAAAATGAAGGAACTGCAACATACCGCAGATGGGTTATACCGGCGCTGGTTAACACCACTGATAAAGTAGCGCTGTACAGCAGACGAGCCCAGATTTTGTAAATGAGCCTTGGAAATGAGCCCTGTACTGTAAATTTAAGTGTCTCACTGAAACTGACTGGATTCTGCTGATTCTACCGGGGCATGCATGGTGTCCAATACTTGGAATGTTTGTATTAACTCAATATTATAATTTCAATTTTTCAACCACACTTTTCAGA
>NVUB02000171.1 GCA_002401775.2 Ectothiorhodospiraceae bacterium
CGCACGACAGCTTGTCCGCCGAGAACTAAAAGCCGACCCCAGTCAAGTTGTCGGTGTGGTACATGAAGCATTAGCGGTACTGCCCGTTAGCTCTCAAAATGTAAAAGTGTGCCTGCACCGCGACGACGTAGCCATCGTCCGTGAAGCAATGGCGCACACCGAGGCCGACAGAACCTGGACACTGACAGCCGACCCCGGATTACAGCGAGGCGACTGCCGAATCATTACCGATGTTTCCCAAATCGAAGCCACACTGGAAAAAAGACTCACCGCTGTCGTCACTCAAATGCTAGGGGGTGAACGAGAACGTGACACTCAAGGCACACCGATAAAAACAGAGAGAGTGGAACCAGCAGAGCCAGCATTAACATCTTCGCCAGTATCAACATCGGTTCAACCGGTAGAAAAATCTGAACCGGAGCCGGTAAACTCAAATGATACCGTTTCAAATCACCCTGTTTCAAATCACCCTGTTTCAAATAATACAAACGACCCATCTCTAAACGGTTCTCTTCCAAAAGAAAGCGACCTGTAAAATGTGTCAACCAAAATCTTATTATTCCCGTCATATTCTCATCCACGTCATACCGGCGCAGGCCGGTATCCAGAATATCGCTAATACCTCCGGGTTGCCGCTTGCAAAGGAATGGCCGTGAGTATTTTTATAGCGTTAAGACTTTACTCATTATAAATAAATGTCATTGGTTACGAACGGGCAGAAGGAAGTAAAAAAATGGCAGAAAAAACCACAAAACCTGAAGCACCCCACAAAAGCGTCAACCGAAGCGCACTTTGGCTCAACCGCCTCGCCTTAGCAGAACAGAGCATCGAAAGCCCCAAACTCATCGTAGAAGGGCGCTTGACCCGCATGGTGGGACTAACCATGGAAGCCGTAGGATGTCATGCTCCAATAGGATCACGTTGCCTGGTAGAAGGCCCCAATGGAAATGACATTATCGCGGAAGTGGTGGGTTTCTCCGGCGAAAAATTGTACCTCATGCCTACTAGTCACCTGCATGGCATCGTCCCCAATGCGCGTGTCGTCCCCCTGGATGAAGTATCCGACGTCGCCGTCGGCCCAGGATTATTAGGGCGCGTATTAGATGGCGCCGGAAACCCCCTCGATGGCAAAGGCCCACTGGACACCACCGAAAGAGTGCCACTCACCGGTCGCAGCATAAACCCACTCGCCCGCCAGCCCATTCGGGAAAAACTGGATGTCGGAATACGCGCCATCAACGCCTTATTAAGCGTAGGGCGAGGGCAGCGGATGGGATTGTTTGCCGGTAGTGGCGTCGGCAAAAGCGTGTTACTGGGGATGATGACAAAATACACCACCGCCGATGTCATCGTGGTCGGACTCATCGGCGAACGTGGTCGTGAAGTCAAAGAATTCATCGAAAATATCCTGGGCGAAGAAGGCATGTCCCGCGCCGTCGTCGTCGCCTCACCCGCAGATGACGCGCCAATCTTACGACTGCACGGTGCCGCACTAGCCACACGCATCGCCGAATATTTTCGAGACCAGGGAATGAATGTCCTATTGTTAATGGACTCACTCACACGTTTCGCACAAGCCCAACGAGAAGTCGCATTAGCCATCGGCGAGCCACCCGCAACAAAAGGCTACCCACCCTCCGTATTCGCGAAAATACCGCAACTGGTAGAGCGCGCCGGAAACGGCGACACCGGCGGCGGATCAATCACCGCATTTTACACCGTACTGGCAGAAGGCGATGACCAGCAAGACCCCATCGCCGATGCCGCCCGCGCCATACTGGATGGACACATCGTCCTCTCACGGGAATTAGCCGATTCCGGGCATTACCCCGCCATCGACGTAGAAGCCTCCATCAGCCGTGCCATGACAGAAATCACGACCCCCGAACACCAAGCCGCCACCCGCCAATTCAAACAATGGTATTCCATCTACCGTCAACACAGAGACCTAATCAGCGTAGGTGCCTATAAACCCGGAAGTGACCCCCGCGTAGACGAAGCCGTCATCCTCTACCCGCAACTCGCCCAATTCCTACAACAAGGCATAGACCAAGCCGTCTCCCTGTCCGACAGCATCGAAGAACTGGAAGCCCTGCAAACCATCGAACTCGTCACCCCACAACAAACCCCCGGACTACAAGCCCCAGCAGCACAACCCGCATTGCCCGCAGGCAACACCCCCTATGGTGGATGAGACAACACTACCGTAGCACCAATCTTTGTCGTTGCCCTTGTTTGAAATGACCATAAAGTTTGGGTGTGTAGGGTAAATGGGGTACCCACAAGAGTCACCCCTACGGCAATCCATGTGATGGGGGACTCGAGAAGACTTAGGCACCAAACCCTATGTATTGTGCGCAAGAACGGGAGTTTCTGAAACCGACATGATCTGGAAAAAAGCGAGAGACTGAGTACTACGTGGAGTGGTTTGAGGTTTTGTAGATCACGTTGCGAAGCTACGTGACGAAGGTGTGTATCCGACCACAGGGTTCTCTATATAGCGATTGCTGGAAGTGCAACAGACAAGGTCTAGATTGTTGTAGGCTTAGGTGTTGACCGTTGATGACCGTTTGGGGTGACGAGATCAACACGAAGTACAGTTTCGGGTTGTTATTGTCAGTTTTTCCTATCGGTTATATCGGAATGTGCATAATAAGATTTATGGTAATTGCGCATCATAATTTACAACCTAACGCAAAGACACGGAGTGGCAAAGAGCATAAAGAAAGCGTAAAAAAAATATCTTTACATCATTAGCGCCATAGCGACTCAGTGCTATATTTTTTTACTGATTCATTAGTAACTGTAGATTACATACCTTTATACAAAATCTGCAACTGTTCCTGACCGGTCTTGTACCATTAAAACGGGCACTCGTTCCCCTTTACGTTGTTTTGAATATTCCCCTCTTTTTCTAGGCTCTCGATGTGTCAAGTGTCTACTACCCTTGCAGGGCTCAGTAAAGAAGATTTTATCCGCCCCAACAATTCCAACCATTTTTGTAGCCTCGTCCTGAGTGGGCCAACTAAAAAAAACGGTGTCTCCACCAATGCCATTAAGTTAACAAAAGTGCGTTGTATTGTAGGTTGGCGGTGACGCAGGAACCCCAACAAAATGGGCGATGTTCTGGAGTATGCGCACTCACATCAGCCTACAACAAATAGAATAGGCGGATTAACTTAATGACATTGGTATCTCCACCTAAAGGATGTGCTTTTGCTTATCCCGCATGACATCCCCCCTCCTCCACCTCCTCAATAGTCTAATTAGTTCTATCAGGTTTAGTCTCTGACTATGACGTCAACGCCATATTCCTCGATTCCGGTGGCTGCTGCTTCTCCTTCTTCTTCTTCTTCTCAATCGGTGTAACAACACGTTAAGGCGTAATAACCTTTGTATCTAATTCTGAATAAAACTCAGCATCACTAATAAGATTAGATTGAGGTGATGGTGATAAAGGTAATTTTTAGCGGGAGGCAAACTCTTAAATTTTATTTTCTTCGACTCTTTCAGGATCTGCTTGAAAGCTTGGTTATGTTATCGGGTTAGCACTAGTAATGTTAAAGTAATCTACAGTTTCATTTCCTGCTCCTCCCACTGCATCAAACCCATCAACACTTTTCTGCATTGGATCAGTATCATCAGCAGCCTCAGGGCGTACTCGTTGGTGAATCGTTTGATTAAATTCTTGTTGAGTCTTTGATTATTCATTTTCATCTTC
>NVUB02000172.1 GCA_002401775.2 Ectothiorhodospiraceae bacterium
ACTTCGTTGCGTTTTTCTTTTCCGGCTAATTGTTCAATTAAGTGCAGTGCAAAGTCCATGGCAGTGCCGGGGCCGCGGGAGGTGATGATGTTGCCGTCTTGAATGACGACGTCGGCGGATATTGTTGTGTTGCTGTTGTTGCTGATGTTGAGTTTTTCTAGTGTGCCGGGGTAGGCGGTGGCGGTTTTTCCATCGAGCAGTCCGGTGTTGGCTAATACTTTTGGTGCGGCGCAAATGGCGGCGATGGGTTTTCCTTTGCGGTTCATTTCTTTGAGTAGGGTTTGTATGCGCTCGTCCTCATTAAGGTAATCGGCTCCGGGTAAACCACCGGGCAGTACGACCATGTCGTATTGCTTTTTCAATGCTTCATCTAATGTGGTGTCGGGGATGAGTACAACGCCTCGGCTGGCACGTACGGGTTGCTCGTCGAGTCCGGCGGTGGTGACGTCGATGTTGGCCCTCCGCAACAAATCTATAATGGTGACGGCTTCAAGTTCTTCGCAGCTTTGGGCTAGTGGGACAAGGACGCTTGCCATGTTGGTCTCTCTTTCAGGATTAATGTTTGGGTAGATTGAGTGGTGTTGTTGCTGTTCTCGTTGTGGTTGCTGTTGATGCTGTGGTTGTTATCGCTGCGGCGCGTAGTGCTATGGCTGACTTTTTGTGGCGTTTTTACGGATTCATTTTTAAACGTTTTGTCTGGTGTTTGTGTGGCGGCTTGTCGAAGGATTTGCGGTATTTGGTATTGTAGCAGTTGCGAAACGGGTACCAGGGTAATGCCTTGCTTGTGCAATTCAGGTATGGCTTGTTCTAGTATAGCCATGGTTTCTGGGAAGGGGTGGCCGATGGCCAGGGCGCTGCCGTTCTTTTTAGCTTTTTTTATCAAGCGCCGCAGGTGGAAGCGTATGGTGTCGGGATCTCGGACATGGTCCAGAAATACATCGCGGCGGACATTGGGCACCCGGTTTTCGGTGGCAACTTTTTGGGCGATACTGGTTTTGGTGGTGTAGCTGTCGACAAAATAAAGATCGCTGCGGGTTTTGAGTGCTTGCATGAGCCATTGCATGTGGCTGGGCTGTTGGGTGAGCAGGCTGCCCATGTGGTTGTTGACGCCGGCAACATGTGGCACCGATGCGAGATTCCGCTCTAGCTGCTGTGCGAGTTCTGTGGCGGTCATATCCAGGGTGAGTCCACCGGGGCCGAGAAGTTTGTTTTGTATGGCTTGCATGGGCAAGTGCAACATGACTTCTTTGTTGAGTTGGTGGGCCCGTTGCGCTAGTGAGCGGGCATAGGGTGTTTGCGGTAAAAATGACAATGTGACGTCGCCGGGTAAGTGTAAGGCGCGCAGGTCTCGTTGTTTGAGGTTGCCGAGGTCATCAATAATGATAGCGATGACGGCATTATTGGATGCAGAGGTTGTGGCCTCGGATAACACATCCGGTATTTTTGAATCCTTTGCTTCCGATATAAAGTTTTGTCTTGTGGCGGAGCTTAGGGTAGAGCTTACAGCGAGGGGTGTGATGGGCGTTGTGACTGGGTTTGTGGATGAACTTATGACGGGGTTTGTAAAAAGTGTGGTGACTGTCGTGCGGTGATCAGTAGGCGATGAATCCTGGTTTGAGGATGGCGCTTTTTGAGCAAAGCTCGGCAATGAAAGTGTCGCTGCGGTAACCAGTAGCAAAACCGCCCATAGCGACGTTTGTTTATGGGTGTCTCGGCATAATGGCAGGCACAGTGGCAGGCATGACCGCAGACATGACAGAGGTAGCTTGGGTTCTATCATGTCTGCGCGCCTTTACATAGGCGTTATCGGCCTTTAAGGATCTCCAGACCTTTGAGGATGTTCAGCGCTTGATAGAGCTGATAATCCCGTTGAGCCAAGGAAAGTTCTGGTTTCTCTTTTTTCTTTTCTTCGACTTTTTTCTTGCCGTTGCCATTTTCTAAATGACCGGAAAGGTCCGCTTCTTTCACGCGTTCGCTCAGGCCTTCGAGCTTGGTTACTTTCACAGGTTCCAAAACGATGTCAGGGGTGATGCCTTCTGCCTGAATAGAGCGACCGGAAGGTGTGAAGTAACGCGCCGTGGTGAGTTTGAGCGCGGTTTTTTCATTGAGCGGCAATATCGTTTGCACGGAGCCTTTACCGAAGGTCTGTGTGCCGAGGATGACGGCGCGTTTGTGGTCTTGCAAAGCGCCTGCGACGATCTCTGACGCAGAGGCCGAGCCACCGTTAACCAGTACCACCAGGGGTGCGCCATCCAGCAGGCGACGAGGGGTGGCGTTAAACTTCATGGCCGAATCGGCAATGCGCCCTTTGGTGTAAACGATGAGCCCTTTGTCTAGGAAGGCATCGCTAACGTCTACTGCTGCATTGAGTACGCCGCCAGGGTTGTTACGTAAATCCAGCACCATGCCTTTGAGCTTGCCGTCATTTTCTTTTTTCAGGTCTTCAATGGCTTCGGCGAGGTTTTCGCCCGTGCGAGATTGGAACTGGGAAATGCGGACATAACCAAAGCCGCCGTCCAAGGTGCGGGCACGAACGCTCTTAACCTTGATGATGTCACGGGTGATGGTGATTTTCAGTGGGCGCTCTTCACCTTCACGGATGATGGTGAGCAAAATGTCGGTGCCGACTTTGCCGCGCATGATTTTAACGGCTTGATGCAGGGTTAAGCCTTTGACCGGTTTTTCATCGAGGCGGATGACCAGGTCACCGGCTTTTACGCCAGCGTGCATGGCGGGGGTGTCATCAATAGGGGAGATGACTTTGACAAAGCCGTCTTCCATGCCAACTTCGATGCCGAGGCCGCCAAATTCACCGGTGGTGCCGACCTGTAATTCTTTGAAATGCTCTGCATCCAGGTAGCTGGAATGAGGGTCCAGACCAGACAACATGCCGCGTATGGCATTTTCCAGTAGCTTTTTGTCAGTGACTTCTTCCACGTAGTCTTTTTTGATGCGGGCAAACACTTCGGTGAAGCTGCGTAGTTCTTCTAGCGGCAAACCGAGCTTGTCAGCCATTTTGGCGGCATTTTTATCGGTGCTTTTTTCGGCGCTTTTGTCGGCAAAGACGCCCTGGCCAATGGCCAGGCTGATGCCGAGGGTCACGCCTGTGAGGAGCACGAGCAGCGTGCGGGTATTCGAATTCATGGATGACTCCGGGGGTTCATTTAAAAGAGGCCGTGTAGGTACTGGTTATTGGATTCGGGATGATTCTCTCAATATATTACTGCTGATTATGCCGGACTCTGCCTAACTTGTGAATAAATCAGGGTTTTGTTCCTTAAATTATAAAATATGATTAAGTCAGTATTAAGGCTTCCTTATATGTTTCGGCTTATTTCGGCACCACTTGAGGGGGTTTGCGGGTTTTCCCTTATATCGGATCTCAAAATACAACGCTGAATTTTTTTGACCGCCGCTATTGCCAACACCGGCGATGAGCTCGCCGGTGTCTACCCAGTCTCCGACTTCCTTGAACAGGCTCTGGTTCCCGCCATAGAGGCTCATATATCCATCACCGTGATCAATGATAATAAGTAAGCCAAATCCCCGCAGCCAATCTGAAAAAGCGACCCGCCCGTGAGAGATGGCCTGTACTTCGGTGCCTTCGGGGGCGGATATGGTCACGCCCTGCCATTTGAGCTTGCCGACTTTGCGGGCGCTGCCATAGCGGGTAATGAGTTTGCCACGGGAAGGCCAGCGCAGGCGTCCGCGTAATGAGCGAAAAGGGGCGTGTTCTGCTTTTTCACTGGCGAGTTCATCCCGCTGTGCGGGCTTTTGAGGGATGGGCGCGCGGGCCAGTTTGTCGAGCAGGCGTTGCAGGCGGCGTTTGTCTTCTTGTAATAAAGACAGGCGTTCGCCTTTGGCGGAGATTCTTTTTTGAAGCTGGCTAAGCACCTTGGCGCGTTTGCCGCGCGTGGTTTCCAGCTGCGCTTTTTCGGAGGATTGTTCTGTTTGGTTTTGTTTGAGGCGTTTGGTTTTGGCCTCAATTTTTTGCTCCAGTGTTTTGAGTTCGACGAGGCTGATGTCGATGCTTTGAATGTGGGCCAGACGGGCTTTATTAAAATAATCGTAATAGGTGAGAGTGCGCGTGACGGCGGCAGGGTCTTGTTGATTGAGCAGGATTTTTAGATATTCCTGTTGGCCAATGCCATAGGCAGCACGAATCTGTCGGGCTAATGAAATCCGTTGGCCTTGCAGGTTGGTTTGCAAGCCGCCACGCTTCTTTCGCAGCTTTTTTAGCTCACGTTGTTGCTTACGCAGTTGGCGTTTGAGATTTTTGAGCAAGGCTACCACTTTGCCGATGTGGCGCTCGGTGGTCCGTAAGCGGTTTTGCAGGCCTTGTTTGCGTTGCTTGTCGGAATTCAGCTCCTGACGCAGGGACTGAATTTGCTGGCGCAATTTTTCGAGTTTGCTGTTGGTGGGGGTTGCGCTGGTGTCGGATGATTGGGCTGAGGAAGTGCTATCGGCAGCCGCCAACAACGGCCATCCGCCACAAAGTCCGACGAAGACTCCGGAGCAGACAATGAGCAGCAGGATGGCACGAGCGTTAAGGGGGGCGTGTCGCCAAAACGGGCCGACAGAACTAAGTGGCGTCATCTCCCTCCGGGGTGTCCGAGTCCAGGCTGACCAGACAGTGGCCGCCCATTTCTTCTGGAATATCTAACCCCATCAGGGTAAGCATGGTCGGAGCGATATCGCAAAGCGCACCAGATTCCGCCAGCTTGCCGGGGCGGCCGACGTAAATTAGCGGTACGGGGTTTACGGTGTGCGCGGTGTGTGCCTGGCCGGTTTCGTGGCTATACAGTTGCTCGGCATTGCCGTGATCGGCGGTAATGAGTGCTTCGCCACCGATACTTTCCAGTGCAGTAACGACTCGTGCCAGGCAGGTGTCCAGTGCCTCAATGGCCTTGATGGTTGCCTTCATATTGCCGGTGTGGCCAACCATGTCGGGGTTGGCGTAGTTGCAAATAATGGTGTCGTATTTTTTGCTGAGGATGGCTTCAACCAGTTTGTCGGTGAGTTCTGGAGCGTTCATTTCCGGTTGCAGGTCATAAGTCGCGACGTCAGGTGATTGCACCAGAATGCGGTCTTCACCATCAAAGACTTCTTCACGGCCACCATTAAAAAAGAAGGTGACGTGTGCGTATTTTTCCGTTTCGGCAATGCGTAATTGGCGAAGGCCAAGGTTGGAAATGTATTCGCCAAACACATTTTTGAGTCGATCCGGTGGAAAGGCAACGGGGATATCAAAGTTAGCGCTGTATTCTGTGAGGCTGACAAAGGCGCCAAGCTGAGGGACAACACCGCGTTCAAAATCATTGAAATCAGGCTCGATGAAGGCCCGAGTGATTTGTCGCGCACGGTCGGAGCGGTAGTTCATGAAAATTAGTACGTCGCCGTCGCGTAACTCCACGGGGGATTCGCCTTCGGGCACGATGCGGGTGGCCTGCACAAATTCGTCAGATTCATCGCGAGCATAGGCGGCCTCAAGGGCTGATTGAGCATTGGGGGCTTCGTGCTCGCTTTTGCCTTGCGTTATCAAATCATATGCCGCTTGCACTCGAGGCCAGCGATGGTCGCGATCCATGGCGTAATAACGGCCGATGATTGATGCAAAACGGCCACCACCGAGCTGGTCAAAATTTTCCTGCATGGTGCGAATGTACGTTTCGGCACTTCTGGGCGGTGTATCGCGGCCATCCAGAAAAGCGTGTAAATAAACGTGTTTGGCGCCGCGATCAACAGCCAGTTTGATCATGGCGCAAATGTGTTCTTCGTGACTGTGTACGCCGCCATCAGAAAGCAGGCCGAGAATGTGAACGGCACGGTCGCTTTTAATGCTGAGATCCACAGCATCCGTGAGGGTTTGGTTGGTGAAAAATGAACCGGTGCGAATAGCCCGACTGACGCGGGTAAATTCCTGATACACCACGCGGCCTGCGCCCAAATTCAGGTGGCCGACTTCGGAGTTGCCCATTTGACCACTGGGCAGGCCGACTTCAGGGCCAGAACCTTTGATGAGCGTGTGGGGATATTTATCCCAGAGGGCATCCCAAGTGGGTGTGTTGGCGTGTGCAATGGCGTTTGAATCGGTTTCTTCGCGATAACCCCAACCATCGAGTACGATGGTCATTACTGGCGTGGGAGTGCTTGACATGGGTGTGGGTAGGCTCTTATACAGTTAACAAAATAGTGGATGTAAATTAAATGGCCAGCACTCTTGTTAGTGATTTGAAAACAGTGCTTTGAAAAACAGCGCACTGAAAAAATGCTAGCCTTGAATCTACTCATGGTTTATTCCTGTTTTTTTCACAGGAGGTACATTTTGCCGCCAGCAGGAAATGGCGAGTGCAACGAATGTAAACAGCCTATTTTAAACGAATTTCTTGTTTTATGGAATCAGTCTTAAGGAATCTGTGGTAAACGCCAGCCCCCAAGGCTAAAAAGGTTACGCCAACGATGGGTTGGGGAAACAACGACATATTATCTCGAGCCATCGCCTGCCACGGGTTGAAAGACTGCTCCAATGCGCCGTTTTCGCCACGCATTTGTGCGCAAATTGCATTAGCGATTTAGTATTATATTATTAATTGCTCAAATGGTGTAATACTGTATAGTCTGGATACGGTCGCTTCTCCGGCTCTGCAAAGCTCAGCCTCTGTTGTTCAGAAAGCGAAGTGTCACCCAACACATATTGTTGAAGGCGGTATTAGCGATGAGCGAAGCACTTTTAATCACCCGGGATGAGGACATTGAGCGAGCTTCACGCTCCATTAAAGCCATGTCGCATCCGCTGCGGCTCAAAATTCTCTGCGCTTTAGGCAATAAAGAAGTGAGTGTGCAAGATATCGTCGCTCTGGTGGGGACTTCGCAGAGCAATATATCCCAACATTTGGCGATTTTACGCGACAAGGGCATTTTGATGTCACGTAAAGATGCAAACCGTGTTTTTTACCGAGTAGGGGATGCTCGCACTTTAAAACTGATCGAAATGATGCGCGAAGTTTTCTGTACGACCACATAGCAGGGTCGTGTGAGGCATCAGAGCTGTAAGTACTGAATAGTACTGTGAATTTGCTATAGAGCACGAGTAATAATACGGACAATTTCACCGTCATCTCTTCCCCGAAGTCCGTTCTTCACGAGAAGTGGCATCGAATAAGTGCATTTCTATTTTAACTCCATTACTATGCGCGGCTTTCTGCCGTGATATTGCCTATGATTTGTACAATTTCAACGGGCGTTTTTTGCAGATTGTTTGTAACAAATAACCCAAACGAGAAAAAACCATTTTTTCCTCAGAATTTAAGAAGTGGCATAAGCGTAATGCGCAATGATATTGCGCCGCGTAGCAGTGTCGTTTGGACGAATATAATTCCCGATGTTGAATCGGAATAGATTGAGAATATAGCTATGCAACAGATGGGTACCTTTATCGTAGGTCACTGGGAATTGTTTGGCGCCCTGGCCATTATTTTATTTTTGCTGGCGCGCACCTGGACAGGTCCTGGTGCTATTAGCATGTTGATGCCTACCGAGGCCATTCAAATGATAAATCATAAGGATGCTCTCGTGGTTGATGTGCGTACTGATAAAGAGTATCAGTCAGGCCACGTCATGAACGCCATGCATATACCTTTGGGTACGCTTGAAGATCGTGTCGCCGACTTGCAAGCTTATAAAGACAGCGCGGTGGTTCTGGTGTGTCGTTCTGGAGCGAGATCCGGACAGGGGGCAGGCAAGTTGAGAAAACTGGGCTTTAGCGACGTGCATAATCTCGGTGGCGGCATGATGGCCTGGGAACGGGCAAATTTACCCGTGACGACAAAAGCTGGGGTGCCTCCTAAACCCGGTAAAGTCAGCGTCGATAACAATGGTGATGCAGACAATGGTGATGCAGACAGTGAAAAAACCAGCCAGGTAGTGGTGTACAGCACCAGAAAATGCCCATTTTGTGTCCGCGCGGTCAAATTACTGGAGTCGAAAGGTGTTGGCTTCACCGAAATACGTATCGACAAGCAACCTGAAAAGCGCAAGGAAATGGAAAAACGCACCCAACGGACCTCGGTACCACAGATATTTATCGGCGATCACCATGTTGGCGGTTGTGACGAACTCTACGCCAGCGAAGAGCAGGGAAAACTTGACGCATTGTTGGGGCTGGTGGTGGAAGAGGCTTCACCTTCAGGTGGCAAGGAGGCTTCACCCTCAGCTGGCAAGGAGGCTTCACCTTCAGCTGGCAAAGAGACTTCACCCTCAGGTGATAAAGAGACTTCACCGACAAGTGATGAAAAAACCTCACCTTCCAGTAACATCGAGCCTTCATCGGTTACTAAAGATGAGGCTGCATCTTCCAGCAATGCAGAAACAGCCGGCAATCCTCCATCAGCCACAGGTAATGCAACATGAGTCAGGATTCAGGCCAAAGCCAACCCGATATCGTCGTTTACACGTCAGCTTTTTGCGGATATTGCAGCGGGGCCAAGAGTTTGTTGGGGAAAAAAGGTGTCGAGTTCACTGAAATCCGCATCGACAAAGAAGCCGGTATGCGTGAGGAAATGGAAGCGCGTGCCCAGCGAGATAGCGTGCCTCAAATTTTTATCGGCGACCGTCATATCGGTGGCTTTGATGACCTGGTCGACCTGGATATGGATGATGAGCTTGACCCTTTATTAGGGTTAAGCACCTGATTTCGGTGGCCTATGACCTTCAGCCTGAATGTGTATGAGCCAGTTCCTTCATATTGTTTGTCCGAAATGCGATGGCATAAACCGCTTGCCGCAGGAAAAGCTCGCATCGCGTGTTAACTGCGGTGCTTGCCATCAGCCATTATTTCCAGGCGAGCCATTAAATCTCAATCAAAAGCGTTTTCAACGTCACCTCGACAAAAGTGACCTGCCACTGGTGGTCGATTTTTGGGCCTCTTGGTGCGGCCCCTGCAAGATGATGTCTCCCATATTCGCTGAAGCGGCTCAGCAACTGGAGCCACATGTGCGCTTGGTAAAAATTAACTCTGAACAAGAACAGGCCCTATCTACTCAGTTTTCCATCCGCAGTATTCCGACCTTGCTGGTTTTTAAACAAGGCAAAGAAGTTGCACGCATGTCCGGAGCCTTGAATTTGCCACAATTATTAGCCTGGGTTGGCGAACAGGTGCGTTAAAATGGGTAACCCGTTAAACTCCGTTTTCGGATGAGCGCCTGAACCGGCGGATACTTAATCATTACTTTTAATCTTACTGGAATCAATTTCATGTCTGAGCAAGAAAAGAACAACGACGAAAGCAATGGAAGCAACGGAAGTAACAACAATAGTGGCGCTGGAAATAACGCCGAAAAAGGTCAGGACCAGCAATTTGGTTTGCAGAAGGTTTATCTTAAAGACACGTCTTTTGAAACGCCAAACTCCCCGGAAATCTTCACTGAAGAGTGGAAGCCCGCGGTAAATGTGGAGTTGGGAACCTCTGGTAAATTACTGAGTGAGAATGTGCACGAAATCGTACTCACGGTGACGGTGACTGCCAAGTTGGATGAAAAAGTGGCGTATCTCGCCGAGGTTCATCAGGCGGGTGTCTTTACCATGTCCGGTTTCAATGATGATGAACGTGCCCATATGCAAGGCAGCTATTGCCCGAACATTTTGTTTCCCTACGCCCGCGAGGCCGTTTCTGACCTCATCGGCAAGGGTGGTTTCCCTCAGCTATTATTGGCACCGGTCAATTTCGATGCCCTGATGGCACAGGGCCAGCAGCAATTGCAGGAACAGCAAGCCACTGCCGCTTCAGCATCAACTACCACCGAAGATGTTGTGCATTAATTTTGCACGATAAGTGTTTTGGCGCGGTAACGTTGTTTCAATTCCGTCCTCATATTTACTGTTATAGGGTGTGATTGTTTTGGCAAGGGAATGCCGCGATTATTACCGTCTCATTTTTTTGCACAGGGATGTCATGAATGACTGTTTTAAATGACGCTTTTATAGATGACTCTTTATATATGACTTTTTATACATGAGAAAGTCGCACAGCCCTGTTGCCGTGCTGGGTGCTGGGTCATGGGGCACTGCACTGGCTATACAATTGTGCCGCGCGGGTGGGACCGTCGCTTTATGGGGCCACGAAGCCCAGCTGATTGCTGATATTGGTGCAGCGCGTTGCAATAAACGCTATTTGCCCGGAGTGCAATTACCGGAACAATTATCCCTTACATCCGATATGGCGGCGGCGGTAGCCGGCGTGAAGGATGTGCTGCTGGTTGTGCCAAGCCATGCCTTCCGGTCTGTACTCACCGAACTGCAACCATTGCTTGCTGACGACGCCCGTATTCTATGGGCAACCAAGGGGCTGGAGTCCGGTTCGGGTAAGCTATTGCATGAAATGGCGCAAGAAGTACTGGGCGACGCTGTGCCAACCGCCGTGATCTCCGGGCCAACGTTTGCCCGTGAAGTGGCCGAAGGCCTACCGACGGCAGTGACGGTAGCTTCGACTAATGCTCAATTCGCCACAGATATTGCAAAGCGTTTGCACAGCAATACCTTTCGGGCTTACACCAGCGATGACGTCATTGGCGTAGAAGTCGGTGGCTCCGTAAAAAATGTGCTGGCCATTGCTGCCGGTATTGCCGATGGCCTGGGTTTTGGTGCCAATGCCCGCACCGCCCTTATTACCCGGGGTCTGGCTGAGATGATGCGCCTCGGTGAGAGTCTCGGTGGTATGTCGCCGAACGTGTCGCCGAGTGTGTCAAGAGTCCAGCAAAGCGGCCGTCGTGAAACCTTTATGGGGCTGGCAGGCCTGGGTGATCTGGTGCTAACCTGTACCGACGATCAATCGCGCAATCGTCGCCTGGGTTTAGCATTGGGGCAAGGCAACCGCCTTGAGGAGGCCCTAGCCTCTATCGACCAGGTGGTTGAAGGCGTGCAAACGGCAAGAGAAGTCCACAATCTGGCACTGATCCAGGGCGTCGACATGCCCATAACGGAACAAGTTTATGCCGTGCTTTATGAAGCTCGTAGCCCAAAGGATGCCGTACAGGCTTTGCTGAATCGGGATCAGAAAGCCGAATTGGGGTAAGCGTTGGGATAGTCAGCCCCGAGGACTTCTGCTCTACGTTGCCACCGCCCCCGTAAATCCCTGCTGTCGCCATGCCTCATAAATGATGATTGCCGTTGCATTGGACAGGTTCAAACTACGATTGTCCGGCAGCATGGGAATACGCAATAGCTGCTCATTCGGCAATGCGTTTAAAATATCGTCAGGCAGTCCTCGTGTCTCCGGCCCGAATAAAAATGCATCCCCCGTCTGGTAGCGAAGCTCTGTGTAGTTTTGTCGACCCTTGGTCGAACACGCGAGCAATCGCGTTGGCTTAACGGCTTGTATAAAAGCATCGAGATCATCATAAACCTGCACATCGGCAAATTCGTGATAATCCAGCCCAGCGCGGCGCAGCTGTTTATTCGACATATCAAAACCCAACGGTCGAATCAGGTGTAATTGCGCACCGCAATTGGCACATAGGCGTATAATATTGCCCGTATTGGGCGGAATTTCTGGCTGAAAAAGTACCACATGAAACATAATTAGACTCTGCTCTATTCGTCGTTCCGGCGTAGGCCGGAATCCAGTAAACTGACTACCGGTACACATGAAAAGGATACCCCGTCTTTAAGAACGATAAGTCAGAAGACGCTGTAAATACATCCCTGCGGCTGACGCTTCTGACTACAAGATATCCTTTTCTGCTGATTCATTAGTATGTTATTCAGAACCGCTGTTCAGGATCGTTACCGAATTCCGCCCTGTGCTGGAATGACGAAGGAAATATTGTTAATTAATAGTAAGGAAAATCCGTGCACAAATCACAAAAATCTATGCTTGCCTCTGAATTCTGCGGAATGCGCTTCGACACTCCCCTTGTGTTGCTGTCCGGATGTGTCGGCTTCGGTGAAGAATACACACGGGTCAAAGGCTTTACCAATCGGGATGTCGGCGCGGTGTGTCTTAAAGGCACGACATTAGAACCTCGCCTGGGTAACGCGCCGCACCGGGTCATCGAAACCCCGGCGGGAATGATTAATGCCATCGGCCTGCAAAACCCCGGCACCTCTCACGTCATCAATGAAATTCTACCGAAACTCGACTTTGAGGAAACGCGCTTTATTGCCAATGTTTCAGGTTCAACCATAGAAGAGTACGCCGAAGTGGTGCGCCTGTTTGACGACTCTGATATTGATGCCATGGAAATCAACATCTCCTGTCCTAACGTCAAAGAAGGCGGCGTGGCCTTTGGTAACGACCCGGACATGTCGGCACGGGTCGTAGAAGCCTGTCGCAAGCAAACGAAAAAGCCGCTTATTACCAAATTGTCACCCAACCAAACCGACATCGCCGAAAATGCCCGTCGCTGTATCGAAGCCGGTACCGATGGATTTGCCGTCATCAACACACTCATGGGAATGGCCATCGACGTAGAATCGCGCACTCCCATCATCGGCAATAATCAAGGTGGACTATCCGGCCCAGCGATAAAGCCCGTCGCCCTGCTAAAAACGCACCAGGTGTATCAAGTGTGTAAAGGCCACAGCATTCCCATTATCGGCCAAGGTGGAATCTGCACCGCCAACGACGCTATAGAATTTATGATTGCCGGCGCCTCAGCCGTCGGTGTCGGAACCGCACTGTTCTATGACCCCTTAGTGTGCAAAACCATCAACGATGGCATTGTGGATTATATGAAACGACACGACTTAACCGATGTATCGCAGTTGGTGGGTACGTTGGTGTTGAATGGATGACGGGTGAATTACAGAGTATTGGCAAATAAGGGTTAATGCATGACGTTATCAACACACGAAAAATCAATACACGCAAATATTATTGTGACAAGTGTTTTGGTTTTGTTCATGAGTGGTTGCTCGTCCATCGCGATGCATTCACAGCAAGAAACGCCCGTACCCTATGCCGGAACCAAACAGGCCTTTAAAAAAGCGAAAAAGACCTGGTTCGATTACGATTATTACGGCCAATTCAATTTTTACGCCATTGATGTGCCGTTTAGTTTCATCACCGATACAGTGCTATACCCCATTGATGCGTATCGGCTGGAACAGAAAAAGAAGGAAAAGTAGTTTGTAGGGTGGGCACTGCCCACCAAGTGCCCAGCATTGTCACAAAACTAAATTTACCGCATAGATGGGCTGAGCCCCCCCGTCGAGTTTGGCCGCATCAAAGAGGTAAACTGAAACGCCAGAGTTTTCCTCCTCTCCCCTCAAGTGGAGAAGGGTTTATAGGGTGGGCATCGCCCACCAATAAGATGAAATTTGCTTCAGTGAAAATGGTGGGCGGTGCCCACCCTACAGGGGGCTGGGGTTTTGAATTTGGTCTTCGTCCCTTCGATGCAGACGAGCATCGCAGTGTGCCCTTTATTTTGGTTCGTTTTTTTTCGATGCCTGAGGGTGCTTTGTGTAAGCAAAGAAAATGAACACGCAGCTTCCGATGGAAAAGTCATTAAACAGCCGAATATATTTTTTATCGCATTGACGAATGCAATCAACTCAAAAACAACTGATAAGCCGGATTATCCGTCTCCTCAAAAGCCTCATAGCCTAGCTCATCTAAAAATGCTTGAAACTCTTCCGTGTCTGCGGAGGGTACTTGTATCCCCGTTAGTATTCTTCCATAGGCTGCGCCATGGTTGCGGTAATGGAACAGGCTGATGTTCCAGCGTTCTCCGATTTTATTTAAAAACCGTAACAATGCGCCGGGCCGTTCGGGAAACTGGAAACGAAATAGGCGTTCGTTGGTTACGTGGCCGCCACTGTGTCCGCCTACCATGTAACGAATATGCAGTTTGGCCATTTCGTTGTCGGTCATGTCTAACACGGAGTAGTTGCTTTTGGTCAGCTCTTTGATGAGGGCGTCTTTCTCTACGTCGCCGCCGTGTATTTGTACGCCGACAAAGACATGGGCTTGGGTGTTATCGCCGTAACGATAATTAAATTCGGTGATGCCACGCAGGCCGATGATGCCGCAAAACTTACGGAAGCTGCCGGGCTGTTCGGGGATGGTGACGCAGATAATGGCTTCGCGGCGTTCGCCGATTTCGGCGCGCTCGGCGACGTGTCGCAGACGGTCGAAGTTCATGTTGGCACCGCTGTCGATGGCGACTAAGTCTGTGCCTTGGGTGCCTTCGCGTTCGACGTATTTTTTCAATCCTGCTACGGCTAAGGCGCCGGCGGGTTCGGTGATGGAGCGGGTGTCGTCGAAGATGTCTTTGATGGCGGCGCAAATTTCATCGGTTTTGACGAGGATGATTTCATCAACGGTTTCGCGGGCGATGCGAAACGGTTCTTCTCCTGCCTGGCGCACGGCGACGCCATCGGCAAATATGCCTACTTGATCGAGTATGACGCGTTTGTCGGCCTTTAGGGCTTCGTACATGCAGGGGGCGTCTTCTGGCTCAACGCCGATGATTTTGATGTCAGGTTGCAGCGTTTTGACGTAGGCGGCGATGCCTGCGATGAGCCCGCCGCCGCCCACGGGGACAAATATGGCGTGGATGGCGGATGGTGATGAATTTTGCTGTGCCTGATGTTGTTCGAGAATTTCCATGGCAACCGTGCCCTGGCCTGCGATGACATCGGGGTCGTCGTAAGGGGGTACATAGGTCATGCCCCGCTGTTCGACAAGTTCCATGGCGCGATTATAGGCATCGTCGTAGGCGTTGCCATGCAGTATGACTTCGCCGCCCATTTGTTTTACTGCACGCACTTTAATATCTGGGGTGGTTTTGGGCATGACGATTAAGGCTTTCAAATTCAGACGCTGAGCGGCCAGGGCGACGCCCTGTGCGTGATTGCCGGCGGAGGCGGTAATCACACCTTGTTGTTGCTGGGCTTTGCTGAGGTTGGCGATTTTGTTGTAGGCGCCGCGCAATTTGAATGAAAATACCGGTTGCAGGTCTTCCCGTTTGAGGAATATACGGTTGTTGAGACGTGTCGACAGACCTGGCGCAATTTCCAGTGGTGTTTTTTTGGCGACATCGTAAACGCGGGCTTTGAGTGTTTTTTCTACGTAATCTTTAAACATGCGGATACGGTAACAGTTCGTTGCTTTTCTGTCAGTTTAGTGTTGTCCCAGAGAGTGGTAGAGTCGATGTTTTCGAAGATGCGTTATACTGCGGCCAATCAAGAAATGTGGGCAGTTTAGGTTAATGGCACTGGGACGGGTTCTGTTGGACTATCCCTTTGGACTGAAGGATACAAAATGAATCAAGATGAAATGAAAAAAGCCGTGGCCAAGGCCGCGCTGGAATATATTAAACCGGGTATGACGGTGGGTGTGGGCACGGGCAGCACGGCTAATTTTTTTATTGACGAGCTGGCGACCATTAAGGGCAAGATCGAAACGACAGTGGCCAGTTCTGAGGCGTCGGCAGAACGTCTTAAGGGGCACGGTATTCCCGTGGAAGACCTGAATATGGTCAGTATGATCGATGTGTACGTGGATGGTGCCGATGAATCCAACAAATATTTGCACCTGATGAAGGGTGGCGGTGGAGCGTTGACCCGCGAAAAAATTGTGGCGGCGGTTTCTAAACAGTTTGTGTGTATTGCTGATGAGTCCAAGCTGGTGGATGTGATGGGTGAGTTTCCTTTACCGGTCGAAGTGATCCCCATGGCGCGTTCTTATGTGGCGCGTGAAATTGTGAAACTGGGTGGCCAACCCGCATATCGTGAAGGTTTTGTGACAGACAATGGCAACGTTATTCTCGATGTGCACGGTCTACAAATTATGAACCCTGTGGAGTTGGAAAAACAGCTCAATGCCATCGTGGGTGTCGTCACCAATGGTTTGTTTGCGGTGCGTCCGGCAGACGTACTGTTGCTGGGTACACCTGACGGTGTAAAAACACTGACATAACGTAGTCTCGTTTTGAGTGTATTCAAACAGTGAGTAACTTTAAGAAACTGCGCATTCTGATTCTGCTGTCGGTGTTGTTTTTGGTGGCGGCGGGTAGTTGGCTGACACAATGGCGCACGACCAGTTGGGAAAAGCCCCTGGTGGTCGCCATTTATCCGATTAACGGTGATGGCAGTGAAAAGTCGGCGGCCTATATTGAAAACCTCTCCCTGGAAGAATTTGACGATATCGAGGCCTTCTTTCGTGATGAGGCCGAACAATTTCAGCTTGCCTTAAAACAGCCGGTTGATATCGTTATGGGGCCGGTATTAAACGAGCACCCGCCTGCACCCCCCAAAGATCGCAATATGCTGGGTGTGGTGTGGTGGAGTTTGAAAATGCGCTTATGGGCCAAGAGTGTTGCCAACGACGTGGGGCCGCCAGCGCATATCCAGATTTTTGTACTCTACAATGACCCGAATGTAAGCCAGCGATTAGCGCACTCGCTCGGTTTGCAAAAAGGCTTGCTCGGCGTCGTCCATGCTTTTGCAAGTTCTCGTCAGGCCGCGGGCAATAATGTGGTTATCGCCCACGAGCTGCTGCACACCGTGGGTGCTTCGGATAAGTATGATCTTCACACCAATCAACCACTTTACCCCGCAGGTTATGCCGAGCCGGACAAAGAGCCAGCATTGCCGCAGGAATTTGCAGAGTTGATGGCAGGGCGAATTCCTTTAAGCCAGGATGAGGCTCGCCAAGTAAGAGATTTGGGGCTGGTGATGATCGGTGAGTATTCCGCGCGAGAAATCCGCTGGATAGAATAAGCGTTTACTGCGGTATTTTGGGTGTTTTTTGTTATGTTTTTGCAATAGTGAGTTGAAACACCAATGTGACCCCGCCCATTGCAATTTGTGGTATTGACATTACCGTTTTGCGGCATTGTTTTGAAGCCTAGTTTTGCAGCGTAGTTTCGCACCGTTAGAGTGATTTCATTTTACTTTTCCCACAGCGCTGGCATATATACAGCGTTACCAGTTTGCCTTGTCGGCTGTCGAATTGTTTGTCTTTTGTTATTTCCCATTTGTGGAAACCACTTTTGCACAGGGTTTTACCCTTGTGAATTTCACTGAGACTTCGGGCGCGAGTGCTGTTTTTGGGCGGTTTAAAGGGAAGAATGTCGCCCATGGCCGGAATGAGAATCCTTAGATTTTGTGGAATTTTACCGTTTAATAATACACGGATAAGGGTCACAATAGCGCTATGATTCCAAATTGCCGCAGTAAGTGTAGGAATAATGCAGGAATAATCAAGGAATACGGGGCGTGTAAGCATATTATGCAGTATGCCCGCATATCATGAATAAAAAACATACGGACATCGTCGTTGCTGCTTATGGGTGGCAGTATCCTGACTGGAATGAGTCTTTTTATCCGGAAGATTTGCCGGAAGATTGGAGACTGTCTTTTTACAGTAATGAATTTCGTGCTGTGGTGGTTCCGGCGTCAGTGTGGGTGGGAGATGATCCCCTAGATGCAGAACGCTGGGTGGAGGATGTGAGTGATGAGTTCACCTTCTATTTGGAGGTAGTAGATATATTGGCCGATTGGGTGAAAATTTCGGCGGCCGCCAAGCCTTTTGGCAAGAAATTGGCGGGTATATTGTTGCGTCCCGTGGCGCTGGATGCTGATTTAGCAATGATTGCCTCCAGCCTGGATGCCGCCACAGCATTGGCGCCGGTTTGCCTATTATTACCAGAAAAAATGGAACTAAGTGAGACGGGGAACAGTCTTCTGCTGGAGCAAGGTGTGTCTGTGTGCTGGGATACGGCTAAAGGCGTACCGGTTTGGTCGCAGGGCGGCTTCGCTGTGGCCCGTGTCGCCAATAACATGGAATGCACCCCTCGCCAATGGCGTGAAATTATTGAACAGTGCCTGCGTTGCGAGATTGTAGGTGAGCCTGAGAACGAGGTCAGTACTGAGGCAGGGGCTGGAATAAAACGAAAAGTGTTGCTAATGGTCGAGCACAAATCCCTAAATTTGGATTCCCTGCGGGCAGCCATGATGATCGGGGATATGCTGGTTGTTCCTAGGATAGATTAGCACTACCAATATAAATCGCAGAATCGTTTAAATAGTATATATATCGTATGTTCACTGTATGTTGACTGTATGTTGACTGAATAGGCGTGTTAGTTTTCTCTTGTATGTTTTTTCGTGAAAATAACCATAAATAACAACAATACAAAATATAATGCCATCATGCACATGCCCTCTCAAATGATTCATGACAGTGTTGTTGACGACAATATTGCCAACATTGTCGTCAAAAGTGCCGTCACTTGTCGGAGTCAGATATGAAGACCGAAAATACTGCCGAGCCCTTAGTCAAAGTGCGCGACCTTGTCTACCGGCGGGGTGACCGCGTTATTTTTGATGGTATCGATATTGATATTCAGCGCGGTAAGCTTACGGTCATTATGGGCCCGAGTGGTACGGGTAAAACCACCTTGTTGCGTCTTATTGGGGGGCAGCTACGGCCGGATGCAGGTAGTGTTCTGGTTGAGGGTAAATCAGTTCCCGACCTGGGTTACCACCAGCTTTATGACTTACGTAAGCGCATGGGCATGTTGTTTCAAAATGGCGCGTTACTGACCGACCTGAGCGTGTTTGACAACGTCGCCTTTCCCTTGCGTGAACATACCGCCCTTAGCGAGACGATGATTCGAGACCTGGTGTTGATGAAATTACACGCTGTGGGTCTGCGCGGAGCGCGTGATCTGATGCCCAACGAACTTTCTGGCGGTATGGCGCGGCGGGTAGCCCTGGCGCGAGCGATTGCATTAGACCCCATGATGATTATGTACGACGAGCCTTTTACCGGGCAGGACCCGATATCCATGGGCGTGTTGGTTTCCTTATTACGTACACTAACGGACGCACTGGGTTTGACCTCTGTTATGGTCTCCCATGACGTGAAAGAGAGCTTGTCTATCGCTGACTACGCTTACGTTATTTCAGCCGGTAAAGTCGTGGAGCATGGCACCCCAGCGGCATTGCAAGCATCCGACTCACCCTGGGTGCAGCAGTTCATTCAAGGTAAACGTGACGGGCCAGTGCCGTTTCATTTTCCAGCCAGGGAATATGCAGAAGATTTATTAGGGGCTTCACATCAGGGTTCTTCAGGGGAATCGGTTTGATACTGGATTTGCTACAACGGCTGGGTGCTAGCGCCCTGGGAGTGGCCGAACGGTTGGGACGGGGGAACCTGTTTTTGCTGCATGTGCTGACGGGGTTCCCTGCCTTGTTGCCGCGTTTTGGTTTGGTTGTTCAACAGTTGTTTTCTGTGGGCGTGCTGTCGTTACTGATTATTGCCGTGGCAGGTTTGTTTGTCGGCATGGTGCTCGCCCTGCAGGGTTACAACACGCTAGTGGATTTTGGCGCTACAGAGTCTCTGGGCGTTATGGTGGCGTTGTCGCTGGTGAGAGAGTTAGGGCCAGTGGTGGCCGGGTTGCTATTTGCCGGGCGGGCAGGCTCCGCACTCACTGCCGAAATCGGCCTGATGAAAGCCACCGAGCAATTGTCTGCCATGGAAATGATGGCAGTAGATCCGCTGCACCGGATCGTCGCACCGCGTTTTTTGGCGGGCATCATCTCCATGCCGTTACTGGCGGCGATTTTTAGTGCGCTAGGCGTCATCGGCGGATATTTCGTGGCCGTGGGTTTGTTAGGCGTTGATGAAGGTGCCTTTTGGTCGCAAATGCAAGCCAAGGTAGACCTGCAAGAAGACATATTTAATGGCGTGATCAAGAGCCTGGTGTTTGGTTTTGTGGTCACCTGGATCGCCGTATTTGAAGGTTACGACGCTGTGCCGACATCGGAAGGCGTCAGCCGAGCCACGACCAACACCGTCGTGCATGGTTCACTTGCCGTATTGGGGCTTGATTTTGCGTTGACAGCGTTGATGTTTGGTTGAATGTGGTAATAAGTCGTATAGATCTCCATGCACGTCCGTTACAGTCACGGCTGAGGGTTTTGAGCAGTGTATGGAAATCAGTTCGATGAAATTTGGCGTAAAATGCCCCCTCTTGAAAATTAAATGGACGGCAGCAAGCCCGAAAGAACCCGATGGCGCGGTAAAATGATCATACCAAGCTATAACACGCCATAAACACGCCAGTTTCAGGCATTACCCGTCACAACCGATAAAAGACAAGGAAAAAACCATGAGCACTTACAAAGAACTGCGCAAATTCGATCTCGACAAACTGCTTTTTGATGAAGTAGAAACCCGCATTGTGTTGAAATTTATCTTTAAGCCCGTGGATCATGAATGGATTGATTCAATGCCCATGAGCGACGGTTTGCGAGAGTTTGCGCAGGCACTGTTAGTGGAAGCCATTGATGCCTCGTATGCCATTGGTTATGTGCATGGGCTAGTCAGAAGCGTTAAAAACCCGGTAAAAGGTGCCCTGAAAATACTGAAAAGCTTTGGAAAAGAGGCCAGCCAGCTCTGGTTTAAACATGCGTCTGTGCATGATTTACAAAATGCCCAAGTCTATAATTTTGTGCTGGATTTTATAGCAGTAAAATTTAGAGACAAGCTGATATTATGGGTAACAAAAAATGAATTAGATAAAAAGACTGGAGCATTTTTAGCCTACAAGGTTCCAACACATGGCATTGTGAAGCGGTGGGGATAGACCATGAAAAAAAAGATATTTTTTGGTGGTGTCGGCGGTATTTTCCTGACGATAGCGGGGTTTATGATATATGACATGACAGAGATGGGGATAGAATATTTAATTTTATGCAGTAAAAAAGGAAGCAGCATACTAACCCCGAGTAACCTTTGCAAGTATTACCTGGTTAACTACCGAATCAATGAACAGGGCATTAAGGAATTAAGTGAAGGCGGAGGGCTTGATTACGTTCTTAATGTCGAGAGAGACGCTACAGAATATGAAATGGCAAAAATCTTCCTTGCCAACGGGCTGGATGTGAATGGTGTTAATCATTATACGGCAGCGCCCCCCAATGATAAAAAATTTACACCACTCCAGGCTGCGGCGGGGTATAACGATGCACCACGTATCAAGTTTCTAATCGAACAAGGCGCCGATTTACAGCTACGTGGAGAATCTGGAATGACGGCGCTAGAGTACGCAAAAAAAACCCACAAAGCAGGCAGTAAGTTCCGGGATAACCGTGAAATCATCCAACTATTATCGGATGCGGAAAAACCATAACGAGGGCGATATGTTTTCGATCAGCCGCCAGGGATATTTTTAGCCTTTTTTTAACCAAGTTAAGGTGCCCACACACGGAATTGTGATCCGATGGGGGTAAACCATGAAAAAGAAAATATTAAAAATAGTCTTTGGCAGCATCGGCGGCATTTTTCTGATATACGTAGGATTAATGTTTTATGACATGACAGAAATGGAGATAGAGGTTCTGATTTTGTGTAGTGAAAATCAAGGCGGCATACTAATCCCGAGCAGTCTTTGCCATTACTATATGCTTAACTACCGAATTAATGAGAAGGACATTAAAAAGTTGAGTGAAGGCGCAGGCCTGGATTACGTTCTTGGTGTAGAAGG
>NVUB02000173.1 GCA_002401775.2 Ectothiorhodospiraceae bacterium
AAATGTTGTACTCCCAGATAGGCCGCCGGTACGCTGGAGAAAGTATATGTCCGGTCAGAGTAGACAGTACTCCCAATCGCTAATGTTCCCCATTGGTATCTGAGAGGGATGGAGGAGGTTATGGTCAGTGCAGTGCTTCCACCGTCAGTGCCGCCGGTATCTCCAGCGCCTCCGGTTCCACCTGTGTCACCAGTGCTGCCGGTATCTCCTGTCCCACCGGTTTCACCTGGATCACCAGCGCCGCCAGTATCCCCCGTTCCACCAGAATCCGTTTTACCACCAGTGCTACTTGTATCTTCAATGCCACCACCGCCGGCATTGTCGCCAGTAGTCTCACCACCACTGCCGCCGCCACAGGCTACAAGGAGTCCAAAGCTTAACGCGAGCACGAGTCTCTGCATTTGTAGCCCCAGCTTGTGAGCAGGCATTTGATCGGGTGATAATTGTTGTGAATGGGGACTACCAGGCATTGGTACTTTATCCTGATTAGGCATTTTAAAATCTGAAATAAGAGTGATTTCTTTTGTGTTCAACGTAGTTTACCGCCAATTTGTTTCTAGCTAAAAACATGTTCTTTTCATACCCCTATACATCGTCTTTAGAGGCGAGGGGGATTGGGACTATGGTCACAAATCAACCAGTACAGTTTATGTTTCTGTTTGTTAATGCCCTGATGACCAACATCGAGCCTTGAAAGACGCGTTTTTGTCAGTTCTAGTGAACTCGGTGGGGCGCTGAATGTACTAATCGACAAATAAGCAATGGCTATTTTTACTCATTCGAACTGAATAAAAAGGGGGGATGTAATGTAATAAGTTAAGCCTGATTTCCGATAGCAGATGAGTGAGCAAGTCCCGACATCATTGGCGACGTTGGCGTTTGCAAACCGCCTAAAGCGCCTACAATTGGCATCGCCAACCTACCAACGGTCTATAATCCGTTAACTTAATGGCATTGGGGAGCTGCCTTATTTTGAGGGGATTGGATTTCGAAATACGTGCGGACGGGTATTAGCGCTAAAAACTTCCCGTTGAATTGCGATAGGCCATGCAACTTTATGAGGTCTTTTTCGCGCTCAACGGGGGTTTTTAGAATAAAGCGGGGGGTTATTGGCGCTAAATCGCGTTATAATGTGCGGCGTGGAAATATGGCTAGGGACTCGGGACTAAGGACTAAGGTAAGCTCCAACAATGGAGTGTGCATTAAATCTGTGTGACGAGAATAAATTAGTTCTGGCCCCATTAGAATAAAAATTTGAAAATCGCTGGAAACGCTTAGGAATATCGGTATATGGATTTATCAGTTATTGTGCCTTTGTACAATGAAGAAGACAGTGTTGGCCCTATGTATGAGGCTATCGATAAAGCTGTCGCTCCTTTGGGGCTGGAGTATGAAATCCTGTTTGTTGATGATGGCAGCTCGGATGCTACATTTGCGCGGGCGCGGGATCTGGCTAAGCAGGACCCTCGCCTGAGGGTGATTACCTTTCGTCGTAATTATGGGCAAACACCGGCCATGGCGGCGGGTATTGATCATGCGCGGGGTAAAATCCTGGTCACTATGGATGGTGATTTACAAAATGACCCGAGTGATATTCCTAACTTCATCGCAAAAATGGACGAGGGCTACGATATTGTTGTGGGTTGGCGGCATAAGCGCCAAGACAAACTGATCACTCGTAAAATTCCCTCTGTGATCGCGAATTGGCTTATCGGTAAGGTCACCGGTGTGCCGATTAAGGATAATGGTTGTTCTCTTAAGGCCTATCGCGCGGATATTATCCAGAAAATCCCCTTGTATTCCGAAATGCACCGTTTCATTCCGGCGATGACCTCCATAGCCGGTACCAAGGTGGCTGAGATCAAAGTGAAGCACCATGCCCGCCAATTTGGTGTTTCTAAATATGGTCTGTCACGTATCTATAAGGTGTTGCTCGATCTTCTCACTATTAAAACTATCACGTCATTTGCTTCCCGACCGCTTATCTGGTTTGCCATGCTGGCGATGCCGATTGCGTTTATTGGTATGACAGCGTTTGCGATCAGCTTGTTTGACGTTGTCACCGGGGATGCTGCTTTATCAATTCCCTTGATGGGCTTGGCGGTATTGCTGGGTACTCTGGTGTGTTTTTTGATACTGAGCGGAGCATTGGCGGAATTGATTTATAAAATGGGCGATATCGACTTGGGTAAGCTTTCGCTTCTCACGACGAAAACTATTCTTCCCGGCAATGCGCAAAGCACAAACTCTACAAACACTCGGCAAGGCGAAAGTAATGAATAAAAAGGTAGATGTATCCGTCATCGTTCCCGTGAGTGAACGCTTTGATGATGTCGCGGTACTGTATAAAGAATATAAAGAAGCCTTGCAGGCCACGGACAACAGTTTTGAGTTTGTGTATGTGCTGGATGGTGAATTCCCTGATGTGCTGGCAGATCTCATATCATTACAGGCCAGCGGTGAGCAAATTACCATTATCAAGCTTGCTAAGTGGTTTGGCGAAGCAACAGCATTGACCGCCGGGTTTGAGCATTCGTCAGGCGACATGATTTTAACGCTGCCGGCTTATTTTCAAATAGAGTCAGTCGATATTCCTAAGCTGCTAACAGAATTACAAAACAATGACATGGTGGTGGCACGACGCTGGCCGAGAATTGATTCATCGGTTAATCAATTTCAAACACGCTTGTTTCATTGGGCTTTGGGTTTCACTGGTTGCACGTTTCAGGACCTGGGCTGCGCAGTGCGGGCATTTAAGCGACAGGTGATCAATGAAGTCACGGTGTATGGTGATCAACATCGGTTTTTGCCGGTGTTGGCTGAGCGTCGTGGTTTCCAGATTAGTGAAATCGATGTCAGGCAGTCAACGCAAGATAGCCAACGTCGGGTTTATAGTCCTGGGGTGTATATACGCCGTTTATTGGACTTTATAACGGTCTTTTTCCTGGTGAAATTCACTAAAAAACCGTTACGATTTTTTGGGTTAATCGGCTCGGGTACCCTGGCCATTGGCGGCATCATGTTGCTGGTGTTAATTATTGAGCGTTTATTTTTTGGGGAAGCACTCGCGGATCGACCGGCTTTGTTGTTAAGTTCGTTGCTCATTGTGCTGGGAGTACAGGTGTTTGCTATCGGCCTTATTGGTGAGCTTATTATCTTTACTCATGCGAAGGATTTGAAAGAGTACACCATCGCTGAAATTATTAATTAGCGATTACGGGTATTTTGGATTGGGCGGTGCTTTGGTCTGGCCCTTTAATCCGCTTTTGGTGATGGCACTGAGATATACCCAGGGTAAAGACCACCCCAATGTCGCGATAACGACATCGGTAATATCGGGGTAACGTCCTGGCAAACTTTGTTGCAGCCACTCCACAACTAATGTGGTAATGGCGATGAGAATAGCACCACTAATGGCAACGGGTTTCGCGTTGGGTGGTGCAAAAGAGAGCGCCAAATAAGCGAGTGCGGCAAATGGCCAGGCTGTTGCCACCAGGTCTACCATGTCCATGATACTTTTCATGTGCCCGAGGAAAGGAATCCAGTTTATGCCCTTTGTTACTGCACTTGAGCCGGTTTGCAATGCTTCCAGCAGAAAGGCACTGCATAGACACAGTGCGGCCATCCCTTGATTAAAGCCTGGATTGAAACCTTGACCACTCCGACCAAAACCACGAGAAGAGACGCTTCCCGAGCATAAGGCTAGGATTACCGCTAAGCTAAAAACACTTACAAAAAGTCCAGAGATTGATTCTGCGGATAACTGTCGGCCAACGACGGGTATTTTTAGAAAGAGTACCGCGATAATAAATACGGTGAATAGCGGTAAAACACGGCGGTTCTCGCGAAACAATGTGGCGGCTAACAGACCAAGGCCGGTAATGTTCAGGGTATAAGTAGCTGCATGCCAGGGATCAAATAACGAAAAATCATTGAGGGTGTGCCACAACGGGCGTAGTCCGGCTCTGAGGCTGGCAACATCAAGAGAGGGTACCAGCGGGAAAAGTTGCGATACCGCCCACATGCCTAATACAAAAAGCCCGATGTGGGTAACGGTGCCGTCTTTAAACCAATATTGTTTAAGGGAGCGGAGTTTTTTGTGTAGTGATGAGGACGGTGAGACCAGTATTATTAAGCTTGCACCCAAAAAACTTCCCAAACCATTGAGCAGGATGTCTGCAAGAGAGGTTACTCGAGTGGGCAAATACGTTTGCAAATATTCCAATAAAAAGCTGAGACCTGTACCAAGGGCAGTCACAAGTAGTAGTAAGAGCAAAAATTGACAATAGCGGTTGACAATAAGTGCCAATAAAAAGCCAAAGGGAATATAAATTAATAGATTGGTGATGACATCAGACGTATGTAATTTTTGCGGCCAGGGCGGATACAGCGGATTTAGCAGTGAGTTAGAGGGCCATTCCCAACCACTCAACGGAAAAAGCGTGCCATATATCAGTAAAAGGGTATAAAAAAATAACGATGCCGCTGGCATAGCGAGACTGAACGGGTGATTGTTAAGGTGTTGTTGTGAAGAATGGTGCATTTTTAGTCAATGGCCTTTAATTTCCGTGAAATTGTCTCACTTGTTGGCCATTAACGAAACTCAAAGCGGTATTTCGGATTGAAAGTGTGCCAATCTGAAGGGAAGTGGTGCAGTTGCTTATAATTTGAGACGCGCGTACTCCTTAATAAATGAATCCCTGTAAGTCCGTCAGCGACATTCATGTCGCTGACGGCCTCAAATCATAAGCAACTGCACCGCTTCTGAGGCACGTTCAAAGTACGCTATTTTATGCAACTTTTATGCAACGTTAGGGTTACCTCCGGCTAGAGCTGAATCGTATGGAGCCAAGATGAATTTAATGATCGTAAACCTGTATAACTAACAGAGTGTAGAACCAGAAGGTATACGCCGGAATGACGGATGGAGTGTTTTTTTGCTTAACTGCGCACTATTCGTGTGTGGTGCAATTTTTAGCGGACAACTTTGTAGTGGCAAACTTGGAAATATGAACATAATAATGAATACACGATTACTGGCTAACCGGGTATTGCTGCCAATGCTATTGATGGGGGCGATGCTTATATTTTCATCGGCGTTGAGTGCGGGAAACTTACCGGCGACGATATCCGTTGTGAAAAAAAGTATTGTGGGTATTGGTACACACCAGTTGACGCGGGTACCCCGAGGACAATTAATTGGTACAGGATTTGTGGTGGCCGATGGTCTGCATGTCATCACTAATTACCATGTGGTTTCAAAACCCCTGAATACGGACCGTAATGAGTCATTGGTGGTTTTCAATGGCCGTGGCAGCAAACCAGAAATTCGCAGTGCTAAAATTGTGGCTTCTGACCCGGTGCATGACCTTGCGCTGTTGAAAATCACCGGTAAGGCCCTACCAGTAATGCGGTTGGGTGATTCCGGCAAAGTACAGGAAGGTGAGGGGTATGTGTTTACGGGCTTTCCCATCGGTGCTGTTTTGGGACTGTACCCCGTCACTCATGGCGGCATGATCTCTGCCAGGACGCCTATTGTGGTTCCCATGGGAAACAGCGGGCAGCTGACTCCTGCTTTAATAAAAAGTCTGCGTTCGCCTTTCGAGGTTTTCCAGCTTGATGCTACGGCGTACCCTGGTAATAGTGGTAGCCCGCTTTACCATCCTGATAATGGGGAAGTGCTCGGAATTATTAACATGGTGTTCGTAAAAGAAACCCGGGAAACGGTGTTGGAAAAGCCCAGTGGCATTGCTTTTGCGATACCCAGCCGGTATGCCGCCGCGTTGATTGAGAGAGTGATGGTGGGGCGTGGCTTGAAAGGCCGTGAAATGGCAGAGAAATAAGGGCATTCTCTGGCGGATAGGGTTGGGCGATAGCCGAATGTACTGAATGTCGTGCTCAAGCTCGCGGCAATTGATGGTAAATATCCGGGAATGTCGCGAGTAAAGTGCTGTTTTGGTGGTAATGTCTGGAAATGTGTTAATATTCGCGCAAAATATGGTCAGTGAGAGAAATGGCTCGAAACCTCGACTATCCTCATTATTGACAACCCACGTTACACGCAACAACTCAATAAGCCGCCGGGTAAAGACTCTATATACATCATGGCAAGGATAGCTATGCCGTCAAGGTTCCGTATGGCAATTTTTAGACAGGTAATGTGTAGAATGACATTACTTGGAAAAACATTGCTAGGAAAGACAATGAACCGGGCGGCAAAAACAGGTTAGCCAACACATTATGTTTGATCATGTAAAAGCCGTTTTGGGCGAAGCACTGCAAATTGAAGACCGTACCTCGGATATGACGAGGAGCACGTTATTGCTCGGAAATTTGCCAGAGTTGGACTCGATGGCGGTCGTCACATTATTGACGGCATTAGAAGAAAGTTTTGGGATTATTATCGATGATGATGATCTGGTCGCCGATGCTTTTTTATCGCTGGGCAGTCTAGTGAATTTTGTTGAAGACAAGACTCGTCAATGCGCCTAACGCCATTCACTCAATAGCTCCTCTAAAGATATAGTATTCATCGTTGCGTCACTGTTGTCCCGTTAACTTAATGCAATTTTTGTTACAATTGGCGCTGTATTTGAAAAATAGAATATTCAGCGGAGTTGTGACATGAATAACGGAAACCTCTTTTCCGTTATTCCGGCGCATACCCTCCGGGGCATAAAGGCCGGAATCCAGTGGGTTCAATGGCTTTCTGGATACCGGCCTGCGCCGGCATGACAATCGTGGAGTTAACGGGGCAGCAGTGTCGTTGCCTATGTATTTGCTGCGGGGTAGTTATGAGGTAGTTATGAGGTAGTTATGAGTAGTTGTGAGGTAGTCATAGTGCTTATTTTTTGTGTTTCGGTAGTCAATGCAAATACCTTTGCAACGCTTGGGGGTGTTAACAATCACCGTTCGTGGCGAGATTCTGGCCCTTTTCCGCGCTGGCGGCGTCGCCTAAAGCGCCTACTTTTGGTGCCAGCACGAAAAATGCCTCAGAATCACGCTTACTCAGGTAATTGTTAACGCCCCCTAATCATTACAGCAGAATTTCTTCCGGTAAAGGATGGCTGAGAAAAGCCGTTGGACTGGCCGAAAGACCATAGGCCCCTGATTGAAGCACGACGACTAGATCTCCTACCTCGGCACGAGGTAACGCCACTTTGCTGGCCACTATATCCAGTGGTGTGCACAGTCGGCCTACGATATTCACCATTTCTGTGTCTTCATCCGACATTTTGTTAGCGATGACGACAGGGTAATTTTTACGGATTACCTGTCCAAAGTTGCCAGAAGCGGCAAGATGTTGATGCAGACCACCGTCTGTGATGAGAAAAGTCTGTCCTCGGGATACTTTTTTATCCAATACCCGGCACACATAAATTCCCGCCTCGCCCACTAAATAGCGCCCCAGTTCCAGTGCCAGTTTTGCTTCAGGCAGGGCGATTTGTGCCTGCTCGGCGATTTGTGCCAGGTTCTTCGCGATGGGGCTGATGTCTAACGGGTTTTCACCGGGAAAATAGGGAATGCCAAATCCGCCGCCCATGTTGAGCAGCTGTACGGAGGAGGGTGCGTACTCGGAGAGCTGGATCGCTAATTGTAATGTGGCGTTTTGTGCCTCTATGATGGCGTTAGATTGGAGGTTTTGTGACCCCGCAAATATGTGAAAGCCAATAAACTCCAAGTTTAATGTTGCCAGTTCTTTCAATAGCGCGGGTATCTGTTCCGCGTCTATACCAAAGGGAGTTGAGCCACCGCCCATACGCATACCGGAGGACTTGAGTGCAAAATCCGGGTTTACTCGCAGGGTCACTCGGGGTCGCGCCTTTGAGTTGCCCGCGAGTGCGGCAATGTGTCGCATCTCCGCGGCTGATTCGATATTGAGTGTGACGTCGGCTGTAATGGCAGCCTGCAATTCGCTGGCATCTTTACCCGGCCCGGTGAAACTGATGTTTCGTACATCAATGCCCGTTTGCAACGCCAGAGCCAATTCTCCCTTTGAGGCAATGTCGAGGCCGTCTACTTCCGGTGCAAGTTGCTGTATTAATGCCAGCATGGGGTTGGCTTTGACGGCATAATGGAGACGAATGGACTTGGGCAATTCTGACCGCAAGGCCTGTATACGCTGTTTGATCAAGCGGCTTTCATAAGCATAGAACGGTGTGCTGCCAACTTGTTGAGCAAGCTGTTCAATGCGCTTTCCACCGGCCTGTAAATGCCCATTCTGTGTGGAGAAATACGGTAAGTGACAGTGGCGGGGTGGTGTGGGCTTGGGTTTAGTCACGGTCATGGTCATTGTTTTATTGCTCATCACTGTTTTTCGCTCTTCATACTCTTCATACTCTTCATACTCTTCATTACTACAATGTATCGCTAAAATGATGGGAAAACATTTTTTTTAGCGCTTGGCGATCAATTTTGCCATTAGGCGTTTTGGGAAGTTGTGTGTGCTGTTCAATATGTGTGGGTAGCATAAAACCCGGCAATTCAGCACGGCAATGATCGTTCAATTGCTTGAGGAGTGGGGTGTTGGTCGATTCTACAGAATCTACAGAATCTACAGAATCTACAGAATCTGCTGAATCTGCTGAATCTACAGAAAGTGATGCTGTATTTTCTAGCAGGGGTTTATTCGCAAGGGTTTGATTCGAAAGAGTGTCAATGACGACAATGGCCACAATCGCTTGCCCGAGTGTCGGGTGAGGTACACCGAACACAGCAGTTTCATGTATCCGCCCGCTAGCGTGCAGGACTTCTTCAATTTCGGTGGGGCTGACGCGGTAACCCGAGGTTTTGATCATGTCGTCTTCGCGCCCGACAAAATACAAATAGCCTTCTGCGTCCTGAGTGACGATGTCCCCTGACCAGAGGACTTTTTCAGTGGGCTTAATATGGGCCATTGCAGAGGGTGGGCTGCGAAAATGGCGAGCCGTTGCTTCAGGATTGTTCCAATACCCCTGTGCCACCAAGGGCCCGGCGTGGACTAATTCTCCGGGTTCCCCAGGGGCACAGGCACTGCCATCTCGGCGTACAACGGCCAAATCAGCGTGAGGGATGGCTTTGCCCATGGACGTAGGGCGTTTGGCGAGTTGCTCTGGGGGCAGATAGCTGGACCGAAAGGCTTCTGTAAGCCCATACATGAGGAATAAGCGCGCGTTGGGCAGCCGTTGTTGCAAACTTTTAATGATGGGAACGGGCAGGTGGCCGCCGGAATTCGTCAGGGTGTGCAGCGTCAGGGTGTGCTGAGAGTTTGGGCCGAGAGAGGCGTTGTCGCGCTTATTATTAACCTCATTTCCCGGCCACTCAAGAGAGGCAAGCTGGGCCCATAAAGAGGGTACACCAGCGATTGTGGTGACTCTTTCCCGAACAACAGTCCGTATGACATCTCTTGGCATTAGGTAATTCAGCAGTACCACGGAAGCGCGAGCCGTAAACGCGGTTATTAGTTGATTAAGGCCATAATCAAAGCTCAGGGGTAACACAGAAAGCAGACGGTCCGATGGTTGGGTGTCCAGATAGTTGACGACACTTTCTGCGCCCAGTAGCAGGTTCCGGTGAGATAAAACGACACCTTTTGGGTAGCCCGTACTGCCAGAGGTGTAAAGAATAGCCGCAGCACTATTTTCTGAAATGTCGGTATGCACCAGGGGTTGGTTTGTTTGCAGGTTTTGCCACGACGTGACGGTGAGCCATGAAAAAGTATCGGGGTCTAGTGTTCCCTGGGTAATAATCAAATGCTGCAAACATGTGCAACCGGGCAGAGTTTCGTACAGCATTTCATACAGAGTTTCGTGCAGAAGAGTGGCTCTTTCGGCAGACGTGACCAATACTTTTGCACCACTGTCTTGCAGAATATGAGCAACTTGTGCGGGTTTAAGCACAGGATTGATGGGAACGAAAATGCCACCCATGCAAGGAGTGGCAAACAAGGCCTCAACCGTTTCCCGTTGTTTTGGCAGGTAAACGACAATCCGACTACCTTTTGGTATTCCCAATGCTTGGAAGCCCGCCGCTGTGGATTCCAGGCATTGCTGTAGTTCACTGTACGAAAGGTGCTGTTTTCCGTCGCGCAGGGCATTAGCGTCTGGCCTGGATTGGGCAGCAGCTTCGATGAGATGATTGAGTCGTCGATGCATTCAGCGAATTATTGAGGCAATGGTTTTAGAAGAAAGGGTTATCGTTATTTGTGAAAGGTCTGGTGGTCTGATTAATCAGTTCTTATCAAGAAATCCCTTTCAAAAAATTCCTTTAAACAAACCCCGAAAATTGTCTATTTAGCGGCTTTTTCAAGGAGCTTTTTCTCCCATGCCAATGATGTTTTAACGATAAAATCCAAATCATCACATTTTACATTCCAATCAAGTTTTTCATGAATAGCATCTACTTTGGCGATGAGTTGTGGGGGGTCACCAGCGCGGCGCGGTTCTTCGATAATGTTGAGGGGGGAACCATGGACACGCTGCACGGAATCCAGCACTTCGTGCACACTATAACCATGGCCATAACCACAGTTAAGGGTGGTAGATTTTCCGCCTGCTCGCAGGTATTCCAATGCGGCTAAATGGGCGCCCGCGAGGTCTTCGACGTGGATGTAATCACGAATGCCGGTGCCGTCTGGTGTCGGGTAGTCTGTGCCAAAGATACAAATTTTGTCCCGCTTGCCGAGGGCGGCTTCACAAGCCACTTTGATGAGCAAAGTAGCGCCAAGGGTAGATTGGCCAATACGGCCTTGTGGGTCTGAACCGGCGACATTGAAATAGCGCAATGCAACGTGTCGTAAATCGGTAGCGAATGACAGGTCTTTGAGCATTTGCTCGGTCATCAATTTAGACCCGCCATAAGCATTGATGGGACTGGTGGGGGTGTCTTCGGTGACTTGTTCCACTTCAGGAATGCCATACACGGCGGCGGTGGATGAAAAGATAAAATGCTCCACCCCTGCGGCGGAACAACATTCCAACAAATTGCGTGAATTGCAGGTGTTGTTGCCATAATATTTTAGTGGATTAGAAACGGACTCAGGAACGATAGTGTGTGCGGCAAAGTGCATTACTGAGCCGATGTTGTGCTTTTTTAACAACTGTGACACTAATTCCCGATCACCGGTATCACCGACCACCAACTCGCCATAAAGCACGGATTCTTTGAAACCGGTACAAAGGTTGTCGAGTACCACAATGGTTTCGCCTGCTTCGCCGAGTTGTCGAACCACGTGGCTGCCAATATAACCGGCACCACCAGTGACTAATATGGCTTTTTTGTCGGACATCAAGAAGGTCTCCAGTGTGATACTTGGGTGATTTTATAACGATAGTTTACGGGGTGGATCTTCATGGTGCAAAGTCCATGCAGGGGCATCGTGATGGTATATGTTTCGCTCAATGAACAAAACATATAGGGAATATACTACAAATGTTCGAAGGGGAAACACCCGTTTAGCTGACTTTATCACTCTGCTGGGTAATTTTACCGAAAAAAGCATGAGTTAGCCTTAAGTTTTCCCTTTAAAAAGCGGAATTTAATGGTAAAATGGCCTTATTCGATGTTTGCGGTGATTTCTACATGCAGGCAAGCAAAAATGCCTGAAGAGTGCGTGTTGTTGGCCGCTAATATTCAGGATGTCAGTACTGGGTTTTGACCCTGGGTCGAAAAACCAGGCAGTCAATCCAGATAAAAAATGAAGGGAATTCTGAGTGTACGAGAATTATTATCATCTGCGTTCCAAACCATTCCGCCTGAGTCCAGACCCTGGCTTTTTTTACGAAAGCCGTGGACACAAAAGGGCGTTGGCCTATCTGCGATACGGCCTTAGCCAGTCGGAAGGGTTTGTTGTTATTACGGGTGCTCCTGGCACCGGGAAAACAACACTGGCGCAAGTATTATTGCAGGAAATGAGTGAATCCGATGTCGTGGTTGCCCACCTGACGACGACCCAGTTGGAAGCCGATGAAATGCTGCGCATGGTCGCGGCTTCATTTGGTCTGCGTTTCGAAGGCCAGGACAAGGCCGGGTTATTGAAAACCCTAGAAGCCTTTTTTATGGCGCGTTCTCGTGAGCGTAAGCGTGTCCTGTTGGTGGTTGATGAAGCACAAAACCTGCCTGCACGTTCTTTAGAAGAGCTGCGTATGCTCTCCAATCTGCAAGTGGGTGACAAAGCCCTATTACAAACCTTCCTGCTGGGACAGGTGCAATTCCGGCAAATGTTGGATCACCCAGATCTGGAGCAGCTCAGCCAACGGGTCATTGCAAATTATCACCTGAGCTCGTTGGGTGAGGATGAATGCCAAAGTTACATTGAAAGTCGTTTGACCCATGTGGGTTGGAAAAATGACCCGAATTTTACTGATCGCGCCTATGAGGTCATTTTTGAATATACCGAAGGCGTGCCTCGGCGTATCAACATGCTTTGTGATCGTGTACTGCTGTTTAGCTGTCTGGAAGAGCGGCATGAAATTGATGAAGCGTTGCTGGCTGAAGTTACCGATGAACTGCAAAGTGAAATTTCGGGACGACCTGTCGCTAGAACGACATTAACGGAAAAACCAGCCGCTATTCTACCGGATGTTTCTGCCACAGAAACGGTATCCGAATCTGAAGCAAATTCCAAATTAGCCGTCGAAAATGAAAAGGTGACTGAAAAAGAACCGCTGGAGGACATAGTGTCTCCCGTTGACGCTCACCCCGAGGTCAAACCAACACAATATTCTGGCTTTGACGGTGATACTGGTTCTGATTCCCCTGCTGTTATGCCTGGCGATCAGTCTGCCAATAGAAATATTGACGATAATTTTGATGGTAATAGCCATATGGATCGGGCAATGCCTGATGATGGTTGGAGTCAAGCCGTCGCACAGCGGGATGATGTTGACACTCCCCATGCGGTTCCCGAAGAAAAAGAGCGTTTTCGAGTTATCTCAGGGGGAAAAGATACCGCAAACCGAAAAGCTGAAACTCATCCTTCAAATCAAAATGATCGTCCCGCCAATCATCCGACACCTGTAGTGATGGCACCTGTGCCGGATGCGCCTGGCGATAGCCAAGAAATGGTGCTGCGGAAAGTATTGCGCCTGGTTCTGGCATTTCATCGTTCGCCGAGAAGCTTTCCAGGGCTGGATGATCCATCACAACCGTTACCCAATGGAATAAAGGCCATTCTTGAGCTGGCAATCGCTGAGGATCAGGTGTTATCCAATCTGCGGCAAATAGCCGTCATGGGCATATCTCCAGCCATGTTGCGTGCGGCAGTACGGTTTTTTGTGCGACGAGTCTTGTTTCTGCCTGGAGGGGGTGATTTCCGTGTAATGGGGCTTGCTTCAGGCGCTAGTTTATCGGAAATAGAAGCCCATTATGGGCTACTAATGAAACTGCTTCGCCAGGACAAAAAGGGCAATGACGAAGCAGGAGTCACCCGTGTTGGTGAGTCGTACGAGCGTTTATGCCGTCTTGAAATGAACAAAGAGCGTGACTCTTCTCCTAATTCATTGTCAGACATCAATGAAATTGATGACGTCGAGGAAGACCTGGACCTGGATTTGTCACCCACCCTGGCGGGAAATCATTCCGCATTCAGGGCATCATCAGCCGCAGCGGCAGATGTTTTGACCGATGGCGAAAATACCCGCTCCTCGGCACGCAACCTCGTATTAGTGGCGGGTGCGGCTGTCATCGTCTTTGTACTGTATTTAACGCAGATTAAAAATCAGGAAACGCCCGTTCCTGTTCGTTCCATGGAAACGGCGGAAGAATTGGTTACTCTAGGATCTTCTGATGATGCTGGCTCGGTCGATAGTTCAACGGATAGTTCAGCAAAAAGCTCAGCGGAAAGTTCAGTAGATAGCTCAGCTACAAGAGCAATAATGGGTGTCGAAGCAGAATCGTTTACTTCAGAAATGAATAGTGAAGTATCTGGTATGACAGCTCAAAATACCGAATTTATGCCGTTAGCGAGCATGGAATCCACGGCGTTGGTTGACGAACAGCAGGCCGCAATAGAAAAAAAGGCTGCTGAATTGGCCCGTTTAACGGCAAAATTAGCGGCTGCCAGGCTAGCAGAAGAGCAAGCCAAGGTAGACGCTCAGGCAAAAGCTGAAGCGCTGGCCAGAGCAGAGAATAAAGCAAAAGCAGATGCTAAAGCTAAGGCAGATGCTAAAGCTAAGGCAGATGCTTCTAAAGCTAGGGCAGCGACTAAAGCCAAGGCAAACGCTAAAGCCAAGGCAAACGCCAAAGCCAAAGCAGATGCCAAGGCAAAAGCTAAGACTGACGCTACTAAAGCCAAGGCAGATGCTAAAGCCAAAGCTGCTGTTAAAGCCAAAGCTGATGCTAGGGCCAAGGCTGCACTGGTTCTTTCAGTTCCTGCGGGCTCGCAGAATGTTATTAGTTCTACGGTGTTGGCAAATATGGTCTCCTCTTTTGAAGCGGCCTATAAAGAGGGTGATATCACTAAATTGAGCGCGTTATTTGCGCCCACGGTAAGAACGAATGACCAAATAGATTTGCAGGGGCTGCGTACTGAATATAAGGAATTCTTTAAAAACAGTTCTGAGAGAAACATTCAGCTAAAACGTTTACGCTGGGAAAGCGAAAAAAATTATGCCAAAGCGACGGGTGAATATATCGTTTTCACGCGGGGTAAAGGTAACGCTTCTCAACGTCGGGAACGAGGGAAGGTCACTTTACAGCTGGAAAAACGCGCGGGTAAATTAGAAATTACCCGGTTATATTTTTCGGATCCAGTGGTATTAACGCCGGTTAGGACGAATAAACCTTCGAAAGCCATTGAGAGCATTACTGATGACGATCTAGCGTCTATTATAGATACATTGATTTCAGTTTATGCCGCTGGCGATATTAAACGATTTATGAGTTTGTTTGCGAAAGATGCTCAGTCAAATGACCATGACTCGGCGCAGGGGATTCGTACCGATTATCAAAGCTTGTTTTCAAGCACGTCATTCCGACAAATTTCATTTCAAGACCTCACATGGAGCAGGGATGGTAATACTGCTAGAGGTGAGGCAATCTATGGCGTAGAAGTTCGTGCTAAAGGCCAGCGTAAAATAGATTATTATGAAGGCCAGTTATGGATTCAGGTGGAACGACGGGACGGAAATATCCGTATAACCCACTTTTCATTTGTTGAATAGATATTGATTAGAGATTAAATAAATAGGTAAGTCGTTCCTCGTGAGTTAGAAGGTTAACGTTACGATGTTAGAAGGTTAAGTCGTTAGGACGTCGTTCGGTCGTTGTTATGAAGATCATTCGGATAGCCATTAGAGTGTAAATTAGGCAGTATCTGGTTTTGGGTAAACTGTTGGGTAAGCGGCACTGATTATTAGTGGCTTCCCGTGAAAATTGATGTTCTCCAGGGGATTAAAAATGAAGAAATTGTTATTAGTTGCATGTGTAAGCTTAGGGTTGTCAGGATACGCAATCGCTGGGAATGAAATTCTGCTGGCGGCAGCAATTGGGTCAGGTAATACAAATACGGGATCAGTATCATCAGGATCAGAATCAGCATCATCAGCATCATCAGGATCAGCATCATCAGGAGCGGGAGCAGGATCATCAGGAGCGGGAACTGCTGCGGCCTCGGCCGCAACATTAGGTACTGCAGGGATCGTTACTGTCGGCGTATTAACCGCAGGAGTGGTTGCGGCTCTGGCCAGCGGTGGAAGTTCAAGTACTGCTCAGCATTAGTCGTTAATACAACCAGACAGACGACTTGTCAGTAATAGCCATCCGCACAAATCGCCGTACAAGATATTGACGGTCAGGTGAGACTGAGTTGAGATGAGTTGAGATTGATCTGTTTTTCACTCGAAGTTTGATCTCTTGCTGTTATAGATTGATTCCGTAAATGCCCTTGGTAATTCTTTATCAGGGGCATTTACGGTTTACATGGTCACTAACGTTGCGCTTGGAGTGGTGGTCCAAGGTATCCTGACACATAGGGCAAGGGTCAAACCTTCGCAAAGCTGTCAGGCACGCAAAGGAAAGAAAAGGGGCGTACTCAAAACGTCCCTTTGCGTTCATCGCGGCTCTGCGAGAGTATTCACAGGACAAATATCGATAGCCGATAGTAAACGCACAGCTTGATAGTCCACTGCATACTGAATTCCAAGTTTATTGATATTGTAGAAGCAAAATCATCAGCTGTGAGTGCTGGTTGATATGTATGTGCATGAGTGAAACTGGCGGATGTTTTTTGCGCTAAAAGAACGATGTGGGGCTTGCAACTGTCTTGAAAAATGCCGAAAGGTAATTTGACACAAAGGGGAATGCCGAGCTTATCGCAGGGTGTGAAATGAGCCTTGCAGGTGAAAAGTCATTCGACTACACTCAAATTCAACTATCTATAGTCTAAGTAGGTATCGCTCAAAGTATAAAACCTCGCACCTCTGCATGAAGGCTCCCGAAGCACTAATGCTTAAGGAAAGGTTAAGGAAATCGTAGTTTGTTAATAACAAAGGAGATGAAAATGAACCAGAAATTTTTCGCGGGATGTGTAGCAGGTATCAGTTTGCTGTTAGGTGGTAATGTGATTGCTGGAGAAGAAATACAGCTGGCTTCAGCCTTGGCAAGCTCTACATCTTCGATTAGCGCGGCTACCAGTGTCGTGAGCGCCTCTGCATCCGAAGCGATGGCGGGCGGGGCAATGGCAGGAGGAGTAACGACATCAACTATGATAGTCATTGGTGCGGTAGTAACAGCCGGTGTCGTCGTTGTTTCTGAAGCGGGTAGTAGCAGTACGACAAATCATTAGTCTCATCCAGTTAGCCATATCTATTTGTCACACCTATTTAGCCACAAATCAGCGGCAGTATAATTGTGGCGGCTTAACAATGTAATTGTGTACTGGTTGATTACGTACAATCATTTCATGCTAGGTTGTAATTAAGCGCAAAACGGATATTTATTGCAAATTCCGTTATCCGTTAGAAGTTGTTCACAAGAAACGAATGCCTCTAGTGATTAGCGCTGGAGGCATTTTTGTATGTGAATGGTTTGTGGGAGGTTGATGGCCCGTTTGCGACTAAACGGTGAGAAAATAAAGTTCAATTTATGGTATCTTATTGAAAATAATAATAAATTTCTACGCGATGGAGCAGCTTTGTGAAAGCAAGTACGGTGCAACATGTCCTGTAATGAGTCGTAAATGGGCTATGTAAACAATCTGTTGGTAATATGTCTGGCTTTTACGCTCTTGATCAGTATGGCCGAAGTCTTGGCAGGCCCGACGGTTATGGGGCAAACGGGTTTGATTGCCATGCCAAGCGCCCGTGTTGACGACGACGGTAGTTTGCGTTTTGGCCTCAGTGATTACAATCCGTATACCACTTTTTGGAGCAGTTTAGGACTGTTTCCACGATTAGAGCTGGGCGCGCGTTATACCGCTGTCGACGATACAGTTGGAATTCCAGGTACTAATTTCGGCACCTTTAAAGATAAAGCGTTCGACATTAAATTAATGTTGATCAAAGAAGGCGCCTATTTGCCCGCCCTTAGCATAGGCTCGCAAGATTTTTTAGGGACTCGTGTCTTTGATGCTGACTATGTTGTGATGAGTAAGGCGTTTGGGCCCCTGGATGCGAGTGTGGGTTATGGGCGCGGCCGAATTGATGGTTACTTTGGTGGCCTGGAATATCAACCCGAGTGGGCGAACGGATTTGGTTTCATCTACGAATACGATGCCATTGATTACCCCAATGAACGTTTTGCCGATACCAGCGGTGCCATCGATAACCAGGGTGGGTCTAGTTACGGTGTTAATTATAAGATTGGCTGGCTGGGGTTGAATGCGGTCTATCAGCGCGGGCGAGACCTAGGGGTAAATGCCTATATTGCGATACCCCTAATGGCCCGCGAATTTATACCCAAACTGGACGAGCCGCCGGTCTTTAATGAAGTTTCAAAACGAAGCACGGTGGCGCAATGGTTTGCTGATTCTGAGAATAACGCAAAACTTGTGTCTGCATTGGAAATGCAGGGCTTCAAAAATGTGCAAATCCTCCTTGTTAGCGACCAACTCGACATTGGCTTTGCACACCCTAAAATTTCGTTGATGGCTCGCGCCGTAGGACGAGTAGCACGTACGGCCTTATTACTGGGTCCAACTGACATAAGCAGCATTCAAATCACTTATTTTACCTTGACTGACTTGGCGTTGGTCACCTACCAGTTTACTGACCTTACCCAATTAGATGCCTTTTTTGCCGGCAAGGTGACGTATGGAGAATTATTGGCTGGCCTTACCGTTAGCTATGCTGAACCGGCAACGGCACAACGGCTTGCTGAGGTTGTGATAGAGCCTAAAAATAGTGTTGGAAAAGCTGACCCCAAAAAAAGTACACAATTTCAGTGGGTGCCTAATGAAGATGGGCAGGCCATCAGTTTGAAAAAAGAAGAAACCTCCCTTGGGAATTTTCGGATAACGCCCATCAATGCCGGCATATACTTTAACGACGCTAATGGTGCTTTTCGATATGAAACTTTTGCGTTGGCGAGATATTCCCGATATTTGCGTCGGGGTTTGTTTTTCAAAAGCGGCGTTCGTGTCAGGTTATTCGAAGATATCAGCAAAGTTGTCGATAAATCGAATAGCAATTTACCCCATGTACGAACGGATATTGCGGATTATAAACGTGATGCTGACTTCAAAGTGGATAGTCTGCTGGTTAATCAGTTTATGCAGTTGCGCCCCAGGGTATATGCGCGCGCCTCAGTTGGTTACTATGAAGAAATGTTTGGGGGTGCGGGTGGGCAGGTATTGTACCTTCCCAAGCAAGGGGCCTGGGCTGTAGACTTTTCTTTGGACTTTCTGCGCCAACGAAAAACGAATGAAGGGCTAGGCTTTCGTCCCTATACGACGACGACCGCAATTGCCGCCTTTCATTATCAAATCCCTAAGCATGGGTTGACCTTTACGGTAAGAGGCGGACGATTTTTAGCCAAGGATGTTGGGCTTCGCTATGAGTTTCAACGACGTTTTCGCTCCGGGGTGAGGATTGGCGTTTGGTATACGGTGACCGATGGCAATGATATTACCAAACCCGGCAGCCCAGGGGACCCATACCGAGACAAGGGGATTATGCTGTCAATTCCTTTGGGTAGCATGTTGACTAGGGATACTCGCGCGACGGCACGTTTTGCTATATCGCCATGGACAAGGGACGTTGGGCAAGCGGTAAAATCACCGGGTGACTTGTATAATATTTTGGAAGATCCGTTATTGCTTGATTCCAGCGAGCATCATTTACTTTCCGAGTTTCATTATTAGTGCGGCATATAGACTTACCCGTAGCGCTATATGAGTTATCGGTGAGCATAACGTTTAATCTGTGACTTGCTACAGGTACATCAGAAACTGATGCCTTGCATTCAGAAAATGCCGTAAAACCATCCCTGCGGCTGACGCTTTTGCATACAGGGCATCCTTTTCTACGGGTTTATTTTCTACAGCTTAACGCTACTGGTTTATTGCCACTGGTTTATTACTACTTGTTGTTTATTGCTACTGGTTTATTGCTACAGGCTGGATGTTATTTAACCAACTTTTCATGGGTATTCGGTTGTTTTGCGGTGTTTGTAGATTGTGAAGCGTATAGTGGGTCGGGGATTGCCAAAATTAGCAGCATGTATGTCCTTACATTATGAATAGTATGGACTTTTTGACCAACTGAGATATGATCTATTCTACTTAATAGGGTTAGAGGGCGGCATGATTAAACGGGTTAATGGTTTTTCACTTCCAGTCAATTTTTTGATCGTTCTGTCGGTAGCCTTGTATGGCTTTCTATCTGTAAAGGCATCTTTTGCTGCACCGCCAACCCCGACCCCCGAACAGTTAAAGGTATTCCAACAACTACCGGCGGGCCAACAACAGCAATTATTAAAATCTATCTCGACGACGACACCCGCAAAAAAAGCAGCACTCCTGGATATGCCCACGGTTGTTAAGCCGTTCACACCGAACGTGACGATAGCGCCTGTTCAGACGCCCCCTCAGCAAATAAGCAAAGCCCGTCCTGGGAAAAAAATTAAACCCTTTGGTTATGATTTGTTTGCGGGTTCGCCGACGACCTTTTCTCCTGTGACTGAAATCCCCGTGCCTATTGATTACATCATTGGGCCTGGCGACACGATTCAGGTGCAATTATTTGGTAAGGAAAATGCTGAGTATGAATTAATCGTTAACCGGGATGGTCAGCTTCAGTTTCCGGGCATTGGCCCCATTGCCGTCACCGGTATGCGTTTTACTGAATTAAAGGACGATTTGAAACGACGCATTAATAAAAAAATGCTCGGCGTAAAACCTTATGTGTCTTTAGGCACGTTACGCTCCATGCGGGTGTTTGTTATGGGGGACGTCAACCGGCCCGGTTCATACATGGTGAGTGCGTTATCGACCATGACCAATGCGCTGTTTGTGAGTGGCGGGGTAAAGACCATTGGTTCCCTGCGTGACATTCAGTTGAAGCGTAACGGACGTGTCGTGCAAAATTTTGATTTGTACGAGCTATTGCTAAAGGGAGACACCAGTCAAGACGCCCGCATTCAACCGGGCGATGTGATATTTGTCCCGCCCGTGGGGGAAACCGTTGGCATTGCCGGGGAGGTTCGGCGGCCCGCAATTTATGAAATTAAAAAAGAGCGAAGCATCCCACAACTGATTAAAATGGCAGGTGGCTTGTTACCAACGGCATACAGCCCAGCCAGTCAATTGGAGCGTATAAACTCTAATGGGGAACGTACGCTGATCAATGTTGATTTTTCTTCAACGGCTTTTAGTGACAGTAATGGTGCCTATAAACTGCGTGATGGCGATACCTTAAGAATCTTTTCCGTTCCTGATCAAATGGAACATGTTGTTTATCTTTCTGGCCACGTACAACGCCCCGGTGGCTTGCAGTGGTTTGACGGTATGCGGCTTTCTGATGCTATACCCAATGTGCAATCATTGCTTCCCAAGCCGGGGCTGCGGTTTGTTTTGGTGAGACGTGAGCGACAGCCTGACCGCCTTATTAAAGTGTTAGTCGCACGCTTGGATAAAGTATTTGCCGATAATAAATCAACCGATAACCTGGCATTACTTCCTCAAGACAAGGTTTTTGTGTTTGGCCTCACCGAAACGGCTTTGGGTAAACGTACGGCAATATTATCGAGCTTGGTGAAAGAATTACGAGAACAGGTCAGTCAAGGTGAGCCTGAATCGGTCGTGACGGTAAAAGGCAATGTTCAATGGCCGGGAGAGTATCCGCTGCCTGCTAACCTGACGTTACCCGACTTGTTGCGAGTATCGGGCAATGTCAAAAAAAATACCGATCTCCGATATATATTGTTAGTGAGGGAAACCAGTAAAGGGACAAAAATCACCACAAAATCTTTTGATTTTACTCAAAAGTCAGATTTGGATATTGCCGATACTTTTAGGCTTATGCCACGTGATAAAGTTTTCGTGTTTGGTGTACAGGGAGATCGCCAAGCGCTGTTGTCCAATACCTTGATTCGACTCAAACAGCAGGCAACTTTAGAGGCGCCTTCTACGGTGGTCAGTGTTAATGGGTTGGTGCGTTCCCCTGGCGAATATCCTTTGGAACCTGGGATGATGGTCTCCGATATCATCAGAACGGCGGGGGGACTGGTCGAGTCAGCTTATAGCCTTGAAGCAGAGATTAGTCGCAGTGAAATTACCCTTGATCAGGCACGTAAGACGGAACATTTGACGGTTAAACTGGATAAAATTTTTGCAGGGGATACGACAGCCGATACGCGGTTGATATCGCATGACAGATTAACGATAAAGCGGCTACCGTATTGGGCAGGTCAACGGCTAATAGAAATTAAGGGCGAAGTCCGTTTTCCGGGCCGGTATCCGGTCAGTCGGGATGAAACCTTGCTTGAAGTGATCCAGCGTGCGGGTGGCCTTACTGATCAAGCCTTTCCAGAAGGCGCTATCCTGGTGCGCGAAAGCTTGCGTAAAAAAGAGCAGGAGCAACTTGATAAATTACAGCATCGGCTGGAGTCTGATTTAGCCGCCATTGATCTGGAAAAAACGCAGGCCAGTGTTGAAGAGCAACGCTCAGCCGGGATGGCCAGCTCACTTCTGGACCAGCTTCGTGCAACTAAGGCCATGGGACGTTTGGTCATCAATTTACCGGGAATGTTGCAAGACGCCATCGATCGAAATTTTGAGGATGATGATGCAGATGACCTGCACACCGCTGATGTATTGCTTAGAAATGGCGACAAACTGTTTATTCCTCCCATTACCCAGGAAGTGACTATCCTGGGTGAAGTGCAGTATGCAACATCGCATTTGTATTCACAGGATTTAGCCGTTAATGAATATATTGGTAAAAGTGGTGGTTTAACTTATCGTGCCGATGAAGACCGAATTTATATTGTGCGTGCTAACGGCGAAGTTTTACCGAGTAATGTGACAGACTGGTTTTCGGGTGGGGTTGATGTAAGGGCCGGCGACACGATTGTTGTACCGCTGGATGCCGAACGCTTAAAACCACTGACCTTGTGGACCAGTGTTAGCCAGATTGTTTACCAAATTGGCATTGCAGCCGCGAGTTGGAATGCAGTGGGTATATTTTAAGGCTAAACTGTCCATTATTTTAGGCTTTCCCCGATAGTTTTATGGTACGAATATCATTAATGTTATTGGATGCTGATAAGTGCTTAAAAAACAGCAGAGCAGCGGCTGATAACGCTAAATTGATAATGGAATGAAGGGCGCGAGATATTAGAAAAAAACAGCGAGACTTAAGCGAAAAAACAGTGAGACTTTAGCAAAAAAAAGTAACCTGAATGTGCCAGCTCAGGTGAAAATGTGAAGGCTAAAGAGATTCAAGGTTAGTAGATTTAAGCAGGCTAGAAGACTAATTAATAATAGTCACGACAGGTGGTAACTTTTATGGATAAATCGGAATCAAAGATCCACCAGTTGGATTCAAATACTGACCGGGCAAAGCCTGGAGACAAGGAAGAGTCCGCCGATAGAGGGTCTGAGAAAAACTCTATTCGTACAGACGTTCGCCCCGATGAGGCGAATATACGTTATGTGACCATTCCCCAATTTGATGCCGACATGTCGGGACAGGACGATTCCATCGATTTGTTTGCGTTGTGGGAGGTCGTGTATAAATTTAAAGGCGTTTTACTAGGTTCTGTCTTATTGGCCTTATTGCTGTCCGTCGCAACGGCATTGTTAATGTCGCCTGTATACCGGGCCGAGCTGATTGTGGCCCCGGTGACGGAGGAAAAAGGTGGGGGTTTGTCGGCGTTGGCCGGACAGTTTGGCGGTCTTGCTTCCTTGGCGGGCGTTAATATTCCCTCCGGTGGAGGAAATGTCGATCGGGTGTTGGCAACATTGAAATCGCGCGCATTTTTATTACCCTTATTTGCAGAAAATAACGTTTTTAAGGTCCTGTCGAGTCCTGAATCAACACCAGCGCCAACACCAGAGCCGACTTCGGAATTGGACTCTGATGAAAAAATGTCGCCACTGGAAGTCTATACATTTTTTATAAAAACGGTAATGAGCGTCAGTAAAGACAGTAAAACCGGTTTGGTGACCTTGAGTATTGAGTGGTCTGATCCTGAGGTTGCTGCACAATGGGCTAATATGCTGGTGTTGCGCCTCAACGAACATCAACGACAGACGGCAATTTTTGAGGCTGAACAAAATATTGATTACCTGAATAGTCAATTACAAAAAACAAGTGTTGTTGATATGCAGCAAATGATTTACCAGATGATAGAGTCTGAAACAAAGGCTGTCATGCTGGCCAATGTTAAAAAAGATTTTTCTCTGGAAGTGATTGATCCGGCCGTGGCACCCGAAAAAAGAATTCGTCCTAGACGTTCGCTTATCGTCGTTCTGGGTCTCGTGATGGGATTAATGATGGGCGTATTTCTGGTCTTTGTACTACATGCTATTGGCCAATATAAATTACGGGCAGCTCCTGTATGATTTTGTTTGCGGCTATTACCCGCAGAGCATAACCCGCAAACTAATAGCTGCAAATCATTACCAACAAGCCAATATTCGCAGGCCAGTTTTTAGCATAGGTATACTTTTTACTCGTTTCACCATTATAAAAGTATTGTTAATTCCTATCGTATCTGCGTTCATATTTGTATTAACAAAATTACATAATTCAAGATTATTATTTAAGGAAATCATTGCTATGACAGAGCAATCCAGTAGCACTAATGTTGTGTGGCATAACGCCACGGTGACCCGGGAACGTCGACAGACTCAGAATGGCCATAAGAGCGTTATTCTTTGGTTTACGGGTTTATCGGGTGCCGGTAAATCCAGTTTGGCTCATGCAATAGAAGAGCAATTACACCAGCTTGGGTGTCGTACCTATGTTCTGGATGGCGATAACGTGCGTCATGGCTTATGTGGGGATTTAGGTTTCTCAGTGGAAGACCGTGTTGAGAATATTCGACGTATCGGTGAAGTGGCCAAGCTAATGCTGGAGTCGGGCGTGATTGCCATGACGGCTTTTATCTCCCCCTTTCGTTCAGAGCGTGAAGCCGCACGTAAACTGGTTCCTCATGGAGAGTTTATCGAAATTTATTGTCGTGCCGACCTTGAGGTGTGCGAATCCCGAGATGTGAAAGGCCTGTACCGGCGCGCACGCGCGGGCGAGATAAGTGATTTTACGGGTATATCTTCCCCCTACGAAGAACCTACCAAGCCTGAATTAATGGTGGATACCGGTGCGAGGCCCATTGAAGAGTGTGTTGAGCAAGTACTGGGTTTGCTTCGAGATCGCGGGATTATTCACACGAGTTAATTTTATCCTCTCCCTGTACCTGTAGATACAACGGGCGGGTTTCAAGCCCGCCCTGATGTTTACTCCCTCGATGCCAAAACGAACGACAAGGTTTTCAATACCCACCCTTTGGGCAGGTTTGAAACTTGCCCAAAGGGACGGTAATGAATCCCTGATTTTTACAGTGCCCTAATCGTTAATCCTAGTGTCTCTGCACTATCGGCTGACTGAGGATTTGTGATGACAGCGGTACTCGCTAATTCAGGTTTTAAGTAGGTTTCTCCAACACGTTTAAGGTCCTCAAGAGTGACGGCAAGTACGCGCTGGCGTTGTTGTTGGCGCTGCTCAGCCGTGCGGCCGTATAAGGCGCTGTGGAAAGCATCCTTAGCTTCACCTGAAGGAGAGGATGGTTTATCCAGACTGCCGATAACACCAAGGATGGACTCTTCCACCTGGCGCCATTGGTGTTTTTCATTGAGTAGCCAGTCAATGGAACGGTCGAAATCGTTCAGTGTTTCTGTTAAGCGTGGGTCTCGGTAGGAGTAGAAACGAAAGCTTGCACTGTCGGAGTCATGGCTGGCACCACCGCCGTAGGCTCCCCCTTGTTCCCGAATGACGCGGTGTAAAAAACCATTGCGTAAAAATCCGCTGAGTACGGCCAAGGCGGGTGCATCGGGATGGGCAGCGGGTACGGTGGGGTAAGCTTTGGCACAAAAATTAACGGAAGTGCTGGTTGTCCAGAGTTCATTCACGGATTCACGTTTTTCCGGTAAAAAGAATGGCGTGAACTCGGCATCAGCTGGGCTTGGCCATACGGTATTACAGTCTTCTTGCAAATCGGCCAGTGAATCCTTTTCACCAATCAATAAAAACTGACTTGGGCAGGATTGCAGAAGGTCATGCAGTGCGGACATTTTTTCCGCAAGCTGTGAAATCGCCTTTTGGTCATCAAGAGTGTCATCAAGTTGCTTGAGGGAGGTAATGCTGGTAAGGCCTGAAAGTCGCTGTTTGAGTGCTGCTGCGGGGCTCATGCCTGCGGCGGCTGCCTGCATGGCGAGGGCATGGCCACGACCGGTAATGCTTTGCTCGCGGCCGGCGCGTAGCTGAGCCATGAGTTCCCGAATCCGGTTATGTTCATCAAAGCGGGCGGTGTGAAAGATATCCTGCGCCAGTTGATTGAAGGCCCGGTGATTACGCGAGAGCGCCTTGCCGGAGAGAATGAAATGGCCGGAGGTGGATTGTTCGTTGTCAATTTTGCCGCGCAGAGAAGTGTAGGCACCAATGCCGCCACTGACGCTACTTTGCTGTGCCTGCATTGTCAGGTAGTCACGGTCTCCGCAACCGAGCTCTGTCAGGCAGCTGGTGTAGTAGGGCATAACGGCCAACAGCTCATCATCCATTTTTGGTAAATCGACGATGAGTTGTTGATAGACCAGACCGTTGGTGCCTTGTTCATAGGAATGTGTGGGACGCCCATTGACAGTGGTTTGTGTACCCGTGGCAATGTTCAGTTTTTCGGGTACGTCTTCCAAACCTACTTTTGGCAGAATGCTTTCATCATCCTGCAGGTTTTGTCGCTCTTCGAGTTGCTTGGCGAGGGCGACGATATTTTGTTTTTCTTCGTCATTTAGCGTGGATTTAATGTGAGCCAAACGAGCGGACTCGGCCGCATCGCGGCGGGCGGCAAACTGGCCATCGGGTTTCAGCGTGAGTCGGATGCGATGCGGGTTATCCAGTAACAGTGTCTGGATGAGATTAGGGATAAACTGCGGATCCTTAATGTCTTCACGTAACTTCTCAAGGACGGGCGTCAGGTTAAGGGCGGCCAGAGCATCACCGTAATGTATTGCGGTCGACAAGGCGTCCAGTATTAATTGCAGCCCATAAGGGTAACTGCCCCCACCGATTTCGCGTTGCTCCATTTCCAGTTGATGCAGAACGGCTTCTACGCTTTGCTGTGGAACGCCGTCTTTGACGATGTTTTGCAAGGTGGTAAGTATGAGTGTTTCAATCGCTTGAGTGTCTTCGGCGCTACAGCCTTCCAGACCACACAGAAAGGTCATTTCTTTGTTTGAGTTATCGAGGCCACAAAGTGGTGAGGGGGCAGTGCTGAGCTTTGTGGTCTCAAGGGCGTGGCGGAGGGGGGAAGCGCTGTCTTCCAGTAGTACGCCTTCTAACAATTCGGCACTCAATGCGGCATGCAAATCAGTGGCGGGGCCGAGTAGCCAGCTCATAATAACGTGGGTTTTGTTGCCGTCTTGCTCCGATTCATCCAGGGGGTAAAATTCTTCGACATTGATCGGTGCGACAAAACGTTTTTCAGCAGGTACCTGAATAAGCGAGTCAGCATGTTTGAAACGGTTTAGAACACGGTCTTCAAACTGTTGCTGAAGCTCAGTGGCTGGGATGTTTCCGTATGTCATGAAAACCGCATTAGACGGATGATAGTGTTTTTTATAGAACGCCTGAAGTTCGTCGTAACTGAGATCGGGAATATCGGCTGGCTCGCCGCCACTGTTGAAGTGATAGGTGTTAGTTGGGAATGTGTACTTGGTGATTGCTTGCCACAGGGTACTGATGGGCGAACTCATGGCGCCTTTCATCTCGTTGAAGACCACGCCTTTGAAGGTCAGGTCGCTGGTGGGATCATCCGCTGTTTCAAATTCAATGCGATGTCCTTCTTGTGCAAAGTCGAGTTTGTCCAGGTTGGAGAAAAAAACGGCATCGAGATAGACATCCAGTAAATTGAAGAAATCCTTGCGATTTTGGCTGGCAAACGGATATGCGGTCCAGTCGCTACTGGTGAATGCATTCATAAAGGTGTTCAGTGAACGGCGGATCATCATAAAAAAGGGATCGCGTACCGGGTAGCGCTCACTGCCGCAAAGTGCGGTGTGTTCTAAAATGTGAGCGACACCAGAAGAGTCAGTCGGTACGGTTCGCAGTGCGACCAGAAAAACATTTTCGTTGTTGTCAGCAGCGAGATGGTAATGTTTGGCACCGGTTTGCCTATGTTCAAACTCATCAATTTCTAACCCGAGCGATTCAATAGATTGTCGACGCAGGTGACGAAAATTGGGGTGTGAATCAACGCTGTGAGTACTCTTTGTGGATGTTGTTGTCGTGGTGGGTGTAGTTACGCTCATTAAGGGTTCCGTAGTTGACAGTGTGAAGGTTGGAAATGTCCGTGTTTGGGCTTTGCCCTGGATGGCAAGATTAGCGCAGTGTGTTTATTTACGCCACCTTGCACCCGCTGGCAGTATTTAGTGCCACAAACACATTATTGTAGTTTTACCATATTGAGAAGTTTCGAATAGGCAGTTAGATAGGCCCATTCATTTTTAATGTTGTCGCAGTCTTCATCAATGTCATTGAGGACAAATAAGTCATCGACAACGTATTGCATCGACAGTAAGACCGCAGAGCCAGGTACGTCAGCAAGTACAGTGACAGCGTCTTGCTTGCGCGTAAATTTTTTATTGAGATTCAGGTCTTTTGCCATTTGCCGTAGTTGGCTCATTTTTAATACGGTTAATCGTAGCGGCAGTGGAATATGCCTGCCTTTAAGGGCAATGCCTGATCTGCTCAGGGCCTCCATAATATGGCGTTCAGGATCAAATGGGGGAACGTGGTGGGTAGTGCCACGCTCTTTGGCAGCGTAATGCATAAAATGACTGTTGAAATCGTGCCCGCCAAACCGGGACATCAATTCCCGGGTAATTAATCGTGGAGATTTCGGGTCAAAGGTTAACAGGCGTTGGCGTACTGATTCTGTTAAGGAATGAATGTACCTATGGTGTGGATTGTCAGGACTTTCAGCTTTAGCTTCGGTACTCGCTTCAGTTGTACTGGCGTTTAGTGTGGATTCCGTTTTGAGTTCTTTAATGGCGTGGTCCAGTTCCACAAAGCCTGGACGATTAAAGGCGAGAAAAATCGTTAACCCTGCAATGTCTTCTTCAGTCATGTGCTGTTTGAGTTGTTCAATGGCTCGTTCATCCAGCCCTGTTGCAGAATTATTGTTGTCCAGTGGGCGGCCGCGTGTTCGTTTTGGGGGTGAAGACGGTGACGTCAGATGGCTTTTGGGGGCTGGGGGGGGCATTCGTGTCAAAATGCGCTGCACACCTAACAGCGTAAGAATGGTGCCCATGACGATAAGTAGCGGTAGCGGATTAACCATTTTGTGAGATTTGAGTCATTTTTCTTATTTGGGTAATATTAACTGAAGCGACACGTTTAAGGCGTCTTATTGTTTCCTTCATAGAGCTCCCTTCATGTATAGCTGCCTTCATATTAGCGGTCCTTCATTTTCCGGGAATGCCTTATCATGATTGTAGTGATACAACGTGTTCAAATAAATAGATATAACCAATAAAACCGCCATAAAGCGTAAGCAGTATACCGGTAATTGGTTTTTTGGTGGGCTGCTGACAAAAAGCAGTTAAGGGTAAATTACTTCACAAAAACGTGAAAAAGAGTGTTGGTACTGTGTGAAAGGCCGATAAAGAAGTCGGGTAATATCTAATAATCTCAAGTAGGTATATCCAGTAGTTTAATTAATACAATGGCTTAGGGAATTAAGCTATAAATATTATTAGGAGTTTGATATGGATATTAGTGGCGTAATCACCCCAGCTTTGCCGGAAGTGCAAGCAGAACCACCCAGAAATGCTCAATTGCAAGCAGCCGTTCGTGAGCCATCGCAGAGTGAACCTCAGCAAAACGATACGCAATCGGACGCTAATCCCTCACCCCGAGACGAATACTCCAATGTAGGACAAAATATCGACGAGCGAGTCTAATGTCATTGTTTTGACAGATGTTCCCCCTTAAGGGCGATTCTGATTTCCGGGGCTGTGCATTTCCGGGCTCTGTTTTTAGGCTCCGTGTTAAGGAAAGTTATATTCCACTTAAGCGCCCAATATTATCGTTCGGCAGGGGCAGGTTTCAAGCCTGCCCACATGCTGGCCATCTGAAATCTGGATGATTAGATTTAACGTATAAACTAATAAATTTTTATTATTCAATGCTTTAAGTGTTATTCATCATCTACTTTATTAGGTTTTATGACGTACTTTTCAAAATAATCGCGAGACACTTCTTGTCCACTTTCCAATTGTAATGGCGTCATTCGTTCTAGTAATTTTTCACGTTCCAGACCTGCCTTTGCTACTCCCTGTGCACTGGCCAAGTTGAACCATACATAAGCCAATACAAAGTCTTGTGGCACACCATCTCCCCGGTTGTATTTATTACCCAAAGCATACTGTGCGCTTTCTTCTCCGAGTTCTGCAGCTCGACTGTACCAATAAAATGCCTTGATGTGGTCTGCTGACACCCCCAAGCCCTGATCAAAGAAATAAGCCAGTTGAGTTTGTGCGGGTCGAACATAATGCTTTGCCGCCAACTTCAGCCAATGCAACGCTAATTCATCGTCTTTTGGAATACCGTCCCCCAAATGGAAAAGCATTCCCACTTCGTATTCCGCCGGTTCGTATCCTTGTTCTGCGGCCTTTAAATACCACTCCAGTGCTTTTGCCGGATCTGCTTCCCCACTGTCTCCCTGTTTGATTAACATGCCAAGCTTGTATTGCGCAGCAGCAATACCGTGTACTGCGGACTGCTGAAACCATTGAGCTGCTTGGGGGGTGGATTGCTCAATGCCGAGGCCGTACATGAACATCAGTCCCAGGTTATACATGGCTTCCGGTACATCTTGCTTGGCAACCAACTTAAAATAACGTGCGGCTTTATCGTAATCGCGCACCTTTTTGTTCTCGCCCGCGTAAATGACCGCCACTGCATTGGTGGCACCGAAATGGTTTTGGTGAGTGGCTTTTTCCAACCAGGGAATAGCCTTGTCGATGTTTTTGGCAACGCCATCGCCATGTTGATAGAGGCTGCCCAGAAAATATTGGGCATCGGCATCGCCCTGGTCCGCCAATACGCTAAATTCCCGCAAAGCGAGGGCAAATTCCTGACGTTTAAAAGCTTCCACGCCATCACCTAGCCCGGCCCAAGCAGGTATGCTGGACGAAAATTGCAGAGGTGAGGGGTAAAGAAAATCGAGCGTATATTTCACGTAAACCCTTTTTCTTTTATGAGAACGGCGTATGACAGGCGCCGTTTCTCTTAGTCAGGTAGTTTAGGTCTTTGTGTTGCCATGAGTCGTGAAACTCGGCTCAAACCATAGATGTTATCGGACATTGGTGGCAGGTTCTGAATAAACTTGCCGAGAATTATCGATACTTGATCCAGTACAATAATTATCAGGAAATATCAGTCAGGAAATACTAAGAATCCCATTAAATCAGTGGCAGGGTTTGCTCACATGCTGGAGCAAATTCTGGACGAGGTGGAAGAACTCCGGGCAATATTCGGCTTATCTTCGTGCCATTCGGGGATGCACTCGTATTTCTACCGCCATTGGAGCGCGACATTCAGGCGTTGTTGGCGCAGGTTAAACGGGAGATTACCCGTTTAACAATAAGAACCTGCCGTATGTCGAGCCATTAAAGCATATTGATTCCAGAATATTGCCATTCGCGCAGATGCTGGTTTGGGTTAATGAGATTCACCGTAATGGCTTACCGGAAGAAATATCGTCTTAGCGCCTAATAACGATGTGCAATACCGGTCATGAAGTGGCGGAATCCAGGGTAACTTTGGCAGGATATTCGTATTGTTTTATGTCTTTCCGACGACGCCCGTTTCGCTGTGTAATCACCCCTTTTTTCTGAAAACCAGGGGAGAGAATGACAGGTTCCATGCCGGGTTTCAGGTATTCAATGCGGCAGTCGGGTTGGTCGTGCCCCGGGCCGCCTACAAAATATTGTCCGAAGATAACCTCCTCGTTATTCACAACGACAGCGAATACACCATCGAGTAGGGGGAAAGCAGGGTCAACTATGATGATGTTTCCATCCTCGAATTCAGGTGACATGGAGTCGCCGATTACTCGCAATGCATAAGCTTCCATCCCTTCAGAACTACAACCTGTTGACGCCATTTTTCTGCCTCGTTCAGTGAATTAAATCAGTTAATTAAATCAGTGTATTGACATCCGTTTAGTAAAATTTAGTCCATGTCTGGAACATCTGCTGATGGCAGAATAGTGCAGGTTTCCGTTTCATCATCATAGACAATAACGGCTGTGCCTTGTTCCAGCTGGTCTAACACCTGTTGTCGCATTTGTGGCAACGGTATTTCCTGCTCACCATAATCGGTGCCACTGCGGGTGATAAATTCTTCGATAATTGCCTGTAGTGTGTCGGGAGATAATTGCTGAAAGGGGATTTTCATGGGGAACCGACGAATGGATAATGTTCTAGCAACGATATCCTAACAGATTTGGTGGGTACTCAGATGCCAGGTGACTTTTTACGGGCATTTAATTTTTTGCATTTACTGTGTGGATAGTTTATCACTACAACCTACAGTTTTGTTTTACGTACTGCTGGTAGCTGGTTGTCGGCGGTACGTTCATCAGCTGATTATCATGACATTTCTGTATCTTATTAATAAATATACATTATTAATTTTAGTGTGAGGTGGGAAATGTTCAATGCGGCAATGAGCCGTTTAGTCTCAGAGAAACGGTATTACGCTGGAGAGTGTGTATTGAAACGTGAAATGCTGACATTAGGTGCAAAAATAATACTTTTGTTCGTGTGTATTGTTCATTCCGCAGCGGCTTATGAGGGAGACTATATATGGGAGGAGCGATTTAAAGCGGCCCTTATCAAGTCTCATTCGGGCTTGGCAAATGATCAATATTCTGTCGGTACTCTGTACTTTTTAGGGCGAGGGACCGAGATTGATCATGTTAAGGCTCTGCATTGGTTTTCACTGGCAGGGGATCAAGGGCATCGCAAGGCTGCGTACAAAGCAGGGTATCTGCATTTACGCGGTGAAGCATTAGCGCATTCTTCCTGGACAGCACTGCAATGGTTTCGGCAATCAGCCCAGGCGGGTTACGCTCCTGCTCAATATGAACTGGGGAGGCTCTTTATGTCCGGCTCATTGGGTAAACGAGACAATGCTCGTGCATTAATGTGGATGGGTAAGGCCAGGGCTGCTCATTTTGCGCCAGCAGAAGAGGCGTTTGAGCAAATAGTGAACCAAATTATCAAAATTGAAGGTGAGATAGCTTCTGGCAGTGCTGAGCCTCACTAGAGCATTTAAAAATATCATTTAAAAATATAGTTTTTTTCGATGGCCTCTGTAATTTGCCAGATGCACGACATACCCGCGGGAAATTGCACTAAATCTCCACGGGTTATGGTAACCGGCACACCACCATCGGGCGTAATGACGGCCTCTCCTTCAAATATGTAACACACTTCAGCTTCGTCATAGGTCCATTCAAAGGTCGATACCTCTTTTTCCCAGCTTGCCCAACTGTCTACACCCATGGCATCGAGTTTTGCGGGCGTTACATTATGTTCAACAGTGATTTCAAGCATGTTTTTGTCCTTCACATCAGTTTATTATTAAGCCTATTATACGTGTTTTAAGGCATCTGAAAGGTAGAAAAAATAAAATACTGACAAAAAGTCTCTTCATTTTCCGGTACTTACGCCGATATGTTAATAGTAGTTGTGGGCGGGGGTAATCACTCAGGAAACATAATTCAGCGTATTTTCCATTTTTCGTCACCCCGTCTTTTGAAGGTGAATATTTCAATCATAATGAATAATAAAGATAAAAACAGAAGGGGATTTCCTCGTATCGCTGTGACATGCCCCGTGTTGTATCGGGTGGATCCATCCCAGCGCCAGCATGTGGCGAAACTGGTGGATTTTTCGGCGACAGGGATTCGTATCATCTGTGACGAAAATATCGCCCCTGGGAGAAAAATGAATATTCACATCAAATCTGGTAGCCAAAAAACAGTCCCTGAATTGTCAATTTCTGGCGTAGTGCTACGTTGTGAAGAGAATGACGATCAGAAATTTGAGGTCTCTTGCAAGATTAGTAAAATTCATCGGTAGCTGAATTTAACGCATATTTTAGATTACGGTAACGGTGTAGACATCTTTTAACGGCTGTAGGCAGCGCTAATACGAGAGAATAAACTGAATTAATGGGCACCGAGCTAAATATGATGTAAGTATAACGATTAAAGAATTTCAGAAATAGGTCGATACATAATGGCAAGTATTGTGGCAAGTGCTGTGGCAAGCAGGTAGAACCTGCCGATCGGCTTATCTGAATAATCTACAAGAATTAAGGGGGGTACTATGTCAATACAGGACGACATGCTCGAAAAAAATGAGAGGCGTAAATTTCCGCGTATTCAAGCGACATGTCCTGTTCGCTTTTTGGAGCATGAGGATAAGTCAGCGCCTGAGAAGGTAAAAGAACCCTGGGATGATGCTGAGCTTTGTGATTACTCAGCCATTGGAATTCGTATGGTTTGTGATGACACGTTGTTACAAAATACCAAAATCAACGTTGAACTGGTACCAGAAAAACTCGCCCGCATCCCCAACATTTTAGCAGAGGCGGTGGTGGTACGGTGTGACATGCGCTCGGACCATCGATATGACATTGCGTGTAAATTAATCAAGGTAAAACCCAAATACAAACCCAAAACTGATTTAGGAACAGCGTAATTATTTTGCGGTTTTCAGGTGCTTGAAGGGGGGTGCAAAGGGGTTACAAAAAGAAGCATAAAAGGTAATTACTCAGCGTAATTTAGCGGCATAAAAAATCTATTTGGAAAATTCAGGTAGCTCATCATTGAAGAGTAACTCCATTGCATGAGCTGAACTGACGCCTTGTTTGCGATTCCAAGAATTTCTGTGGACTCTAATAGATGAGTCATCTTGCTAAATAATTAAGTCTCAATAAATCACCTTTCGCAATACGTATTATTTCCGGAATATTGTTATCAACTACATCTCGAATCTCTTTTGTATTATTCGCTAGAAATTCCTGCTTGTCTGTAGAATCAAAATCATCATTTATTTGTCTCGTTGCTCCAAAATAGACTATTTTCCACTGAGGCGACGAGGTCTCTGTACGCAGCATAGCTGCCAATAATTGCGCCGAGTAGCGTGATGAGTATTGTGTCGGTATCGTATCTAAGTATAGGGCGCTAGTGTTGGAGAAAAACACCGCGCAAAATTTAGTTTTCACCACTTGGAGCGCCTTGGTGGCGGTAGTGTCGATGTTTTCGATGTTTTCGGAATATAATGAAATGCATCTGCGGCCAAATAATATCTAAAACTATGGAAACCAGCGAGGGAATGATACGGATAAACCTTCAACGCCAGAATCTGTTGCTGACGTAAGGGATTTCATTGTCAGATTGATGGCCAAAAATACATATTATTCAATCAGTTATACAGATAATGAGAGTATGCGCACAAAAACACCTCAAATATACTTGCAGATTATCTAAAATATTATATAATTTGTTTGTTGTTTAGATTTGGAGGTGTGTTATGGCACTAAAGTATTACGATAGCCCGTTTCATGTGACTCATGACGATGAACTCGCAAGTAAAATGGCGATGAAGGTCGATTTGTCCATTATGATTACTAAGCTGATCAAAGAACAGAACTGGACTCAGTCGGAGGCGGCAGATAATTTAAACGTACACCAGTCAAGAATATCTGAACTTGCAAATGCAAAAATCGAGAAATTTACGATCGATGCCATGTTCGATATGTTAGATACTCTGGGCTTCCGAGTTCGCATGTCTATGCCTTCATTGCAAGAGGCTTCCATAGCCATATCAAAAGTACAGGCCGCTTAATCTGTTATTTGGATCTGGCTTTCATTTCAGTGTGCAATTCTTTTAATCGTTGCCCGGCGACTTTCATAGCCTGCCGGTCAACGCCGTTTGTGGTTTTTGAAAATGAATGTAGAACCACGACTGTATCCATATATTTGGCTACATAGACACACCTGTGTGCAGGATGCCCATTAATTTTCAGCTCTATAACTCCGGCACCAACACTCCCTAAGTGCTCAATTTTTAACTCTGGGCTCTCACCAAACTGTATGCGTCTCAGGTCTTTGCCAAATTCATCCTGGATGTTGTTTGGCAGGGCCTAATACTCTTTTTCGGCGGCATCACTAACAAAGGCAAATTTTTTCACGGGTTGCTCGTTTATTGTAGTTGTAGAGTAAATGGCGTCCCCGGCAGGAATCGAACCTGCAACCTACGCCTTAGGAGGGCGTCGCGCTATTCCGTTGTGCCACGGGGACGAAGAGGGCAATATTTTATTGTAATTTCTGGGCTAAGTCTCAACGCACTGTAATACCGTGGGAAATATAACGGTATCTCGTTTCCACGGAAGACTGTGGGGTACGGGTCTATTGGGCCTGTATCTGGACTTTCAGTCCATAAGGCTAAGCCACCAGCTTTAGCGGGTTGTTGTTGTTGTTGAGTTGTCTGGATAGCTTTACATTGCTGTCAGTAAATCTACCAATTAGGAGCTGTTTTAGGTGGAGAGGTGGATGGGTTATCTTCTAACCCATTTTTATAGATATGGTGCCCCGGAGACGATTCGAACGTCCGACCTGCCGCTTAGGAGGCGGCTGCTCTATCCAACTGAGCTACCGGGGCGGATTTAGATGATGATGGGTGATGATGAATACAAGGTTGAGTCTATCGCGAGAGTGGTGGAGCCGAGGAGGATCGAACTCCCGACCTCGTCATTGCGAACGACGCGCTCTCCCAGCTGAGCTACGGCCCCTTTTTTCCCTTTACTCTTTTAGCCACCACCCTTTTCGGTAAAACCGAATTCGGCCGAAGTGTAGCATTCGTTTCCGGCCAATCGCCAGCGTTAATCGGCCTTGGTAAATAGAATAGGGGGGCGTCGTCTATTCCCGGTCAGTTTTGGCCATTTGTTCTTGTAGGCATTTACTGATGTCTTTTATCTGTTCGTCACTCACATCGGGTGGCGTTGCATCTTGAGTGCGGCCGATGGTGCTGATGGTGAGTTTCAGTTGGTCGACGTAACGTTTGCAGTGCACGCACATTAGCAAATGCAGCCAATATCCTATGCGTTTATGCCAAGGCATATGTCGGTCCAGGTATTCGCTTGTATGGTTCGTGATATCTTTACAACTTGGCATTAGGCTCATCTCTTCAGGTGCTCTTCAATGGCCTGCTGGATACGACTGCGGGCGCGATGAAGCAAAACTCTGCCGTTAGACTCAGAAACCTCTAAAACCTTACAAATATCTTCCATACTTAATCCTTGCATATCCCTCAGGGTGATGGCAGCTCGTTGCACCGGTGGCAACAACGATAATGTACTGCTTATGCATTCACTCAATTCAGTGCGGGATAGCAGTGCATCGGGAGTATCGGCATGCCAGTTCATCGGCGGGGTTGCCCAGTGGGCGTTTGCTTTGAAACGTGAGGGATCGACGATGGGGGAGTCTTCCAGGGCATCACCCAGATTGACGGTACGGGATTCATGGCGAAGCCGACTTTTGGCGGTATTGCTGACGATGCGCAAAATCCACGTTTTCAGGCTTGATCGTCTTTCAAACTTCGGCAAAGCGCGTAATACCGCGACCCAGGACTCTTGCGCGACTTCGTCAGCGATGGCGCTGCCGACAATGGCGCGCGCCAGGTGCACCATAAGACCATGATAAGCTGAGACTATCTGGTTATAGGCGAGCTCATCCCTTGCAAGGAGCTTGGGTATCAGAATTTCATCGCTGGGTAGTGAGGGCGTAGCCACGTGCAATACCTTTAGTTACTATTTTTTTATTATTAATTATTAGCTACTTCGTATAGCTTTCTAAGTGAAGCTCTGATCAATATGAGCTAGCTTTGGTTCCATTAACGTTGAGCCAACGCATTGTTTTGTGGAAAACCGGCTGTGGAACTCTGTGTGTCGCTATGCGTTGAACTCTGTATGTCACTCTGCGTGGAACTGCGCCCTGGCTAAAAACTAACCAGGTTTGTTCCTGGCAATGTGTAACGCGAGGCGGAGTTGAGTGTCCTTTGTATTCAACCAGCATTCACCGAGTGCTCAACCAATGTTCAACGAATTCTCCAGCGTCCACCATCTTGCCTATTTGCAAGGGGCGGAGCAAGTCGAAATGCCCAAGCATGTTTGCCTGGAATGACGGTTTGGCTCTTGGTCGTCATTGCTCTATCATCGTTGCATTGAAAAAGTGAACTGTTTTGATCATTGTCGTGATAATTACAGGCTATTTGGTTTGTAGCATGAATAATATCAACGGGTTTTGCCGTGGTGGCCGGTTGAAAGAATGATGACATTGGTTTGTGTTGGATAGTCTGATGCAGCTCACAGGAGATACGATTAACATGTTGGAAACGTTACCTTTACTTGAAAAAACCGCATTTCCCGCGTTGTCTCGCGTGAATGTGTCTACTTTGCAAGTAAACCTTGGATATCTCTGCAATCAGCAGTGTTTGCATTGCCATGTGAATGCTGGTCCTAATCGAACCGAAATTATGACGGATAAAAATATTCAGGTGATTATCGATTATCTGGATACTCATCCAACAGAAGTACTTGATCTTACCGGCGGTGCGCCGGAACTGAACCCGCATTTCCGGGATCTTGTTAAAGCTGCGCGAGCCCGTAATGTCACTGTTATTGACCGTTGTAACCTTACGGTGCTGAGTGAGCCAGGGCAGGAAGGCCTGGCCGTTTTCCTGGCAGAGAATCAGGTACAAGTGACGGCATCTTTACCCTGCTACGAGCAGGAAAACGTGGATGGTCAACGAGGAAAGGGTGTTTTTGAAAAAAGCATTTCTGGATTGCAGGAACTCAATAATCTGGGATACGGTGAAGTGGGTGGAAACTTGGAATTAAATCTAGTCTACAATCCAACGGGCCCGTACCTGCCTCCGCCACAGGTGGCTCTAGAGTCAGAGTATAAAAAACAACTGTTTGAGCAATTCGGCATTATATTCACACAGTTGTTAACGCTGGCCAATATGCCCATTAAACGCTTTGGTAGTAGTTTGCTTTCAAAGGGCCAGTTTACCGAATACATGACGTTGCTGAAAGATTCCCATCAAGATGCAAACCTGGAAACCGTTATGTGCCGGAATCTAATCAGTGTCGACTGGCAGGGCTTTATTTATGACTGCGACTTCAATCAAATGCTGGATTTGCCGTTACTCATGCCTAACCTGAAGCGCCCTCACTTAAGTGATTTAAAGAATGCCACAACAGAGGGTTTACCCATCGCGGTGAGAGGGCATTGTTATGGTTGTACTGCCGGACAGGGCAGTAGTTGTGGAGGGGCATTGACCTAAGTTAAGGTCTCGTCCTAACCTGGATAATCATGCGAATTTCTTTCGTCATTCCGGTCCTGAATGAAGAGAATATTATTGGCGCTGGCCTAAAAAATTTGCAGTGGTTGCGTCAATTGGGCCATGAAATTATCGTCGTGGATGGCGGAAGTCGTGATGATACGGCGACATCAGCAAAGCTATTGGCTTGTCGTGTTATCCGTTCTTTTCCTGGACGTTCCTTGCAAATGAATGAGGGAGCCAAAGCTTCAATAGGTGATGTGTTGTGTTTTTTGCATATTGATACTGAATTTCCCCATGATGGGGTGGAAGCTGTCAAGGAATACCTTGAAGGGACCCCCGAAGCTTGGGGACGTTTTGATGTGAAGTTGTCAGGGCGACACATCGTGTTTCGGGTAATAGAGCGAATGATGAACTGGCGTTCCCGGTTAACAGGAGTAGCAACAGGGGACCAAGCCATTTTTATAACTCGCCGTTTATTTGAAAAAATTAACGGCTACCCCCTTATTCCATTAATGGAAGATATTGAAATTTCCAATCGCCTTAAACAGCATTCTCCACCTATCTGTTTACGCCAGCAAGTCACTACTTCTAGTCGCCGTTGGGAAGTTGGCGGTATCTATAAAACCGTCTGGCTAATGTGGCGGTTACGCTTTGCCTATTGGCGAGGTTCTGACCCGGGGCGTCTGGCACAGCGGTATCGTCAATGATGAAATAGTCATGTTATGCCTCGTTGAGAACGCACCTACACTGATTCATTTTGATAAATAGCATTTTTCCTTTGTTTATTATTCGTCGTAGCGTGAACACCGAGATTATTCAGTTGTTCACTCACTTTCCTGAAGAGCCTTGATTTAATGTTATATCCCGATAGTCGAATTATCATTTTTTGCAAGGCACCGGAACCTGGCAAGGTAAAGACGAGGCTTGCAACAACGATTGGAAATGAAGCGGCAACGACGGTGCATGAATTTCTAGCACACCATTGTCTGGAAGGACTGTTTAAAGAAAATATTGCGCCAATAGAACTATGGTGTGCTCCAGATACAACGCATGAATTTTTTCAATATTGTGCATCTGCATATTCTGTGTCATTACAACGCCAATGGGGAAATGACTTGGGCGAAAGAATGGAAAATGCTTTCGCTCAGGTTTTATCGAATAATAAAAGTGCGGTCATCATAGGTACTGACTGTCCATCGATAAGTCCGGCATACCTAAAATCTGCATTTGATTGTCTGGAAAAAAGTAACGCCGTCATTGGGCCAGCAGAAGATGGTGGGTATGTATTGTTAGGGCTGCGTCAGTTAACGTCGTGCATATTTCATAACATGCCCTGGGGGCAAGACCAAGTGTTGGAGAAAACAATTGAACGTCTGGGACGTGAAGTTATAAAACTGAATACATTGTGGGATATCGATTATGCGAAGGATGTTGAACGATTACGGGAGACGGGCACCCAAATAGAATTAGCAGAAGATTTTAAGGCTCATCTTAGCGTACTCAAATTATCATAAAGCACGATTAACGATTCATTTTCTGACGATTTTTACGTTGTAACTCGATTACAAACCGTTCAATAGCGCGTTTTTGTATTTTATCAAGACGCTCAAAATGACCTCCAATATGTATGTTGTTACTAGGCTCGTGTTGGCTGGAGTGACATATTCTAAAGGTACACTGGATATTTCGTTTGTCCGAGAGCTGAATAATGCATTGCGATTCCTCTGTATTATTTTCCAGTCCAATATTTTGCTTTTTGGGTAGTCGGATACACATACCCTCGGTGGAGATATCGCTGATTTCACCGGCATGTACAGATTTTTCCTTGGTATGGATTTCTACAGGGATAGTGTCGGCTGCACTGACGGGGACGCGGAATGAACATCTACGTTGCAGATAGCGAATAGTTTCAGGAAACTGGACTTCATAAAAGGCAATTCCATTTTCGCTATCCTCTTTTATTAAATCTACAGTAAAACTTACGTCCACACCCTCTAATAACGTATGAAGGGTAATCCGCCTGGTATTGATAAATAATGAATGGCCGGTTTTTGGGTTGAGCTCATCAATGATGAGTACATCCCTCTCTGGGTCTACAGCAAGAAGCGCCGTGTTGAAAAACTGAGTTGATTCCGCAATCGTTGCAGAAATTATGGCGTGTTGTGCCATTAAGGGACGGAGTAGGCTCGAAATTCGTGCAGGTGAAGTAATATTCTCGTGCTGCTGAGAATAATCGATATCGCTTTGGTCTTCTTTTCCCGGAGTACGACTATCCATTTTAATATTTGAGCCATGGTGAAAATTTCAAAATTTGATCAGCCTTTTAACGTCGCTTGTATTGTTTGGCCTTTTGTCAAAATAATTACTTATAGAGGGGTTTAGTTAATGAGTATGTTAGACAAAAGCCAGTGATTGCCCATCTAATGTCGTGTGTTGCTTGCCTGATGAGCCATAAACGTCAGTAGCGGGGCCAGAATTGTCGCCTCGTAAAATGCCGATTGCTTCGCGTAAATGGATGCTCGATGCATCCATAATTCTGTGATTAATGATATTTTGCTCACTGCATTTTTTGAGTGTATCTTGGAAATTATTCCACAGTTGTTGCAGATTTTGTCGGTTTTTGTTTGCTGGCATTGAATTTATATATGCCGCCAGTCTTTCTTTTGAAAGTCTCCCGCCAAGTATCTTGTGAATTTCAGTTAATTGAATTTGCGTGCTCTCGATCTGATTGACCAATTCTTGTTTTTTACTAACAACGCGTTCAAATTGATCTACATCGGTACTGGAAAGTGTTCGATGTTCCTCGAGTAATATATCCAGCATTAACTGCATTTGCGTATTTTGTTGTTTGATCGATAGCGCCAATATATGAGTTTGTTGATGGCTATAAAAATCAGAATTTTTCATATTTCCCACTCTATTCACGGGTAACCGTGCTTATTAATGAAAGGTATGTATTTTTTCAACATCAGCACTCAGTATTTTACATGCTTCAATTTTACACCAATTTTACACCAATTTTACGCCAATTTTACGCCAATTTTGATGACCGTTTATGCGACAAACTGTGTATCGAAATCAATGAATTTTTCAGCCACTCTAAAGGGGTCGATATTGTATTTTCCTGCATCGATAGCATCTTTTAATGTTTCGACACGGAGGTGGTCAATGTCAGGCTGCATGTTGATGTTAGACTCTATATTTCGCAGCTGCTCAGCCGTCTGACTGATTGAGACTGAGTCAATCCTTGCCGGTTCTGAGTGAGCCGTTTTACTTGAAGTACCCGCTGCCGCTTCAGTCGTTGATTGATTGGGTAATTTACTGGTACTCAGTTTATTGTCCACTGAAGGAAATCCAGAGGGAGGTGTTATGTCGACAGCCATGATGCTACTCCTGTACTTTCTATAGTAATTTTATCGGCCTACACATTAATTACTTTATTTGATGAGAAATTTTGTAAGTCTGTGATTTCCATCACATTTGCACATTGACGACACCGAAATTCACAACAGTTCCTTGAATAATTCGCTTTGATTGTTTATTGCGTACTCTGACACGGTCACCGCGTGCAGCATCGTGTAATGCCTGACCTTTCACACGCACACGTAGTCCACCCATTGACGCTAATATAGTCACTTCATCGCCGCGACGTATGAGTAATTGCGGTTTGACGAAATTCGCGGAGAAGGCCTGTCCAGAGGACATGTTTCGTTTTAGTATTTTTCCAATAAGATTATTCGTTTTTTTGAAATAACGACCTCGTAGCAAACTAAGGTCCTGCCGAATAGTGATCACGTCAGCGGATGATATTTCCGTTCCGCGAGTGAGAGGGTATGCCGCCGCTATGATGTCAGCAAAATTTTTAATGTGGGCAGAAATATAAACTGTCCATGGTTTTTTCCCGTTACAACGTATCCCTATACTTAATTTCCCTTGGAGTTTTGTACCCGGCGATAAAAATGCGGAAGGAGATTCAGAGCATTGAATTAAGCGTAAGCGTCGATCCATTGCGGATAGAGTAATTTCAGTATCCGGCCCATGAGTTTGTTTTACTTGTGAGGTGAGATAGTCGAGCGCAATTCCCCGGAGTTCAGTGGGTGACTGATATACGGCAGAGATTGCGATAGGGCTAATACAAGTAATCATCATTGCAAACACAAGATGAATTATCCTGGGGTTTAAGGCTACCTTAGCTGTGGATTGGTCTATATTTTGTTTCATAACGGTTTGTCGCATGGTTGTTGTATGTGTTTCATATCGATAGTCCTGGAATGTTTGCCTGCCGGTATTCGCCGTTATTTGGCCGACAATCGCCGTTTTTACAATTTTTCAGCCTTACCGATGTCGGTTTAATGGGAATCATATCGTCAAATAATGGATCTACTTTAGACGTTGTTTTGTAAGTTGTTGATATTAAAGAAAACAAATTTTTGACGGTCTGAATTATGATCGTAGGCATAGTGATATTTTCACCCATGGTTTTTAGAGGTACTTAGTTAACTGAATAAGCAATGAGTATGCCAAGAAGTGACGAATGGGTGGATTTTAGATGAAGTACAGGTAGCTCAAGAATCACAACCACATTGTCGATAAGGAATCATCTCAACATTTTGTGCTTATAGGCATCTCAGGAGTAGAAGCATGGCCGGAATTCTCGATGGTGTAGACCAACGTACACAGCTTGTGGGAGCAAATCGTCTGGAGTTGCTGTTATTCAGGTTACATGGCCCTCAGTTGTATGGGATTAATGTCTTTAAAGTACAGGAGGTTATTCGATGCCCAGATTTGACGCATATCCCCAATTCAAATCCGGTCGTTAAGGGTATTGCCAATATGCGCGGAAGAACCATACCCGTACTTGATTTAAGTATGGCCATGGCTGGTCCTCATATGGAAGTAACTGAAAATTCATTTGTCATTATTGCAGACTATAATCGTAGCACTCAGGGGTTTATGGTGAATGGGGTGGAACGCATTGTGAATATGAATTGGGAAGAAATTCTACCACCACCAAAAGGCTCTGGCGCTGATAGTTATTTGACAGCCGTGACACGTGTTGATGACAAGTTGGTTGAAATTATTGATGTCGAAAAAATTCTTTCTGAAGTTGTTGGCGTTACAGAGGAAATTTCAACCGAAATTGTTGAAGAAAGTAATGTTGAACCGGGTGCAAACATACTTGTGGCCGATGATTCCAGTGTTGCTAGGCGTCAAATAAAACGGACGCTTGATCAGTTGGGTATTGAGTCTACGCTGGTTAACGATGGCCAAGAAGCACTGGATGTTTTACTGGATTGGGCAGAAGAAGATCCCGATATAGCCAAACATCTCACCATGGTTATTTCCGATGTTGAAATGCCAAGTATGGATGGCTACACATTAACGACAGAGATTAGAAAAAACCCACTTTTAAAAGACTTGTATGTCATATTACATACCTCTTTGAGTGGCGTATTTAATCAAGCAATGGTAGAAAAAGTGGGCGCCAATAAATTTATTGCGAAATTCAATGCTGATGAGCTGGCAGGAGCCGTGCTCGAGGCTGTCGCGTTTCAGGATGCAAAGCAGTCAAAGAAATGAGGGTCATTTTTTGCTATTCTCAATACGGTTGTTCATCAGTAAAAATATAAAATAGTCGGAATATAACGTGGCAGCAGAAGCAATTACAACTGAAGACTACAAAGCATTTCGTGTTTTTTTAGAAGACGCGAGTGGAATTGTGCTCGGTGATAATAAACAGTATTTAGTCACAAGTCGCTTGACCCGCCTTATGTCAGACAATGAGATAATAACTTTTGGCTCACTAATGGGCCGCATGAAATCTGACCAACGATTGCGTCAACGAATTATGGATGCAATGACTACCAACGAAACCTCCTGGTTCCGGGACAGTTATCCCTTCGATATCCTCAAAGAAAAACTACTTCCAGAAATATTAAAAAAACAGAAACCGACCATTCGTATATGGTCAGCCGCTTGTTCGACGGGGCAGGAACCATATTCTCTTAGTATGATGGTGCAAGAATACCAACAGAGTAACCCGGGTAGTCTGACAACAGATAGTGTACAAATTATTGGTACTGATATTTCTCCTCGTGTACTGGGAATTGCAAGGTCAGGTTGCTATGAAGGCGTTGCTGTGTCAAGAGGATTGGCGCCGGAAAGGCAGAAACGATTTTTTAGAGAAACACCCGATGGTTGGTCAGTACAAGGCGATATCCAAAAACGCGTTTCTTTTCGTGAATTAAATCTGATGCAAAATTACGCTTTAATGGGCCGTTTCGATATTATTTATTGTCGTAATGTATTGATATATTTTTCAACAGACCTTAAACGAGACATTCTCGCCAGGATGTCAAAATGTCTTAACCCAGACGGATACCTTGTCTTGGGTGGCTCTGAGTCAATTTCAAATTATTCCGATGAATTCAATTTGATACGTTGGAAAAATGGAGTGATATATCAACTTAAATCATAATTTATAGGTAGTTCCTCTCGTTAAAATAATAGTTTTTCCGATATGTTTTCACCATTCGTTATCATCTTAATAATTTCATCTTCGGATATGACCAATGAATTTCGCAATTCATTGGTCATATCGTGTTCACCCTATAATGGTTCTTGCAAAGGTGCGAAGTATGCAAAGAGAATGGGATATTTTCTAAAGTTTTATATTCTTAGCGATAATCGGGTTTTTATGAAGCCGCATCGAAAAAGTTACTGTAAATATTGAGTAAATTTTTCTCTCTTGGCGTGCTTGGCGACGTTGCGAGAGATATGTATTTATTTTTACTTGTTTTTACTTATTTTTATTTATTGTAGTTATCGTCATAAACCACTTGTACCACCCATTGATTTTCCACTGCAGGTGCCTTACACCATTGACCTAAAACCTCCTCCTACATTGCCGTTTCACGGCTTCTGCTTGCCGCTTTGATTCCTGGTTTTGCCTGAATATTTAAGTAAGTTGTTGTATTTTATGAATAATTTTTACTTGGCATGTACTATGCATTTGTTTTCATGTCAATAATATTCGTAACAGTAGCAATCGTGACATTGAAAGCGCTAATGGAGTGGGATATGCAGTTTGGCCTGGATAAGTTTTTTGGCATTAATCAGCAAGCGTTGAAGATTCATTCTCGCCGCTCTGAAATTCTTGCCGGAAATATCGCAAATGCAGACACTCCTGGATATAAAGCGCGGGATATCGATTTTAAGGCCACTTTAGCCGATATGAAATCGACCGCAGGTGATGCGTCATTAACAACCAGCAACCCGCGTCATATTACCGCTTCAGGCAGCATGGCGGGGAGATTGGATGATGTTCTGGGTGAAATGAAATACCGCACTCCCAGCCAGCCATCGATTGATGGAAATACAGTCGATCCGTTGCTTGAAAAATCAGCTTTTATGGAAAATGCGTTAATGTATCAAACAAATTTAAAGTTTTTGGGTGGCAAGATAAAACACCTTAAGTCAGCGTTAAAGGGTGAATAAATTTTCACTGCATTATTAAGATAACGTACTTTACACAACGTAACAGGTAGCAGAAAAAATGTCTCTTTTTAATGTTCTTGATATTGCGGGTAGTGGGATGAGTGCGCAAGCATTGCGGCTTAATACTACGGCGAGTAATTTGGCAAATGCCGAAAGTGTTAGTAGTAGTAGTGGTGAAACCTATCGCGCCAGACAACCGGTTTTCTCCGCAATGGTCAAAGCACTTGGCGATACACCGGCTGGAACGGGTGTACAAGTGCTAGGCATTGTTGAGAGTCAGGAACCTTTACGAAAACAACATCAGCCAGGGCATCCCATGGCTGATGAAGATGGTTATATTTTTCTACCCAATGTCAGCATGGTCGAGGAAATGGCCAATATGATTTCCGCATCACGGTCGTATCAAAGTAATTCCGAAATTGCTAAAACATCAAAACAACTCCTTATGCGCACCTTGAGTCTGGGCGAATAAGCGAATTTATACGATATTTAACAGGTAAATAACATGGCACATATCGATAATAACTTGACATCAACGATTAGTGATTTGGGTTTAGGTGCGCCACCAACCCAGTCAGCTAAAAAATCGGATCAGTTGGGTCAAGCTGAGTTTTTAGAATTGATGGTTGTTCAATTAAAAAATCAAGATCCTTTTTCTCCTACTGAAAATGGCGATTTTATATCTCAGATGGCGCAGTTTAGTAGTGTCACTGGGCTTGCCGAACTTCAACAATCTTTCGATAAGTTGGCAACATCATTGCAATCAAATCAGGCGCTACAAGCATCCAGTCTGGTAGGTCGCACGGTATTGGTACCGTCAGCGGTGGGGACATTACCCACTGGTGGTGCACTTTCAGGTGCGATTGACTTACCGGCATCCAGTGGTGCGGTAGGTGTCAATATACAAGATTCATCGGGCCAGATAATTCGTCGCCTGGCATTAGGTCCTCAACCTGCGGGCGAAGTCTATTTTAGTTGGGATGGGATCTCTGACGCCGGTGTACCTGTTCCCACCGGTCGATATTTTATCAGTGCCGATGCCGGTATTAATGGAGAAACTGTTGCTCTTGAAACGTTAATAAGCGCATCAGTTGACAGCGTCACCCTGGGACAGGGGGGCAGAGGATTAACCTTGAATTTGACCGATGGTAATACTGTTGATTTTGCCAGTGTCAGAGAAATAAAATAGGATAAATGATTTTAATAGTAATTCTATGTATAAAATGTCGTTGAATGATCGATGACAATATCGAATCATCAACCAGTATAAGTCAGGAGATAAATTATGCCATTTCGTATTGCGTTAAGTGGGTTGAATGCTGCACAAACAGATTTGTCAGTAACCGGTAATAACATTGCAAATGCCAGTACTGCAGGTTTCAAGGGATCACGCACAGAGTTTTCGGACGTCTACGCTGTAGCGTTTGAAGGTATCAGTAGTCTGGCGACAGGCAATGGTGTTGCGGTTACCGGCATAAGCCAAAATTTCTCGCAGGGTAATATTGATTTTACAGAACGTAATTTGGATCTTGCGGTGAGTGGGCAAGGGTTCTTCGTTTTGAGTGATACTTCAGGGCAAACATTTAGTCGATCAGGTGCATTTCATATTGATCGTAACGGACTCGTCGTTAACCAAGGTGGTCAGCGCTTACAAGTATTTCCGGCTATTACCGGTGGTGGGTTTAATACAGGTACTTTATCGGATGTTCAATTATTGACATCAGACGGCCCGCCCCAGCCTACGGCAAATATTAATGTAACCCTTAATTTAAGCGCATCTGACACTGTACCAACAACCGTTCCATTTGATGCTAATGACCCAACCAGCTTCAATAATTCTACCTCAACGGTCATTTTCGATTCATTGGGGTCTGCTCATACATCAACGCTTTATTATGTGAAATCGGCGGTACTTAATCAATGGGATACCTATCAGTATATTGATGGCAATGAAGTGACCAGTGGGGGTGTTTCACCCATTAGCATTACGTTTAATCCTGATGGGACATTGGCAGGGCCAACTTCTATTGCCTACGATGCGGTCCCTTCCGGCACCGGTGCATTGCCCGTACAAGTTGATGTGAACTATCCAAGTTCAACACAATTTGGTAGTCCTTTTGCGGTCAATGGACTGTCACAAGACGGCTTTACCACAGGGCGTTTGAGTGGCATTGATATCGACAACGAAGGCGTGGTATTCGCTCGGTTCACAAACGGTCAATCTAATCCATTAGGAAAAGTAGCATTGGCTAGCTTTGCGAATGTTGGCGGATTGTCTCAACAAGGTGATACCAGTTGGGCGCAAACCTTTGAATCAGGCGATTTGGTGCTTGGTGAAGCGAATACCGCCAGCTTTGGACTGGTACAGTCGGGTGCACTTGAAGCTTCCAATGTTGATATTGCGTCCAGCTTGGTAAATCTCATTACGGCTCAACGTAACTTCCAAGCGAATGCGCAGGTTATCAGTGCTGCTGATACGGTAACGCAAACCATCATTAATATTTAATCGGTATTCTGGATAATGACTGTATTTTTGCCCTCTAATTGACGTAGGAAAATATCATGGATCGTATGCTTTATATCGCGATGTCAGGAGCCAAGCAAACCATGCTGGCTCAGGGGGCAAACAGTAATAACATGGCGAATGCCAATACTGCGGGTTTTCGCGCAGACTTGGCGTCATTCCGGAGTATGCCAGTGTATGGGCCTGGTGCACCGACTCGTGTCTATGCCATGGCTGAAAGGGCAGGTATAGATTCGAGCAGTGGCACAGTGATACCCACAGGTCGAGCGTTGGATGTTGCCATTAAAGATAGTGGATGGATAGCGATTCAATCGCCTGATGGAAGCGAAGCTTACACTCGTGCGGGCAATTTTAAACTCGGCGCAGGCGGTATTCTATCAACACGCAGTGGATATCCGGTGTTGGGCAACGGCGGTCCCATTGCGCTTCCTCCTGCTGAAAAAATTGAAATCGGTACTGATGGCACTATATCAATTCGCGGTATCGGTCAAAGTGCAAGCACACTAACCGTAATAGACCGTATTAAATTGGTGAATATTAAGGGCGATGATTTAGTAAAAGGCGCTGATGGATTAATTCGTACAATGGATGGTCAAGATGCCGTTGCGGATGCCAGTGTAAACCTTATCGCCGGTGCGCTTGAGTCCAGTAATGTCAGTGCTGTGGAATCAATGGTGAGTATGATCACTCTGGCCAGGCACTATGAAGCACAAGTCAAAATGATGAAGGCAGCAGAAGATATGGACAGTGCTTCATCAGAGTTATTGAGCATCTCCGGTTAATAGTAGTTATGAAGTGTAAGGAGTAAAAAATGAATTCAGCATTATGGGTAGCAAAGACCGGATTGGATGCACAGCAAACGCGTCTCTCTGTTATTTCAAATAATCTCGCCAATGCAAACACCATGGGCTTTAAAAGTGACCGTGCTGTTTTTGAAGATTTGTTATATCAGAACGTCCGCCAAGTGGGGGCTCAATCATCTGAATCCACACGTCTTCCCTCAGGTTTAATGATTGGTACGGGAGTTAGAACGGTCGCCACAGAGAAAAATCATAGTCAGGGAAATATGATTCAAACAGAAGGATTCCTTGATTTAGCGGTACAGGGTAGAGGTTTTTTCCAGGTGCTTCGGCCTGATGGCACTCTTTCCTACACTCGTGATGGCTCTTTTCAATTGAATGCGACGGGTGAAATTGTTACCGCAGGTGGTAACCCATTACAACCCGCCATTACAGTACCGAATAACGCTCAAACTGTCACCATCGGTTCAGACGGTGTTGTTTCGATTACTATTTCCGGTGCCATCGCACCAACGCAAATTGGTAATATTCAACTGGCCGATTTCCCAAATCCTACAGGGTTACAACCTCAGGGTGAAAATTTATACAGTGAAAGTGCTGCCAGTGGTTCTCCTCAAACGGGAACGCCAGGTTTAAATAGTATTGGCAGTTTAGTGCAAGGAGCTCTCGAATCTTCAAATGTTAATTCGGTAAAAGAACTGGTGTCTTTGATTGAAACACAACGGGCCTATGAAATGAATTCAAAGGCGATTTCTACCGCTGATCAGATGTTGCAATACCTGAATAATAATTTGTAATGATTTTATTCATTAAATACTGAGTAAGGCTCCACATATTATGAATACTCTTGATGGACGTTGTAAAATGATTGATAGGCACATTATTAACGCTGTTATAGGGGTGGCGCTGTGCATGACAATTGTTGGTTGCAGCACAACGCATCAAGCGATATCAGACCCTGATTTTGCCCCTATACGCCCTGTGAATGCTCAACCATTACCCATTAGTGATGGTGCAATTTATAAAGCGGGTTTTAATATTGGTTTGTTTGAGGATTCTAAAGCGCGCCGGATAGGCGATATTATTACCATAATATTGCAAGAAAGAACCAACGCGAGCAAAAAAGCCAGCACTACAACAGCAAAGGAGAGCGAAGTCAGTATTGCAGCACCGACGATATTTGGCCGTGGAATAACACATCGTGGGAATGCTGTACTGAGTGCCACAATTGATGCCGAACGGGATTTTTCTGGAGAAGGCGACAGTACGCAAAGTAATAGCCTGACGGGTCAAATTTCGGTAACGGTTGTCGATGTATATTCCAACGGAAATTTACTGATAAGGGGTGAGAAATTATTAACCTTAAATCAAGGGTCTGAACATATTCGTATTTCAGGTATTGTTCGATCAAAAGACATTTCACCCAGTAATACAATACTTTCTTCACAAGTCGCCAATGCAAAAATTGTATACGGTGGACAAGGTGTATTGGCCGACGTTAATACCAAAGGCTGGATTGCACGTGTATTTGATAGTAATTGGTGGCCATTTTAGGTTGGATTGTTAATGCTGTTATTAGGTAACATCATGCATAAAAAAATGATTAATAACGTTTCATCCATACTCCCGAAGATAAAATGCAAGAGCGTCGTTAGTGTTTTTATCGTCATCCTTTTATTATTTTCCGGTAACGCATACGCTCAACGTCTTAAAGATTTAGCATCGATTGCAGGTGTACGTAGTAATCAGTTGGTTGGATATGGTCTTGTTGTCGGCTTAAACGGAACCGGAGACCAGACCACACAAGCACCATTTACCACTCAAAGCTTGAAAAGTATGCTATCCCAATTTGGGATTACCGTGCCAGACAATGTTAACCCTCAATTGAAAAATGTTGCCGCTGTCTCCATACATGCAGAACTACCCGCATTTACTAAGCCAGGGCAAACTATTGACATCACTATTTCATCTATAGCAAATTCAAAAAGTTTACGGGGAGGATCATTGCTCATGGCCCCCTTAAAAGGGGCGGATGGTAAAGTTTATGCCATCGCGCAAGGTAATGTTGTTGTTGGTGGATTTGGTGTTGGTGCTGATGGTTCCAGTATAACGGTTAACATTCCTAGTGTAGGACGTATTCCAAATGGAGCGATGGTGGAACGTGGAGTAACCAGTGGATTCATGCAGGGAAATTTTTTAACCTTTAATTTACATACACCTGATTTTACTACCGCCAATCGTGTTGCAAATGTCATCAATAAAAGTATTGGAGAAGGTACTGCTGAGGCCGTTGATGGATCTTCGATTAAAGTCAATGCACCTCGTGATCCTTCCCAGCGTGTGGCATTCACGTCTTTAGTGGAAAATTTTGATATTACTCCTGCGGAAGGCTCGGCAAAAATTGTGGTTAACTCCAGAACGGGGACCATCATCATTGGCCAGCATGTACGGGTAATGCCTGCGGCAATCACGCATGGTAGTTTAACGGTGACTATTTCTGCAAAACCCGTAGTCAGTCAACCCGCGCCTTTGTCGGATGGTGAAACGGTCGTTGTACCGCGTACAGAACTGGCCATTAACGAAGAAGCAAGTCCCATGTTCTTATTTGAGCCGGGCGTATCATTGAGCGATATAGTCCGTGCAATTAATGAAGTCGGTGCGACTCCCAGTGATTTGATCGCCATACTTGAAGCATTAAAACAATCGGGAGCCCTTAAAGCTAATTTGTTAGTGATATAACGCTATTCGTTATTGACCTAATGATATACGCCCATTAATTGAAAAAATAATGACAATACCCATTCATTCTGCCAACGTTTATACAGACCTTCAAGGGTTGAGTGAAATACGTCGTAATGCGGATGATAATTCACCCGAGACTTTACAATTTGTCGCTGAACAGTTTGAAGCCATATTTTTACAAATGATGTTGAAAAGCTCACGTGGAGAGGCGGATGAGGACAGCATGTTTGATAATGAACAAACTCAGTTTTATCAGGACTGGCATGATAAGCAATTATCCATCGACCTGGCTTCGGGAAAGGGAATCGGAATTGCCGAGATGTTAGTTAAACAGCTGAGTCCTCAAAAACCTATCTCTAGTATCGAAACTGTCAATACTGAAATAAATCCAAATACTGCACCTCGCCAATTTTCAATCTCTCATAATAGCCCTTCATTCAAAAATGAAGGGCTTGCAATACCGGTGCAACCTGTTCAATTACAATCTGATGAAGTCAGCATGAGCACGGCTGTAAAATTTGATAAAAATCAAAACACACTTTTGCAAAATGATATGAAATTTGAGACACCACAGGTGTTTGTCGAACGTTTGTGGCCAATGGCTAAAGATGCCGCAAAGAAACTGGGCGTCGCTCCAGAGGTTATTTTAGCCCAAGCTGCCTTGGAAACGGGTTGGGGAAAAAAAATCTCAAAAACATCCACGGGTCAAAGTAGCCATAATTTGTTCAATATAAAGGCAGATAGCCGTTGGAATGGCGAACGAGTCAGTATTCAGACATTGGAATATAAAGATGGCATCACTGTTCGTGAACAGGCATCTTTTCGTGCGTATAACTCGTTTGAAGAAAGCTTTTCCGATTATGTTTCCTTTATGAAGGAGAGCCCACGTTACCAGACGGCACTGGACGTTGCGGCTGATGGTAAGGCTTACGCACAAGAATTGTCTCGAGCTGGCTATGCAACAGACCCGAATTATGCGAATAAAATCATCAAGATAGCGGGTGGAGAACCGCTTCAGCAGGCATTGAAATTAATCAAGCTTTAAGGCGAATAGACGATAACCGAAATAGGTGTAAACCGCAGTGCCAAGCGGTAGCACCAGTAACACATTGGAGTTTCTTATGGCGGGCACAGGCGATTTATTAAGCATTGGCGTATCGGGGTTGCAAGCATTTCAGCGCAACCTGTCAACGGTTGGCCACAACATCAGTAATGTCAATACGGAAGGGTATAGCCGTCAGACAGTACAAATGGCGGCACGCAACCCACAGTCCACTGGGAATGGGTTTATTGGTGCCGGTGTCGGTGTTGAAAGTACTCGCCGTGTGTACGATCAATTCCAGTTTAATCAAGTTGTTTCGAGAAATTCAACCTTTAATCAGTTGGATACACTTCGCCAGCTCGCATCGGGTGTCGATGAAATTCTTGCTAACGATGATGCCGGACTAAATCCTGTCTTGCAGAATTTTTTCAACGCTTTGCAAGATGTTTCGAACAATCCAACGTCAATCCCTGCCAGACAGGTGTTAATTTCAGAAGCGGATACGCTGACGAATCGTTTTGTGTCATTGGATCAGCGTTTCACTGAATTACGGGACTCAATCAATAGTCAGCTGCAAACGGTTACCACTGAAATTAATAATATTGCAGGCTCTATTGCGGAATTAAACAGCAGTATCACTTTGGCAACCGGCTCATCGGGAGGATTACCGCCAAATGATTTGCTGGATCAGCGTGATGTGTTGATTAATCGGCTTTCTGAGTTGGTTTCTGTAAGCACTGTGCCTGCTGGTGATAACTCGGTTAATGTCTTTATTGGCAGTGGACAAACATTGGTGCTAGGAACCAATGTAAGCACAATCGGTACCATCCGTAGTGAGTTTGACCGAAGTCAGCTTGAAGTAAGTTACACCAGCAGCACATCCAATTATGCTATAAGCGATCAAATCACCGGTGGAAAACTGGGTGGTCTATTAGCGGTAAGAAACGAAATTCTCGACCCCGTTCAAAACGCATTGGGACGAATCGCCATTGGCTTGGCATCAACCTTTAATGCCCAACACCAACTTGGTGATGATGTTAACGGTAATCCTGGTGGGCTATTTTTCTCAGCTGTCGATACCACAAGCCCGGAAGTCTTTTCCAGTACGGGGAATAACCCGGCGAGTGGAACCATAAGTGTCGCTATTTCTGATACCAATAATATTAAACCGAGTGATTACCGTTTAAATTATGACGGCGCGACATTTACGCTAGTTCGGCTTAATGATAACACCATCGTCGATAGTGGATTTACTACCGGTGATTTCCCAAGAATGGTTGCCGTTGACGGTATAACGTTAAACGTTGCAGGATCAGTTGCCGCGGGCGATAGTTTTCTAATTCGCCCGGTGAAAAATGCTGGGCGAGATATTAGAGTTGCTATTGCTTCAGCTTCTGAGTTTGCCGCCGCCGCCTCCGGTAACTCCCTGGGCGACAACAGTAATGTATTAGCATTAGCTGCTTTGCAGTCACAGAATGTGCTGGGTGGTGGAACGGAGTCTTATCAGCTTGCATATTCCACATTGGTCGCCACCATTGGGGCGAGAACAAATCAGGCAAATATTAATTCTAATGCTCAGGAAACGTTATTACGCAGGGCGGTTGAATCACAACAAGCCGTCTCGGGTGTGAACCTCGATGAGGAGGCAGCAAACCTTATTAAGTTTCAACAAGCGTACCAGGCTGCCGCACAAGTCATTCGTATTTCTGATGAAATTTTTCAAACACTATTGAGTGCAACTTCTCGTTAGATTGTTTTTGTTTAGACCTTAAAGGTTATATGTCATGAGAATTTCAACATTACAAATGCAAACGCGTGCGGTTGCCAGTATGCTGGACCGACAATCAGAATTGAGTCAAACACAGCAACAGTTAGCGACGGGGAAGCGCATTTTAGTCCCGTCCGATGACGTGCTAGGCAGTACACAAATTTTGGCGCTCAATAAAGTCGTCGAAACCCATGTTCAATTCAGTGAAAATTCAAATGTTGTAGAGGAGCGCCTTGTACAAGAAGAGAGTTCTCTTGCACAAAGTATCAATGTTTTACAACGCGCTAAAGAAGTCGCCATACAATCCCAGAGTTCCATTTTAACCGTGGCCGATCGTGCAAACCTTGCCTTTGAAATACGGGAATTGTTGGCCGAATCGATTACCATTGCAAATTCCGTTGATTCTAATGGAGAGTTCATTTTTGCAGGCTTTAATGTCGACACCGCCCCCATATTGGCCACAGAAGTACCCGCAGGCAGTGGCTTGTTTGACTATACCTATACAGGCGACTTGGGGCAGAGAAATGTACAGATAGGCCAAACCCGGTTTATACCGGTCGGAGACCCAGGGCAGGGAGTATTTATGGATATTCCAGAGTCCGGTGGCGGCACTCAAAATATATTTGAAACGCTGGAACAATTTGCTATTGCCCTGGAAACCGGTGCTCCCAGTGCAAATATAGCCGCTGATCTGGATTTTGCCCTGGAGCAACTAAGTGGTTTTCGCTCACAAGTGGGTAGTCGATTAAATGCCATCGACAGCCATCGTGAGTTAAATAATGACATCATTTTTCAGGGCCAAAAAACACTTTCCAGCATAGAAGATTTGGATTTCGCAGAAGCCGTAAGCCGATTAAACATTCAACTTGTCGCCCTGGAAGCCTCTCAGCAAAGCTTTATCCGTATACAGAACCTTTCATTGTTTAACTTCTTGTAACTTATCTTTTTAGGCTTCGGGAATTGACGACGTTATTGTGATTTATTCTGGTATAGTACTTAGCACTACAATTCTCTGTCATGTCGGACTTGGTTCGATATCCTGCGGTTTTACCTGCTCAAAATACTGAATTTCGTTAAAAGACATGCAAGGAAGGATGAGCGTGTAAAGTTTTTAGTTTATTATTTTGAAATATGCATTACACAACTTTCTAACAAACCCTTGTACTCCTTCAGTACGCTAGTCAAAACTATGCAATCATTCGTGTAAGGTTTTCGTTACCCCTATTGTATTAATACTCTCGCAGAGACGCAGAGCACGCAAAGGAAAGCTTTTTAATGAGTGTTTTCTTTGCGTGCTTTGCGACTTCGCGAGAAAAGTGGCTTTTGTCAGCTAAGAGTGGCTGGATTCCGGCTAAACACAAGCCGGAATGACGAATTACTGTTTTAGTAATATCAGAAAAGCGTTGTTGACCACGGATATTTATTGAGGCAGAGGTATGTTGGTATTGTTCACTGTAATCGTATAATTAACATCCCCAGAGCTTCCGGAAATTATTCGGCATAAGTTGGTAATTTGAACAATACCAATTTCTGGTACAACGAAAATGTTGCCGTTGTGAGAAATTGTTTCGCTAGTACTGTCACCACAAGTGTTTCGGAAGTCACCGAGCACGGACAGTGCCAGATCTGTTTTTGGTATGGTTCCGCCCGTAAAACTCAATTCGAATGGATTTATAAAGGTGCCAAGATTGGTGGGGATTTCCTTCGTGTCACCTTCGACAGTATAGCTGTCATTAAAATCAAAAACTCGAGTCCCGCACAGACTTAGTCCTGGGTCGCAGCCTTCCATGACCGAAAAATTAATAGGCGAACTGAGTGGTGCAACGCCAACGGTAATGGGGGAATCAAAAACGATAGGAGAAATAACGGGGGTATTTGAATTGTCCGGGCTGGCTCCGGCATCATTGTCATATAACCAGTACAGATCATTCCCATCACTAATGGCATGCAAAAGAATGCTTCCCTGATTCGGACTCGGAGGCGTGGTGTCGACTTGTGTAATATAACGAATAACGGTGGCATCGGGACTGATTTCGTCGTCATAGGTGAAGGTTGTGGTTTCTTTTAAAACCGGATGACTGCTTTGATCAATGGGGTCAATTAAGGGGGCTGTACTTTCCCA